>MEMM01000063.1:4659-24321 GCA_001767925.1 Alphaproteobacteria bacterium RIFCSPHIGHO2_12_FULL_63_12
TACCGCCAGATGTCGCTGCTGCTGCGCCGTCCGCCGGGCCGCGAAGCCTATCCGGGCGACGTGTTCTATCTCCACTCGCGCCTCCTGGAGCGCGCCGCGAAGCTCAACGAAAAGAACGGGGCAGGGTCGCTGACCGCGCTGCCGATCATCGAGACGCAGGCGAACGACGTGTCGGCCTACATTCCGACCAACGTCATCTCGATCACCGACGGCCAGATCTTCCTTGAAACCGATCTCTTCTATCAGGGCATCCGCCCGGCGGTGAACGTCGGCCTCTCGGTGTCGCGCGTCGGCTCCTCAGCGCAGATCAAGGCGATGAAACAGGTCGCCGGCAAGATCAAAGGCGAACTTGCGCAGTATCGCGAACTCGCCGCCTTCGCGCAGTTCGGCTCCGACCTCGACGCGACGACGCAGCGGATTCTCAATCGCGGCGACCGCCTGACCGAGCTGATGAAGCAGCCGCAATTCTCGCCGCTGCAGGTCGAAGAACAGGTCTGCGTGATTTTCGCGGGCGTCAGAGGCTATCTCGACAAGATGCCGAAAAACCGCGTCCAGGATTTCGAGAAGGAGCTTCTGCGTCACCTTCACGCCGATCACGCGGCGCTGCTGAAGACCATCCGCGAGACCGGCAAGCTCGAAAAGGCGGACGAGGACAAGCTCGACGGCGTCATCGACGCCTTCGTGAAAAAGTTCGCGTAAGGCGCTGATCTCATGCCGAGCCTTAAAGCCCTCAAAAACCGGATCGCTTCGGTCAAGTCGACGAAGAAGATCACCAAGGCGAAGCAGATGGTCGCCGCGGCGAAACTGCGCCGCGCGGAAGAGCGCGCGCGCGAGTCTCGTCCCTATACGGAGCGGATGGAGGGCGTGCTCGCCAATCTCGCGGCGTCGGCGAAGGATAATCCGAACGCCCCGGCGCTCCTGCGCGGGACCGGCGCCGACAAGACGCATCTTCTGATCGTCGCGACCGCCGACAAGGGCCTTTGTGGCGGCTTCAACTCGTCGATCGTGCGTCTGGCGCGCGAGCGGATTGTCAAGCTTCAGGGCGAAGGCAAGACGGTGAAGATCATCACCGTCGGCCGCAAGGGCAACGACCAGCTTAAGCGCCTGTACGGCGAACTGATCGTCTGGAAAACCAACTTCGTCGAAATCCGCCAGATCGGTTTCAAGGAAGCGCAAGAGATCGCGTCGAAAGTCCTCTCGATGTTCGACGCCGGCGAGTTCGATGTCGCGACGCTGTTTTACGGTCGGTTCAAATCGGTCGTGAGCCAGGTTCCGACCGCGCAGCAAATCATTCCGGCCGTCGCGCCGGAGGGCGTCGAAACCCCCGATCTCAAGGGCGCGGTCTACGACTACGAGCCGGAAGAAGACGCGATATTGAAGGCGCTCCTGCCGCGCTACGCGGCGGTGCAGGTTTTCCGCGCGCTCCTCGAAAACGTCGCGTCGGAGCAGGCGGCGTCAATGTCCGCGATGGACAACGCGACGAGGAACGCCGGCGACATGATCGACAAGCTGACGCTGCAATACAACCGCGCGCGTCAGGCGCAGATCACCAAAGAACTCATCGAAATCATCTCGGGCGCCGAAGCGCTCTAGGTCAGACGGATAACGAAGGAAGTACGCAATGAGCAAACAAGGTCGCATCAGCCAGGTCATCGGCGCCGTCGTCGACGTTGAATTCGACGGCGATCTGCCGGCGATTCTGAACGCGCTCGAAACCGACAATCACGGCAACCGCGTCGTTCTCGAAGTGGCGCAGCATCTCGGCCAGAACATCGTCCGCACGATCGCGATGGACACGTCGGAAGGTTTGGTGCGCGGCCAGAAAGTCGTCGACACGGGCGCTGCGATCTCGGTGCCGGTCGGCGACGGAACGCTCGGGCGCATCATGAACGTCATCGGCGAGCCGGTCGACGAAGCGGGCCCTGTCGAGCACAAGACGCGCCGCGCCATTCACCAGGAAGCGCCGCCCTTCGTCGAGCAGTCGACGGAAGCGGAAATCCTCGTCACCGGCATCAAGGTCGTTGATCTCCTGTGCCCCTACGCCAAGGGCGGCAAGATCGGCCTCTTCGGCGGCGCGGGCGTCGGCAAAACGGTTCTCATTCAGGAGCTGATCAACAACATCGCGAAAGTGCACGGCGGCTATTCGGTGTTTGCCGGCGTCGGCGAGCGCACCCGCGAAGGCAACGACCTCTATCACGAGATGATCGAGTCGGGCGTCAACAAGGATCCGAAAAAAGCGGGCTCCGCCGCCGGCTCCAAATGCGCGCTGATCTTCGGCCAGATGAACGAGCCGCCGGGCGCGCGCGCCCGCGTCGCGCTTTCGGGCCTCACCGTCGCCGAGCATTTCCGCGATCAGGGCCAGGACGTTCTCTTCTTCGTCGACAACATCTTCCGCTTCACGCAGGCGGGCTCGGAAGTGTCGGCGCTTTTGGGGCGCATCCCGTCAGCCGTCGGCTATCAGCCGACGCTGGCGACCGACATGGGCCAGCTGCAAGAGCGCATCACGACGACCACCAAAGGCTCGATCACTTCGGTTCAGGCGATCTACGTGCCGGCCGACGACTTGACCGACCCGGCGCCCGCGACCTCGTTCTCGCACCTCGACGCGACGACGGTTCTCAATCGAGGCATCGCTGAAAAGGGCATTTACCCCGCCGTCGACCCGCTCGACTCGACCTCGCGCATCCTCGACCCGCGCATCGTCGGCGAAGAGCATTATCAGGTCGCGCGCTCGGTCCAGAACATCCTCCAGCGCTACAAGTCGCTGCAGGACATCATCGCCATTCTCGGCATGGACGAGCTTTCCGAAGACGACAAACTCGTCGTGGCGCGCGCGCGGAAAATCGAGCGCTTCCTGTCGCAGCCCTTCGACGTCGCGCAGGTCTTCACCGGAAGCCCCGGCGTGCAGGTGCCGATCAATGACACGGTCCGCTCGTTCAAGGGCCTCGTCGCCGGCGACTACGATCATCTCCCCGAGGCGGCCTTCTACATGGTCGGCACGATCGAACAGGCGATTGAAAAAGCGCAGCGCCTCGCGGCGGAAGCGGCATAGAGAAGGGAATGGGGAATAGGGAATGGGGAATGGGTGAAAAGAGCAGCGTCAAGTAGCTCCCATTCACCATTCACCATTCACGACTCCCGCACATTATGGCTGACAAACTCCACTTCAACCTCGTCTCGCCGGAGAAGGAACTTTTCTCCGGCGATGTCGACATGGTCGAGGCGCCCGGCGTTGAAGGCGCTTTCGGCGTCCTGCCGAACCATGCGCCGTTTATGACGGTGCTTCTCCCCGGCGTGGTGAAGGTCAAAACCGGCGGCGATGAAAAGCGCATCTTTGTGCGCGGCGGCTTTGCGGAAGTAACGCCATTGGGCCTCACCATCCTCGCGGAAGAGGCGATACCCGTCGCCGATCTCTCGCGAGACATGATCGCCGAGCGCATCAAGAACGCCGAACAGGATCTTGCCGACGCCGACGCCACGCTGGAGACGAAACTGGCGGCCGAGACGACGCTCACACGGATGAAAGAACTGCAAGCGGCGCTGTAGCGCCGCGCGCATCGCCCCGCCGTATCCTGACAAGTTCGCCGCCCGTTTCTGCGCGCCCTTCAGGCCGGCGTGGGGACGGGTATCGCTTCCGTCAGCTTCGGCGTCCGCAGCAGGGCGGCCAACATGCCGATCAATCCGAGAAAGAGCGCGAGCGGCGCATAGAGCGACCGGTCGCCGCCGATGCCGAACATGGCCGGCAAAACAGCGATCCATAATAGCAGCGCCGCGAGCTGGAATTTCACGTCCCAGACCGGCTTCGCGGCCGCATAAAATGCAAGCGACGCAGCGACGAGGGGCCAGTCGTAAATCCACGCGGAAGGCGCAGCGGCGAGCGACGCATACAGCGTGACGGCGACGAGGCCGTCATGGTTCAAGCGCCGCGACGCGAGCGCGACGCTGGCGACGCCCATCACCACGGCGATACCCTGCGCCGTCAGCGCCGCCGCAGCGCCCCCGCCGAGCTTGATCGCGAGCTGGCTGGCGCTGACGCCGCCCTGCTGCGCCAGCGACGCGAGGCTGGCGTGCGACGTTCCGATTGACGCAAAAAAGGCCGCCCATGCGTCGGCGCCGAAAACAGCGAGCGAAGACGCCGCCAGCACGATCGCGGTGACGGCGGCGGAAAACACGCAAATCCAGTTGCGCGTCGCGATCAGGAACACCGGCGCCATCAGCCCGTATTGCGGCTTGATGGTAAGGAGGCCGAGCGCGACGCCGGCGAGGATCGGCCGCTTCTGGGCTTGCGAAAAAGCGAGGCTCAAGGCGGCGGCGACAATACCGCCGACCTGAAAAATGAAGAGCGCGCAGAAGGTTCCCGGCGATAAGGTGATCGCGACCGCGTTCAATGGTTTTCGGGGACCGCTCAGCCTCGCCACCAGAAGGGCGGCGAGCAAGGTTACGAAGATCCAGCCGGTTTTGACGACGCCAAACGGCGCGAGGAAAAGCGGAACCACCGCGAAGAACGCCGTCGGCGGATAAAGCCAGAGATGACCATTATTGCCCTCGGGTAGCCCCGCCTGAAACTGCGACGCGTCATAGGCCGCGACCTGGTCGCCATTGACCGCCATTTCACCCGCCCGGACAAACGCAAGGAGATCTTTGTGATTGAGCGGTTCCACGGTCCGATCGAAATCGGTGAAGTTGGGTGCGAACAGGATGAACAGCGTCACCATGAAGAATGCGGCGGTCAAGGCGCCCCATGTGAAAATGCGACCGCCGAACTGCGCGAAATACGCGTCCAAATTCCGGTTCAAGCGCACTTTATTCCCTCACATTCCGAGCATTTGAAAATACGGCTCCATCCACTCTGGCGGCGGCGCTTCGACGACGACCGCGTCCTTGTTTTTGGAGATCGGGATGACGACGCGGCGCGCGTGGAGCATGACCGGCTGCGCGCGATCCTCCGCCGATAAGTCGCCATAGAGCGGATCGCCGATGATCGGCGCGCCGATATAAGCGAGGTGGACGCGGATCTGGTGCGTGCGTCCGGTTTTCGGTTTCGCCTCGATGAAAGAAACGCCGTCCTTCACTTTCAGCGTGCGATAGGTGGTGACGGCGTCTTGCGCCTCCGCATCGTCCGCCTGCGCGACCGACATTTTCCAGCCAGCCTTCTGCGTACCCTTTTTCAAAGGGACATTGATCGTGCCGGAAGGTCTTTCCGGAACGCCCCGGCAGATCGCCCAATAGGTCTTGTCGATCGCGCCTTCGAAAAAGAGCTTGTGCAATTTTCGCAGCGCCTTCGGATGGCGCCCGAGGATAAGGCATCCCGTCGTGTCGCGGTCGAGCCGATGGGCGAGGGCCGGCGGGCGCGGCAGGCCGAAACGCAAGCCGTCGAAATAGTCCTCAAGGCTCTCGCCGCCTTCGCCCTTTTGCGACCCCGGCTTGGCGTGGACCGGAAGGCCCGCCGGCTTGTCGATAACGAGCATCAGCCCGTCTCGATACAGAATGCGGTCGACCAGAAAATCGGCTGGCCGTTTCATCGGCGCGCGCGCAGGAAGTCGCGCAGCGGCGCGAAGGAAACAGCCAGCTCTTCATAAACCCTGCGCTTGAACGGAACGATCAGGCGCGGCGCCTCTTCAAGCTCGCCCCAGCGCCACTGGTCGAATTCCTGATGGGCGTCGGCGTCAAGCGCGATTTCGCTTTCCGCGCCTTCAAACAGCATCGCCGCCCATTTTTGGCGCTGGCCGATCCACTTTTTCTTCGCGTATTCGGCCGGAAAATCATAAGCGAGCCAGCCCGGCGTCATGGCGAGGAGCCGCGCCGTCGTTACCCCGGTTTCCTCTTTCAGCTCGCGAAACGCCGCATCCTTGATATTCTCGTCTCCATCGACGCCGCCTTGCGGAAATTGCCAGCGATAGGCGTCATTGTCTTCGCCCAAATCCGAGAAGTCGCCGACGCGCCGGCCGAAAAACACCTCGCCCTTCCTGTTGAAAAGAACGACGCCGACATTCGGGCGGTAGCGCGACAGGATATTTTCGATCGTCATCGTCATGCGGCGATAAACTGCCTGACGTCTCTAGCGGTCTCCGGCGCGCAAGGCCAGCACGGCGGAAGCCGGCGCGAGCGCGAAGCCGCGGTCATTGAGCGTCGTCGCCCATTTCACGATGCCGCTCAGCGTTTCGTCGTTGATGTAGGTCTTGCCGAGCGCGTCGCCGCCGGCTTCCGCGATCTTCTCGAGCGACTGGAGGTCGCGTTTCGACTCTCCCTTGTCTGGGCCGAAACCGGGATCGATCAGGAGATTGACGGTGGTCGCTTCGCCGACGACGCGCGCGTGCTCGAGCGCGCCGGTGTCGTCGATATAGGCGAGCCCCGCCGCTTCGATACGGGCGAGCAGCGCCTCCATCGCGTCACGGTCGCCGGAAAACTTCGCGCCGAGATAATTGGTGACCCCGAAATAGCCGCCAAAGCGCGACAATATCCAGTCAAGTCGCCGGGCGTTCTCTTCGGCCGTCCGCGTCGTCAGCAGCGCCGCAGGTCCGAGCGTCTCTTCGTCGCCGATCCGGTTCTCCATCGGGATTTCGACCAGTATCTCATGTCCGGCGTCGCGCGCGCGTTTGGTCCAGAACACCAGATCCTTGGCGTAGGGCGCGAAGGCGAGCGTCACCTGCGGCGGCAATTCGTCGATGGCGCGTTCAGTGAGCGCACGGTTGATGCCGAGCCCGCCGACGATCAGCGCGACCGCATGTTTTTCGCCGGGCGTGAATTGTTGCGCATAGACTTTTGACGGCTTGCGGCCGTCGGCGGCGATGCGCGGAATCGATCCGTAGGCGGTTCTTTTCAGCAAGTCGGCATCGGGTGCGGCGATCGGCGTCCATGGCGTCACCGTCTTCGGCCGCTCTGCGCCGATGGCCCGCGCCGGGGCGCCGTCGACGGTGATGATGACTTCGGCGGCCGGATCCTCGCGAACGGCGTAGGCGTCATTGATGTCGCCAAGCGCGTCGACCGCGTCCAGCATCTCCGGCTGATCGAGCGCGTTGGCGGCGAGCGTCGGCGCCAGCGCGACCGTCGCGGGATCAAGACGATCCTCTTCAGCGGCGATTTTTATCGGTTCGGCCGGGGGCGGGGCGAGGCGCTCGATTCCCTCGACCGCCATTGCGACCGCAGCGCGGGTTCTTCCGCCGTCAAAAGCCGAATAGACGACCCCGGCGCCGCAAATCGCGACAAAACAGAGCCAGGCCCAGGTAAGGCGGCTTAAAACCGGAATTTTGAAGCGGCGTGCCCGCATTGAATTTCTTTACGCCCTCGCCGCGCCGGTGCGGCCGTGAATGTGGCCGCCACACTAGGGAGATCAGGGTTAACGGATGGAAAACCCTGAGGTCAAAACCCGCCCGAAATTGAAAAACGCCCCGCACGCGGGGCGTTTTCCAGTCTTCGTACAGGCGAATTTATTGCGCTTTTGAGCGTCCGGCCGAAGCGTCCGCCAGCGCCGACCGATAGGCCGTCGCATCGGCGAGGATCGAAAGCGCGCGTTCAAGCTGGCAATCCTTGAAGGTTTTGCCGTCTTCCTTGTAGCCGCATTTCACTGGCTCGACCGCCGGCGGCGCCTTGGCGGCGTCGTCTTCCTTGTCCTTTTTGACGTCGAGCGCGCCGGGAAGGCTCGCCTCGGTCGGGCGCTCGCCGGTTTCTTCCTGGCCGGGATAAAGGACCGGCATCTGGATGTCGGGGTCGATGCCTTCGGCCTGAATCGAGCGGCCCGACGGCGTATAATAACGAGCCGTTGTCAGGCGCAACGCGCCCTGCAAGCCGTTTTGCAGCGGGATCACCGTCTGCACGCTGCCTTTGCCGAACGACTTGGTGCCAAGAAGGAGCGCGCGGTTGCGATCCTGCAGCGCGCCGGCGACGATCTCGGACGCCGACGCCGAGCCGCCGTCGATGAGAACGATCACGGGTTTGCCTTTGGCGAGGTCGCCCGCCGTTCCCATTTCCTTCAGCGTATCTTTCGGATTGCGGCCGCGGGTCGAAACGATTTCGCCGCCCTCCAGAAAACTGTCGGAGACGGCCACTGCCTGATCGAGAAGGCCGCCGGGGTTCGAACGAAGATCGAGGACAAAGCCCTTGGCGCCGCCGGGGATTTCCTTGTCGAACGCCTTGAACGATTTGATCAGGCCGTCTTCGGTCTGCTCGCTGAAATTGGAAATCCGGATAAAGCCGAATTGACCTTCGACGCGATGCGTGACCGCGGCGACGCGCACGATATCGCGCACCATTTTCACTTTGAAAGCAGGCTTTTCGCGATCGCGGACCACGGTGATCTCGACCGGCGTTCCTTTCGCGCCTTTGAGCTTGTCAATCGCCTCATCAATCGTCAGCCCCTGCACCGCGACGCCGTCGATTTCGGTGATGAGGTCGTTGGTCTGCATGCCGGCGCGCTGCGCGGGGGTGTCGTCGATCGGCGCGATGACTTTGACGTAGCCCTTGTCCGGCCCTTCATTGTCCATCACGACCTGAATGCCGAGGCCCGCGAAACTGCCGCGCGTCTGTTCCTGCATGCGGCTGAAATCTTCAGCGTCCATATAGCTGGAATGGGGGTCGAGCCCGGCCAGCATGCCGTCGATCGCGCCCTTGATGAGCTTTGAATCCTCCGGCGTCTCGACGTAATTCTGGTGCACCTGCTCGAACACTTCGCCGAACAGGTCGAGCTGGCGGAACGTATCCGCCGAGATCGTCGACCGCGCAAAGCCCGCCGACAGAACTGCCGCCGTCGTCAGCGCGCCGCCAAGGGCCGCCGCCGTCAGCGCGCCGGCCGAAGCGGCGGTGCGCCAGAAGGATTTGCGGGACCTTGCCGGTTTGCGATTTTTCGAATTCGTCATCCAACACCTGTTTTCTGCAACTGACCGCATATGCGGCTTTGGCCCTCAGGAGGCCGGGTCGGCCCTAGCATTGTCCGAGAGCCACAAGGACGGGTTAACCGGCTCGCCATTTTTTCGGATCTCGAGATCCAGTTCAGCGTCTGCGCCGGACATCGTCGCCACCGGCTCGCCTGCCTTGACGCTTTGGCCTTCCTCAACCAGAAAGCCGCCGACGCCCATCAACAATATATGGTACCCGGCGCCGACGTCCAGAACGATAAGATTACCGATCGGAGTCCACGCCCGCGCGAAGGCGACCTGCGCTTCGAACGGGGCGGTGACAATCGCCCGGTCGGCGGTTGAAATCCTTAACCCTTCGAATTTTCCGCCCTCTGGTTTGGGGCCGCCGAAGCGGCCGATCACATTTCCGACAACCGGGGTCCGCAGAGCCCCCTTCACGGCGGAAAACGCCTTCGACGGCGAATAAGGGGCGGGCCTTGGCAGGGGCCGGGCCGGCGAGGGAACAGCTGAGGACCGGGCCGTCGGCGGCGGTTTCAGCCGCGGGGCGACGACCCGGGCCAGCCGTTCGAGACGCCCGATAATGTCGCGCAACGACGTCGCCCGCGCCGCCAGCGCCGCGGTTTCGCTTTGCGCCGCGGCGGCGAGGCGTTCGGCGACGCGGCTCTCGCCCTGTTTCTTCGAAAGAAGTTCGGCGAGCATCGAGCGTCGCGCGCCGACTTCCTCATTGGTCTTTTCAAATTTCGCGCGCTCGGCGTCGAGCGAGGCTCTGACTGCGGCGAGATCTGTCAGCGATGTCTTCAGCAAGGCGGCGCGCGCTTCGATCTGCGGCGTCACGTCCGCGAGCAGCATGGCGGTGCGCGCCGCATGCGCCGCATCGCCGGGCGAGACCAGCAGCGCCGGCGGCTTGGCGCGTTCGATCGACTGCAGCGCCGCCAGAACCTCGCTCAACGATTCCTGTTGCGTTTTCAGCGACGCCTGCAGGCCGTCCTCCTGTTTTTCGAGCTTGGTAGTTTCGGCGCGGATTTCGCCGACCCGGCGTTCGGCGTCCTGTAACGCGTTCGCCGTTTCAATCATCCGACGACGGAGCGCCGCGACTTCCTTTTCGCGTTCTTTCGCCTCGTCGCGAAGCCGGGCTTCAGCGTCGCGCCGCTCTTTCAGTTGGCGCTCGATTTCGGCGAGTTCGTTTTCAGGCTTGGCCGCGGCGGCATAGGCGGACGCCGGCGCGGCGAACGCGCAATAAAAGGCGGCGAGGAAAAGGGCGGGTTTCATCCGCGATGATAAGGGTGGCCCGAAAGGATGGTCATGGCGCGGTAAATCTGCTCGACAAGCATCGCCCTGACAAGCATGTGGGGAAAGGTCGCCTTGCCGAAAGCGATGACAAGATCGGCGCTTGCGGCGAACGACTTGTCATGGCCGTCCGCGCCGCCGATGAAAAAGACGATCTCGCCGGCGCCGTCATCCCGCCAGCGCCCGATCTGCGCGGCGAAAGCCTCGCTGGCGAGCGACTTGCCGCGCTCATCGAGGACGACGCGCTTTGCTCCAGGCCCCGCTGATTGACCGAGCAGCGCCGATTCGCGCTCCTGGCGTTTCGCGCCCTTCAGCCCCTTGGGCGCCTCCATTTCCCGGATTTCGAAACTGGTGACCCCGAGCGGCCTGCCGACGGCGCGAAGGCGCGCCGAATAATCAGCGATGAGGTCAAATTCAGGCCCGCCGCGCAGGCGACCGATCGCGGCGATGGCGAGGCGCATTCAGAGGCCGTCAGCTATCGGTCTTGACCGGCGCGCGCGCCGTTTCGGACCAGATCCGTTCAAGATTGTAGAATTTTCTGACCTCCGGGCGGAACAGATGAATGATCACATCCTCCGCGTCGATCAACACCCAATCGCAAGCCGGCGCGCCTTCGGTGCGCGCGCGCTTCAGGCCGGCGTCCTTCAGCCGTTTGACGACCTTGTCCGCCATCGCGCCGACATGGCGCGCGGAACGCCCGGACGCGACGACCATCGCGTCGGCGATGTCGGTCTTGCCGTTAAGGCTTATCGTCACAACCTCTTCCGCCTTGTCGTCTTCAAGTTCGGCGAGGACAAGCGCGAGGATCGCTTTGCCGCGGTCACCAGCGCCAAGGCCGTCTAGATCGATGTCGGATTTTTCAAAGGTCGCGCGCTCGCTGGCGGGCGGCGCCCCCGGAATGAGGCTGAGGGCGGCTTTGCTGCGCGCCGCCGGGCGGTTTTCGGACGTCAGATTTACTCTCCACTCTGCCGCGGGATCTGCCCCCCGCGATATCAATGTAGTCGCGCCGCGCCGTCGCGCCAACCTGCAAAAGCCTTAATTCTTCGCCAAATGAGCGCAGCCGGATCGGCTCACTCCGGCGCCCGGCCCGAACGATTGCGCCGTATTTCGCTGGCGGAAGCGGGATTTTGCGTCGTTTCGATAAAGGTCCAGGCCGGCGGATAGGCGTCGACGATCTCGGCGGCCCGTCCCATCGGCGCGCGAAAAAGCGCCAGCTCCCGCGCCGCCGCGCTCGCCGTCGCCGCGCTTTCGTGCCCCGGCCGGTTGAAGATAGCGATCGGAACCAGCGCCGCGATGCGCCGCCAGTCCTTCCAGTTGTGAAATCCCTCAAGGCTGTCGGCGCCCATCAGCCAGACGAAATGGATTTGCGGCCAGAATTCGTGCAACGTTTCCAGCGTATCGACCGTGTACTGAAGACCTTTCCGGTCCTCGAAATTCGAAACCACAATGCGCGGATGATTGGCGACGCGCCGGGCTGTCGCGAGTCGTTCTTCATAAGGCGCATAATCGTAGCCGTCGCGCTTCAACGGGTTGCCGGGGGTCACCAGCCACCAGACGGCGTCGAGCCGTAAATGGCTGATCGCCGCCAGCGAGATGTCGCGGTGGCCGTCATGGGCGGGGTTGAACGATCCGCCGAGTAGGCCGACCCGGGAGCTGTCGTGTCGTTGCGGTATCATGGCGGTTCCGGCCTGCCCCTTGCGGCCGTCCCTGACGGCGCGGCGCCTTCTTCTTGCGCCGATTGGGGAGTTAACGCAAAGACAAGGGGCGCCGGCCTATGCCTGTCGCCTCAGGGACCGCCTTTTCGCGTTAAGGGAGCCGCCGCCATTTTCGCCGCCCAGAAATCCCGCATGATGGACCTCGTCCGCAGCCCCAATGCGGAGCGCTCGCTGATCGCGATTTCCTTCGCGGAAAGCTCGTTCTTTCCGCTCCCTCCCGACCTAATGCTCGGGCCGATGGCGGCGGCCGAGCCGTCGAAATGGGCGCGCTACGCCCTGAACTGCACCATCGCATCGGTCGCCGGCGGGCTGCTCGGCTATGCGATCGGCTATTTCCTCTTCGAGTCGGTCGGGCAAGCGATCATTTCATTTTTCGGCTATGGCGGAAAAGAGGAGGCCCTGCGGGCCTTTTACGCCCAATGGGGTGCCTGGTTCATTTTCATGAAGGGCCTGACGCCGATCCCGTTCAAGCTCGTCACCATCGTTTCCGGCGCCATGCAGTTTTCGCTGCCGGTCTTTCTCGTCGCGACGATTTTAACGCGGGGCCTGCGCTTCTTCGCGGTCGCCTTCATCTTCCAGAAATTCGGTCCGCAGATTGCGCCCGTTATCGAAAAGCGCATGGGGCTTGTCCTGATCGCAACCGCCGTCGCGATCATCGGCGCGCTCGTCGCCGCGCATTATCTGCTCTAGGTTTCAGGGCGCCCACTCGCCGGTGGTTTCTTCGGCGTCCAGCACATCTTTCGCCGGCGAAATTCCAAGCTTGATGTTCATCAGATCACGCAACAGAGGCTTTAGCCCTGCGCCCGAGACGCCTGAAATCGCCCGCGCGGGACGCCCCGCCGCGCGCGACAGGGCGGCAAGGCGTTTCTTTTTCGTCGCCTCATCGAGCGCGTCGATCTTGTTGAGGCAGACGATCTCGCGCTTTTCGTCGAGGCCGTTGCCATAGGCCGCGATCTCGCCGCGCACGGTGCGATAGTCGTCGGCGACCTGCTCCGAAGTTCCATCGACAAGGTGCACGATCGCGGCGCAGCGCTCGACATGGCCGAGAAAACGGTCGCCGATGCCGGCGCCTTCATGCGCGCCTTCGATGAGGCCCGGAATGTCGGCGAGCACGAAGCTCTCGCCTTCGTTGAGGCGAACGACGCCGAGGCCGGGATCGAGCGTCGTGAACGGATAGTCGGCGATTTTCGGGCGCGCCGCGGTGACGGCGGAGAGAAAAGTCGACTTGCCGGCGTTCGGCAGGCCGACGAGGCCGAAATCGGCGATCAGCTTCAGGCGCAGCCAGAGAGTGCGCTCCTCCGCCGGCTGGCCGGAATTGGCGCGCGTCGGCGAGCGGTTGGTCGAGGTCTTGAAATGCGCGTTGCCAAAGCCGCCATTGCCGCCCTTGGCGAGCAGCACGCGCTCCCCCGGCTTTTCAAGGTCGGCGATCAGGGTTTCCTCGTCTTCCTCGAAAATCTGCGTGCCGACCGGCACCTTGACGATGAGGTCAGCGCCGTCCGCGCCGGTGCGGTTCGAGCCCTCGCCCGGACGGCCATTTTTCGCCAAATAATGCTGCTGGTAACGGAAATCGATCAGCGTGTTGAGGTTCTCGACCGCCTCGGCGAAGACATGCCCGCCGCGCCCGCCGTCGCCGCCGTTCGGCCCCCCGAATTCGATGAATTTTTCGCGCCGGAACGACAGGCAGCCGGCGCCGCCGGCGCCGCTCGCGACATAGATCTTGCTGCGGTCGAGGAATTTCATGCGGCCTATATAGAGGCTTTTATGGCTCGCGCCATGCTGCGCCCGGGTGATGCGTTCTCGCAGGCGGGCGGCTAGAACCTCAAGGCGTCGCGGCTCGCCGCCGCCCAACACCGGAGCCTTGATGCCCAAACCCGTCGATATCCTGTTTACGCCCTGTGCGATTGGCGATCTGAAGCTGAAGAACCGGATCGTTATGGCGCCGATGACGCGCTCGTTCTCGCCGGGGCATAAGCCGGGCGAGGAGGTTGCCGCCTATTACCGCCGTCGCGCCGAGGGCGGCGTCGGGCTCATCCTTTCCGAGGGCGTCCACCCGAACACGGTCACCGCGGACGGCACGCCCGACGTGCCGGAAATCGCCACTAATGAGGCGAAAGCCGCGTGGAAAAAGGTCGCCGACGGCGTCAGGGAGGCGGGCGGGCGGATGGGTTTGCAGCTCTGGCATGAGGGCCCTTACCGCAATCCCGCCAAAAGCCGTCACCCCGAGGTTCCGTCCTGGTCAGCCTCGGGGGTCAAGGTTCCCGGAAAGCCGCTCTGGCCGGCGATGAGCGAGGCGGAGATTGAGACCGCGATCGAGGAATTCGTCGCCGCCGCCGTCGCCACCAAAGAGGCCGGCTTTGACTGCGCCGAATTTCACGGGGCGCATTCCTATCTGATCGACAGCTTCTTCTGGAGCGAGACCAATCAGCGCACGGACAAATGGGGCGGCGACTGGAAGGGACGGACGCGCTTCGCGGCGGAGATCGTCCGCCGGACGCGGGCGAAAGTCGGCGCCGGCTTCCCGCTGTTGATCCGCTTGTCGCAGTGGAAGCAGCAAGATTTCGCCGCTGTGGCCGCGGCGACGCCGCAGGAGCTTGAAAAATGGCTGACGCCGCTCGTCGAGGCCGGGATCGACGCCTTCCACTGCTCGCAGCGGCGCTTCTGGGAGCCCGCCTTTGGAGGATCGGATCTCAATTTCGCGGGATGGGCCCGGAAGCTCACCGGCAAGCCGGCGATCTCTGTCGGATCTGTCGGTCTGTCGGGCGAATTCACCGCAGCCTATAGCGGTGAAATATCGGCGCCCGCCTCGCTCGACCGGTTGGTGGAGATGATGGAGCGCGGCGATTTCGACTTGATCGCCGTCGGGCGCGCCCTGCTGCAAGATCCCGACTGGGCGGAAAAAATTCGCGCCGGCCGCACCCAAGAGCTGAAGGCGTTTTCGCGCGACGCATTGGCGACGCTTTACTAGAAAGGCCGATCGATGATCACCGTCCACCATCTGGAAAATTCCCGCTCGCAGCGGGTCTTGTGGCTGCTTGAAGAACTCGCTCTCCCCTATCAGGTAAAGCGTTATGAGCGGGACAAGAAAACCAATCTGGCGCCCAAGGAGCTTTTGAAAGTCCACCCGCTCGGCAAGTCGCCGGTGATCGAAGACGCCGGCGCCGTCATCGCGGAGACCGGCGCCATCATTGAACATGTCGTCGACAATTATGGGCAAGGCCGCCTCGTTCCGGCGAAGGGAACCGACGATTATCGTCGCTATAAATACTGGATGCACGCGGCGGAAGGCTCCTATATGCCGCCGCTTGTGATGGAGCTGTTTCTGACGCGCATGGAGACGGCGAAAATGCCGTTCTTCGCCAAGCCGATCGCGAAGAAACTGACGCAGGGCGTCCGCGACGCCTATCTGACCCACACCACGAAAGCGCTGTTCGATTATCTCGACGCCGAACTCGGCAAGAGCGACTGGCTTGCGGGGAAGGACTTCACCGCCGCCGACATCATCATGAGCTTTCCGGCGGAAGCCTCGCTGCAGCGAGTCGCGGCGGCGAAGTCAGCAAAAAATCTGAAGGCGTATGTCGGACGTCTGCACGCGCGCCCGGCCTATAAACGCGCGCTGGAAAAGGGCGGGCCCTACGCTTTCGCATAAAAAAGGGCCGCCCCGGAGGGCGGCCCGAAGTGAAGGCGATGCAGGCGCTTATTCGTCCTTGAGTGTCGGCGCAGGCGCAGTGGCTTTATCCGTGACCAGCGGCGTCGGCGCTTCGATCGATGCGTTGGTCGGCGCCGTCGCCGGTCCGTTGAGCGCGACTGGCGCGGAAGGTTTCTTCTCTTCCGGTTTGGGCTCTTCCTTCAGCTGCGGCGCGGGTTCTTTCTTTGCGGGCTTGAGCTCGGCCTTCGGCGCGGGCTTGGCCTCGAATGAGGGCGTCTCGACATTGTCCGCCGCCATCTCTTGCCAATAGGCCGGCTGGTTCACCAGGGCACGGAAATAATCGATGTTCTGGTCCGCGATCTGCGGCGGCAGGTCGGAGCGCGCGAGGCGTTCCGCTTCGCGCATCTCGCCTTTCATCGCGAGCACGAGGGCGAGATTTTGACGGATGCGCGCGTCAGCGCCGCGCATGGTCGCCGCCTCGCGCAGAATCGCTTTCGCCTGGGCGAGGTCGCCGTCGAGCGCGTAGGATAGGCCCTTATTGTTCAGGATCATCGGGCTGTCCGGCGAGAAGACCAGCGCCATGTCGTATTTGGTGCGGGCGAGCTTGTGCTCGCCGATCTGGTCGAGCGCGACGCCGTAAGACGAAAATGTCCGCCAGTCCTGCGGCGAGAGCGCCGTCGCCTTTTCGAGAAAACGAACCGCTTCGAAAGCGCGGCCGGCTTCGACGAGCGTTTTGCCCGCCTCAAGATTGGCGCCTGGGTGGTCCGGGTAGGCATTGGCGACGCGCGTCATGACTTTGACGGCTTCGTCATTCGAGCTTATTTTTCGCAGCGCGCCGGAATAAGCGATCGCGGCGTCGACATCTTTGGGATTGCGGTCGTAGCGCGCGCCCCAGAAAGCGGCGGCGGCGACCGGGTCCATGTCGGCGCCGGCGGCGCCGGGATCGGTGAAGACGCCGATTTCTTTTTTGTAATCGACGCTTTCGCCGTCCGCCGAGAGGCTCTTGCCGCTCGACGCGCAGGCCGACATAAGAACGGCGCAAGCAAGAATGCTCGCTGTGCGCGCGGCGGGCGACTGCATCGCTAGGGTTGGTACGGCCATGGGTGATCCCTCAAAACTTCGGATAATCGCGGGGATCATTGCGAAATCTCTTCAATAAAGGCTTAACTCTGCGGTGAAAGACCGCGCTAACCCGCGTCGCCAACGCGTTAACGGAGCGTTTCATGATCGCAGACCTTTTGACCGAATTCGATGAGACGCGCGCGCAAAGGGCGGCGATTGTGCATGCCGTGCGCGAAAAATCCGATGATCTCGCTGGTGCGCCGGCTTCGCTCGCCGCGCTTGCGCGCGCCAATAATTTTTCAGGGGAAGCGGGTCTTGTTCTGGCGAACGAAGCCGGCGCCCTGGTTGGCGTCGGCGACGGGAGCGATCCCTTCGCGGTCGCCGCCGCCGCGGAAAAGCTCGTCGAGGGCGACTATCACCTCGCCGCCGGCGCTGATGAAAGGACGCTGCTCGCCTGGGCGCTCGGCGGCTATCGCTTTGACCGCTACAAAAAAGGAAAAAGCCCCGCCGCACGGTTGATCGCGCCGCAAGGGGCCGATGTCGCGGCGGCGCGCCGGCTGGCGGGCGCCGTCGCTTTGGTCCGCGATCTCGTCAACACGCCGGCCGGCGACATGCTACCCGACGATCTTGAGGGCGAGGCGCGAAAGCTCGCTTCCGAGTTCGGCGCGGAAATTTCAGCGATCAGGGGCGATGAGCTGCTGGCCGCGAATTTCAACATGATTCACGCGGTCGGAAGGGCGTCATCTTCGGCGCCGCGCCTCATCGACATCACGTGGGGTCGCGCCGACGCGCCAAAGCTGACGATTGTCGGCAAGGGCGTCTGTTTCGATTCCGGAGGTCTCGACATCAAGGGCGCCGACGGCATGTCGCTGATGAAAAAAGATATGGGCGGCGCGGCGAATGCGCTCGGCCTCGCGCGTCTCATCATGGGCGCGAAACTCGACTATCGTCTGCGCGTGCTCATTCCCGCGGTTGAAAATGCGATCGCCGGCAACGCCTTTCGCCCGGGCGACATTCTGACGAGCCGCAAGGGCCTGACCGTTGAGATCGGCAATACCGACGCCGAAGGCCGTCTCGTGCTCGCCGATGCGATGTCGCTCGGCGCTGAAGACCGGCCGCACTGCATGGTGACGCTGGCGACGCTGACTGGCGCTGCGCGCGTCGCGCTCGGTCCTGACCTGCCGCCGTTTTATTGCGACGATGAGGCGTTCGTCGCGGCGGTCCTGACCGCCGGCGCCGAGGTCAGCGATCCGGTGTGGCGCATGCCGCTGTGGAAGCCTTATGCGTCGATGCTGTCGTCGTCGATCGCCGATCTTAACAATTCGCCGGGCGGCTCGTTTGCGGGGTCGGTGACGGCGGCGCTGTTTCTGAAACGCTTCGCGCCCGAGAACGGCGTGTTCGCGCATTTCGATATCTACGCCTGGCGGCCGAAATCGGCGCCGGGCCGCCCCGCCGGCGGCGAGGCGCAGGCGATTCGCGCGCTGTTCAACGCCTTGCAAAGCCATCGCTTCGGATAAGGGCGCTTGCCCTTGCCGCGCGAACGGTTGCAGGGTCGCCCTTCACCCGGGCCAAGCGGGCCCTTGCTCGAACTCAAACATGCTGACCGGAAGATCATGGCTGCACCGGCGATTCTGACGACATGGAGAGACGTGCTCGCTGACGCAGTCAGAAGCGACGGGCCGGATCTTTCAATGCGCCAATGGGCGATCCTGCTCACCGTTTATTTAAATCCCGGACCGCACACGGTGCGCGGGCTCTCTCGCGATCTCAGCGTGCCGAAGCCGGCGATCAGCCGCGCGCTCGACGCGCTGTCGATTCTCGGCTTCGTGCGCCGCGTGCGCGACGAAACGGATCGTCGGATCGTCCTCGTGCAGAAGACCTCCGAAGGCGCCATCTATGTCGACGACTTCGCCCGCATCGTCGTTGACCGCAATCGCGGTCCGACGGTCGGCGCGGCGCTTTACGGCTGACCGGCCGATTTAAGCCTGGCTATCTTCAGTCCGGCAAGCCGCACTTCGCCATTTTCAATATCGATCGGCGCGGCAATGGCGCCGCCGGACGCGACCGCCAGCATCGCCAGCGCCGCTTCCGCCGTCTTCGCATCTTTGTCCCCGAGAAGCCCTGCGTCCGAGAAGGTTTGCGCAAGGCCGGCGGGTTTTTCAACGCGTGCGTTGAGGCGGCCGCGCGCGTCCTCATGGCTTGGAAATTCGATCTCGCCCTCGGCCTTCAGATTGGTGTCGCCGATGACCGCTTCAAGTCCGTGTAAGCGAACGATCCGCCTGCCGGCCGCGCCGGAGACGGTCGCTGCGGCGTCGATCCGGTCGACCGCGTAGCCGCTCGCCGGCCGGGTGACGCCGATGTCGGTGAGACGCATGGTCGCGTCGACGCCTTCGGCGCCGTCCGCGCCGGGGGCGATATTGATGATGGCGCCGCCAAGCGTTGCTTCAATGTCGTTATTGAACGCGCTGGCTTTACCTGTTTCGATTTTCGCCAGCCATCCGCGCTTGTCATCGCGCTCGACGCTGGCGCGCGCGTCTTTGGCGTTGATCGTCCAGACCTCGCCGGCTGCGCTCAGCAGCTGGTCGCCGGCGCAGGAGAAGATGATGCGGTCCGGCGCGTAAGGAAGGGCGTCGATGAAAAGCTTCGCGCATTGATAGCGATCGTCGCCGCGGGCGACTGAAAAATTCTGGACGGCGCCTCGAAGATAAAATGGAAAGCCGCGCGCCGAGAGCGGTTCATAAGCGACGATAGTTCCTTCGGCTTTCTGCGTTGCCTCGAATTCATCGAGGCTGTCGCGCATCAGCGCCGCGCCGGAGCGCCACAGCATGAACCACGCCGCGAGGATGACGCCGACCGCGATAAAAGGTCCGTAGAGGAACCATCTGCCGGCGAGGGCCTTCATGATCGCCCGCCGTCCGGCGGCTGGCGAAGCGCCGCGTCCAGCGCCGGCATGAAGGCGCGGCGCGTCAGTTTCGACGGTATCGGCGGTAGAAAGCGCATGGTGATGACGCCGGGCGTCTTCATGCCGCTCGGATAGCGCCAGAATTCGCCCGAATTATGGACAACCGGGACAACCGGCTTGTCGGCGATCAGATACATG
>MEMM01000064.1:0-6226 GCA_001767925.1 Alphaproteobacteria bacterium RIFCSPHIGHO2_12_FULL_63_12
CAGCTCGACGCCATCGAAAAGCAGATGGACGCGGCCGGCGGCGTGCTTGAAGGGCGCGCCATGGCGACGACCTTCAACATGCTGCGCTCGAACGACCTCATCTGGTCCTTCGTCATCGACAATTACATGAAGGGGAAGGACCCGACGAAATTCGACCTCCTGTTCTGGAATTCGGACGCAACGCGGATGCCGAAAAACGTGCATCTCTTTTACTTGCGCGAATTCTACCAGCACAATCGTCTCGCCGAAGGCGAAATGATCATGGACGGCGAGCGCCTCGATCTCGGCGAGGTCGATATTCCGATCTTCATGCAGGCGGGTGAAACCGACCACATCGCGCCGCATAATTCCGTTTACAGAACGGCGCGCCTGTTCGCGTCGAAGGATCACTCCGACGTCACTTATATGCTGGCGGGATCGGGACATATCGCCGGCGTCGTCAATCATCCCGACAAGAAGAAATATCATCACTCGATCAACGAGGCGCTTCCCGCCTCGCTCGACGAATGGAAGGCGGGCGCAAAACGCCTGCCGGGATCGTGGTGGCCTTACTGGATGGAATGGCTGAATAAGGTGTCGCCCGGCAAGGTTCCGGCGCGCCGCCCCGGCGACGGCGCCCTCGCCCCGATCGAAGACGCGCCGGGAAGCTATGTGAAAGTGAAGTCGTAGCGACGCGGCCTGTCCGTTGTTGCACTACTCTCCGTCACTCCGGGGCCGGCGAAGCCGGAACCCGGATTACGCCGCCAGCATTTTCTCCGTTTCGGTCCACAGCCGCGCGGCATCGGCATCGTCGCAGGCGTGCGGCTGGACCATCGCGTAACGCGGGGCGTCGGCGCCGCCGAGCGCGGCGATATTGCAGTCCTCGCAATAAACGCCGCCGATGCCGTCGAGCAGGCGGCTCGTCGCGGCGAAGACCGTCGTCGAAGCGCCCTGCTCCGGCGTCTTGAAGAGCGCTTTCACCAATTCCGAAGGCTCGCCCTTTTCGTTGACCCAGCCGGCGGCGACCATTTCTTCAAGCTGCAAATGGCGCTGCAGCGGCGTCATGATGCCGCCCGGGTGCACCGAAAAGGCGCGCACGCCGTCCGCCTTCATGCGGCGGTCAAGCTCGCGCGCGAACAGCGCGTTGGCGGTCTTCGATTGTCCGTAGGCGACCCATTTGTGATAGGGTTCCTTGACGAAATGAATATCGTCCCAGCGGATCGCGCTGAGCTTGTGAGCGACCGAAGAAAGGGAGACGACGCGCGCGCCGTTGGCGGCCTTCAACAGAGGCGCCAGCGCCGTCGTCAGCGTGAAATGGCCGAGATGGTTGGTCGCAAATTGCAGCTCCCACCCCTTCCCCGCGCGCATTTCGGGGCAGGCCATGATACCCGCGTTGTTGAGGAGCAGGTCAATAGACTTGCGCTCGGCTTTGACCTCGCCCGAGAATTTGCGAACGCTTTGAAGGTCCGCAAGATCCATGCTTGCGACGGAGATTTTTCCCGCGACGCCGGCGAGCGCCTCTTTCGCTTTCGAGGCGTCGCGCGCGGGAACGAGGATTTCCGCGCCGGCAGAGGCGAGCGCCTTCACCGTCTCGAACCCGATGCCGGAATGGCCGCCGGTGACGATGGCGAATTTGCCGGAAAGATCGACGCCCTTAATGACCTCGGCGGCGGTCGATTTGGCGTGGAAAGGCGAGTTGATCGGCTTTTGATCGGTCACCTGCTTCATCCTCCAAAATGTCCGAACGACGAATACGCGACGCCGCCGTCGACGGCGAGGGTGTCGCCGACGACATAATCGCCCGCGCGGCTCGCAAGGAAGATTGCGGCGCCCGCCATGTCTTCGTCCGCGCCGATGCGCCCCGCCGGCACCATCTTCGCGACCATCTCCTCGTGATCGCGCGCGGCCTTGTTCATTTCCGACGCGAATGCGCCAGGCGCGATGCCGGAAACGCAGATATTGTCCTTGATAAGGCGCGCCGCCATCCGCCGCGTCAGATGAATAAGCGCCGCCTTCGACGCCTGATAGGGATATGTCTCCCACGGATTGATGCGGATGCCGTCGATCGAGGCGATCATGATCACCTTACCCGGCTTTTCCGGGCGCGCCGCCGCTTTCATCCGCGCGTGAAACGTCTGCGTCAGGAAAAAGGGCGACTTGACGTTAAGGTCCATCACCTTGTCCCAGCCGCTTTCCGGGAAGTCGTCAAACTCCGCGCCCCATGCGGCGCCCGCATTGTTGACGAGAATGTCGAGCGAAGTCTCTGAGACGCCGTAAGCGCGCTCCAATATCTTGCAGCCCTCGACGGTCGAAACGTCCTGCGGGATGGCTACGCATTTGCCGTAGGCCGACAATTCCTCCGCCGCCTGTTCGCACTGTTCCGACTTGCGCGAGGAAATATAGACGCGCGCGCCATACTCAAGAAACCCGCGCGCGATCATCTTGCCGATCCCGCGCGAGCCGCCAGTCACCAGCGCGGTGCGGTTTTCAAGGGAGAAGAGGGATTTCATCGGTTTCTCCGTGCGCATTCTTATTCGATCCACAATGCGTATGCGTAAATGCGACGAGTGTCGACGCAAAACGTCGCCCACTTCTCACTCCAGGTCGAATCCGGCGCGCCGATGAAGACCTCCGGCGCCGACGGACAATCGTCAGGCGACCACCAGTCCGGAACGTCAAACGCCGCTTCGGGAATTTTCGCCGCCGGCGATAGTTTCAGTCGGGCCGAGGCGGCAAATGTCTCAAACTTTCTTTCCTGGCCGAGTTCAAAACTCAAAATGATAGTCGAGTAGTCAACGCCGCCGCCCGAGGCGTTGTTGAGAAACTTGACATTCGTTCCCGGCTGGCGCCCAAAAAACATCCGAAAGGCATGCTCGTTGGAATATGTCGATCCCATGGTCGACGTGATCGCAGGCCCCGCCATCAGCGCGATCGCAAAGGAAAAAAGGAATGCGGTCAATATCGGGCGCCCGCTAAGACCGCCGCCGCCCTTGGTGGAGGCGGCCATCAGCAGGATCAGCAGCATGAACAGCAGCATGCCGCAGAGAAACAATACGCCAAGAATAGAAAACGCCGGCCCCATATCCCCTTCTCCGATCTGTTACTCCGCCCCGAACTTCACCCGCCACTCGTTCACCTGCTCGTCCTCGATTTTTTTGAACAGCACGTCGGGCAGGTCGAATTTATGGCCGGGTTTCAGATAATCGAGCGCCGCTTTCGCCGAGGTCGGCCAGCGGCCCGCCTGTTTCGGGTCGAGGCCAAAGACCGCGAACATCTTCGCCGCCGTCTGCGGAATGACCGGCGCGGAGAGCGCCGCGAAGAGCGCGATGAGGTTCAGCCCCGCGCGCACGCCCGCCGCCGCGCGATCGGGATCGGTCTTGAACGCGGTCCACGGCGCCGCGACTTGCAGATATTCGTTCCCCGCGACCCAGATGCCGCGCAGCTCCGCGCAAGCCTTGCGAAATTCCATCGCCTCCAGCGCCGCGGTATAGGCCGCGATCTTCGCGTCGAGATCGGCGATGAGTTTCGCCTCGACCTCGCCATAAGCGCCGTTGGCGGGAACTTCCTGCCCGAATTTCGACGCGCCGAACCTCGTGATGCGGTTGACGAAATTGCCGAGCACGTCGGCGAGGTCTTTGTTCACGACGCCGGCGAAATGTTCGAGCGTGAAGGAGGCGTCGTCCGATTCCGGCGCGTTCGCCATTAGATGCCAGCGCCAATAATCGGCGGGCAGCAGCTCCAGCGCCTGATCCATGAAGATGCCGCGCTTTTCGCTGGTCGAGAATTTCCCGCCATACCAGGTGAGCCAGTTCAGCGATTTCAGCGTGTCGACGGTCTTCCACGGCTCTTCCGAGCCCAAAATCGTCACCGGGAACGAAACTGTGTGGAAAGCGACATTGTCCTTGCCCATGAACTGCACATAGCGCACGTCGCCTGCGCCCTCGTCGAGCCGCCACCATGAGCGCCAGTCGCGCGCCGGACCTGCCTCCGCCCATTCCTCCGTACACGCGATATATTCGATCGGCGCGTCGAACCAGACATAGAAGACCTTCGCCTCGAAGCCGGGGCGCGGGCGCCCGCCCGCCTCGACCGGCACGCCCCAATAGAGGTCGCGGGTGATCGAGCGGTCCTGAAGCCCTTCCTTGATCCATTTTCCGGCGATCGACTTGGTCAGCGCCGGCCATTCGGGCTTCGACGCCACCCAGTCGGCGATCCGCGCCTGAAGCTTCGATTGCAAGAGATAAAGGTGGCGCGTCTCGCGCATCTCGACATTGCGCGACCCGGAAATCGACGAATAGGGATTTTTCAGCTCGATCGGATCAAGCAGACGCCCGCAACTGTCGCACTGGTCGCCGCGCGCCTTTTCATAACCGCAATGCGGGCACGTCCCCTCGACATAGCGGTCGGGGAGAAAGCGCTGGTCGTCGACCGAATAGATCTGGCGGTCGGTGCGCTCCTCGATGAGGCCGTTGCTTTCGAGGACGGCGGCGAAATGCTGGGTCAGCCTCTCGTTCTGCGGGTTCGACGAGCGGCCGAAATGATCGAACGACAGCGCGAATTCGGCGCAGGCCCTTTTCTGGATCTCGTGCTGTTCCTCGCAATATTTCTCGACCGTCTGGCCGGCGGCGCGGGCGGCGAGTTCTGCCGGCGTGCCGTGCTCATCCGTCGCGCACAGGAACAGCACCTCCTCGCCTTTCGCCCGCTGATAGCGCGCGAAGACATCCGCCGGCAGCATCGACCCGACAAGATTGCCGAGATGCTTGATGCCGTTGATGTAGGGCAGCGCGGACGTGATCAGGATGCGGGACATGACGGGGCGAGGCGCCTTTCGAAACGGGGTTCGGTCCGGGCTATAGCGGGTCGCGGCCAGAAGGAACAAGGCGCGCCCCGCCGGGGGTAAACCGGACTTGGCCGCAATTTTGAATTGCAGCCGCCCGAACCCTGCCGAACCGCCGAAATCAAGGCCTCAATGTCTCTTATCAGGACGATCCTCCCGCTCGCCGCCGCCGCCCTTGTTTTAGCCGGCGGCGCCCACGCCGCCGAACTGACGACGGGCGACAGCGCGCAGTTTCTCGGTCTGGCGGCGCTGGCGATCGGCGGATTTTCGTTTTCTGCGCGGAACCGGAAGGGGTAGCCCGAAGCGATTCGGGTCGAAGGGGGGCGAGACGCTCGCGGCGCCTTGAAGGGCGCGCGGGCGTTTCGCTTTTTCAGGCGCCCGTTTGATAGGTCTTTTTCATGTAGGCGACGGATTTGACGATCAGCTTTTCAAGCACGCTAAGGTCGATGTCCGCGATCTTGCTGACGTAAAGGCAGGAGCCGCCGAGCCGGTGCTTGCCGAGCGTTCCCCAAAGCGGATCGGTCCTGGGAACGCCGCCGATCAGGTACACGACAAGAGCGGCCGCGCGCGGCGAGAAGCCGGTCATGCACATGTCGCCTTCGCGCCCGCTCTCATATTTATAGTGATAGGAGCCAAAGCCGATGATCGACGGCCCCCACATTTTCGGCTGGAGGCCGGTCGTTTTCTTCATCAAGTCGAAAAGGATTTCGGCGTCCTTGCGGCGTTGCGGGTTCGCGACCTTTGCAATGAACGCCTGAACGTCGGCGTCCGTCGGCTTGGTTTTGTTGTCGGCGGATTTCGATTTTTTGGCGACGGCGCTCTTCGCCGGCTTTCGCACGGAGGCCGGCTTTTTCCCGGTCGAGGCCTTCCTGGTCGCAGCCTTCTTATTCGTCGCCATCTTCGCCTCCGTCAGCCTTGCGCCGTCGCCCGCACCCAGTCCTCGGGGAGTTTTTTCGCCGTCCAGAAGAAAGCGATCACCGAAATCACGCTCGACAAGGCGAGCGACGACAGCGCCAGCCTCAGCCCCGTCGCTTCACCGCTTCCTTGCGCGAAAAGATCGGACAGCCCGCCGACCCAGAGCGGCGCGAAGCCGAGCGCGATGATGTTGAGGATGAAGAACATGAAAGCGACGGCGAAAGCCCGCATGTTCGCGGGCGCGAGCGTTTGAACCAGCGCCCATGTCGGACCGAGATACATGCCAAGGCCGATCAGGAACGGCGCGGTCCAGAAGAGCGCCCAGTCCGCGGTCGGCGCCCATAATTGCAGCAAACCGGCGGGAATAGTCAGCGCCATCCCGAGCCCAGGGATCAGCGCATAGGCGCCTTTGTTGTTTTTGCCGAAACGGTCGGTCAGCATCCCGCCGAGCCAGGTGCCGATCCCATAGGCGACGCCGTTCAATATCCCGAGCGG
>MEMM01000064.1:6243-7806 GCA_001767925.1 Alphaproteobacteria bacterium RIFCSPHIGHO2_12_FULL_63_12
CGGTCGCCGCGACCAGCAGCCCCCAAAATGAGGGAATCGACAGAAGCGCCTTTACGCCGACGCGGAAGGAAACCGGCGCCGACAGCGCGCCCCCATCCTTGGAGCCGCGGATCGGCTCGCGCACCGTCAGTTTAAGGACGATCGCGAGGAGGATCCCCGGAAGTCCGACCAGCAGGAACGCATTGCGCCAGCCGAGATTTTCCAGCACCCAGCCGCCGCCCAGAAACGCGATCATCTGGCCGAACGGAATGCCGAGCGAATAAAGCGCCAGCGCGGTCGCGCGTTTTTCTTTCGGAAAATAATCGGAGATGATCGAATGCGACGGCGGCGACCCGCCCGCTTCGCCGACCCCGACGCCGACGCGCGCGAGCGCGAGCTGCGTCGCGTTCGCCGCGAGCCCTGAAAGGGCGGTGAATGCCGACCAGACGGCCAGCGAAACCGTCACGATGTTGACGCGGTTCTTGCGGTCGGCGAGCCAGGCGATCGGAATGCCGAGCAACGTATAAAGGAGCGCGAAGGCCAGGCCCTTCAACAGGCCGAGCATCGAATCCGACAGCCCAAGCTCGTCCTTGATCGCCGGCGAGACGATGGCGATAATCTGCCGATCGACGAAATTGAAGGTGTAGACGATCGTCAGGATCGTCAGCACATACCAGGCGTAAGGGTCGGTCTTCTGGTCAACAGCGTCTTTCGGCGCCGTTACGGATGGCGTCACCTGACGAAGCCCGTCACGCAGGTAAACGCCGCGCGTCCGATGGCGGCGACGGCGCGCGGATTGTCGATCCGGCGCAGGCTGTCGACCGCGTCGATGGCGTTGTCCGCCCGGGAAAGGCCGACGGTGAAATCCGCAAGGTCGCGGAGATCGCGATCGTCGAGCCGCTGATCGAGATCGTCAACGAGGCAGTCCGCCATGTCGGGGGAAAGGCCGATGGCCCGGAAGCGGTCGTTCAGCGTCGCCCTCGCGGCGGTCGCGCAGGACGCAAGCAGCGCGAAAGCCAGCGCCGCGGAAATGATACGCATCGAATTCCTCCCTGAAGGATGTGCCATCAAGCGTTGTAGCGGACGTGACCATGCGTAAGATGCGCCCCAGACGCAAGCCGACCACGCAGGAAATTCCATGAAAGCGATGATGAGCTACGAAGCGGGCGGTCCCGACAGCCTCAAACTGACGGAGGCCCCGACGCCCGCCCCCGGCCCCGGCCAGATTCGAATCAGCGTGAAAGCCGCGGGCGTCAACTTCCCGGATACGCTGATCATCCGCGACATGTACCAGTTCCGCCCGCCCCGTCCCTTCGCGCCCGGCGGCGAGGTCGCGGGGCTTGTCGACGCGCTGGGCGACGGCGTGACCGCGTTCAGCAAGGGTGACCGGGTGCTCGCAATGACGTTGCATGGCGGCTACGCGACCGATCTCGTCGTCGACGCCAAGGCGGCGGTCAAAATTCCGGATGCGATGCCTTTCGACGAAGCGGCCGGATTCCTGATGACGTACGGAACGTCGCATTACGCCTTGAAAGACCGCGCGCATCTCAAACAAGGCGAGTCGCTCTTCATCCTCGGCGCGGC
>MEMM01000064.1:7881-10640 GCA_001767925.1 Alphaproteobacteria bacterium RIFCSPHIGHO2_12_FULL_63_12
AAGCAGGCCTGCGGCGGCGACGGCGCCAATGTCGTCTATGACGCGGTCGGGGGCGACTACGCCGAGCCCGCGGTGCGCGCGCTGGCGTGGGAGGGACGGTTCCTCGTCGTCGGCTTCCCGGCCGGCATCCCGAAATTGCCGCTCAATCTGACGCTGCTGAAAAGCTGTCAGATCGTCGGCGTCTTCTGGGGCGCCTTTACGATGCGCGATCCCAAACGCCACGCGGCTCATGTCGCCGAACTACTTCATTGGTACACGGAGGGAAAAATCCGCCCCCGCGTCACCGCGCACTTCCCGCTCGAAAAGGCGGCGGAGGCGCTCATCCTCGTCGAAGGACGCAAGGTGCAGGGGAAAGCGGTGCTGGTTATGGAGTGAAGTAACGCGACCGCCGGATCTGGCCAGGGATTAGGCTGGCCTTAGGGGCTCCCTAATCAAGGCGGCAACGCCCCAAATAAATGCGAGACTACAGCTTGTAATCGATTTGGGTTATGATACCAATCGGTCAGTTTCGCAGGGGGCGGGGACCAATGACCGAAACCGGTTTCTGGCTAAGGCGTCGTTTCGTCATAGCGACGTTCTCCGCCGTCGCGGTATGTGGCTTCGACAAAGCGTTTGCGAAGTCCAAGACACCGGACACAGCCGCCGATCTCGCCGCAATACAGATTGAAAAACTGTTCGTCGAAACTTCCTCGAGCGACAGCAATTTTACGGTTGTCGATTCCCGTTTCGATGAAAATGCAGCGGGGGGCGCGTTTTTCGGCGTCCTTGGCGCCGGCGTCATTTCAGGTATCAATGCGGGGGAAGACGACAAGAAGACGGACGTCTTTCGCGCTGGCGCGGCGTCGATCGACCTGGCGGGCGTCCTGACCAAGTCGGCGACCGAAACGCTAGCGGCGCGCGCCGCGCCGCCGGTGGCCCCCTCGAACGCCGACGCCTCGCACACCCTGTTGATCGAGATCAGGAACTGGGGCCTCATCCGCACGTCGCGTGAAAATTCGTTCATGAGGACTTTCGTCAATTTGACTTGGAAAGTTGTCAGCGCCGATGGCGCCGTCATGTTTGAAAAGAAGCGCGAAAACTTTGTAGCGCCGACTTTGCGCCGGCTTTTCGAGTTCGACGACGCGATCCTGAAATCGGAAGTTGAGGCGCTTTGTGAAAAAGCGGGCCGCCAGATCGCCAATCAGATTATTTATCGTTAGGGAGCAGGAAAATATGTTTCGCATTTTCGTCGCCGCCGCCGCCGCCTTTTTACTATCCGCATGCGCCTTTGGCGATGCAAAGCTAAAAGTCGCTTATGATGCTAATGCCGCCAAGGCGGGCGTCCTTTCGGAGGCCGCCTCGGCAAGGATCAACGTCACCGACGTCAAGGACCTACGCGAAGAAAAAAACGCCATCGGTTACAAGCGAAATGGCTTCGGCATGAAAACTGCGGACATCCTGAGCGAAAAACCGGCTCCTGAACTCGTGAAGGAGGCCCTCATCGCGACGCTCGAGAAAAACGGGCACAAGATTGACGCAACTGAAGAGCGCTTCGTCATCAATACGAATCTCAAAAAGTTCTGGTTCGACTATAAGACCGGCTTCGTGAGCGTCGAATTCTACGCAAACATCCAGGCCGAGATCAGCGTCGTCGACCAGCAGTCCGGCCAGACGATTTATTCGGAAGTTTTCGACGGCTACCACTCCGAGAAAACAGGCGGCGGACTTTCGAAAACGTGGACGCGAATCATGAACGTCGCACTTGCCGATTTCGCCAACAAGGTAAACCTCTCGACCGGCTTCAAGGATGCTTTGGCGTCGGTCGCAGCCGCGCAAGCGACGCCAGCCGTCTCCGCAAACTCCGCGGGCGACGCAACCACGGGTTCCTGATCCCCATAAGGCGAAGTTTCGGCGTAAGCAGGGACCCCGTCAAAGCCGCCGCCTGAAGACTCCATCGTGGCGCGCCTCGCGACCCGCCTCTCCCTCGGGAGTGGCCAGCGAGCGCGTCAGCGCAAGCGGGTGAGGGGTTTGGTCCTAAATTGCGAACGCGCTCCCCTCACCCAAAACGCTTGCGCGTTTTGACCTCTCCCGAGGGAGAGGTGAAGATGGCGCTGGGCAACACCAAGGAGGCGACATGACCCGCATTCTGCTGGCGCTCGCGGCGCTCTTTTACAGCGCGGCGGCTGACGCGGCCGAGCTCAAAGGCGCGAACGAAGGCGATTACATCGCCCGCGATTTCAAATTCGCTTCCGGCGAGACGCTGCCGGAGCTTCGCCTTCACTACACGACGCTGGGCAAGCCGAAGCGCGACAAGCACGGGCGTATCGTCAACGCGGTGATGATCCTGCACGGCACCGGCGGCGACGGCCATCAGTTCTACCGCCCGCAATTCGCCGACGTGCTGTTCAAAAAAGGCGGGCTTCTCGACCCGGCGAAATATTACATAATCCTTCCCGACAATATCGGCCACGGGAAATCATCGAAACCGAGCGACGGCCTGCGCGCGAAATTCCCGCACTACGATTATGACGACATGGTCGCCGCGCAATATGAATTGCTGACCAAAGGGCTCGGCGTCGATCGGCTGGAACTGCTGATGGGAACCTCGATGGGCTGTATGCATGCCTTCATCTGGGGCGAGGCGCATCCCGATTTCGCCCGCGCATTGGCGCCACTCGCATGCCTGCCCGTCGAGATCGCCGGACGCAACCGCATGTGGCGCAAGATGACGATCGACGCGATCACCGGCGATCCCGACTGGAAAGGCGGCGAGTATGAGC
>MEMM01000065.1:0-1499 GCA_001767925.1 Alphaproteobacteria bacterium RIFCSPHIGHO2_12_FULL_63_12
CGCCGGTCCGGTGCGCCCACCAGCCATAGACCGGTACGCGCAACAACTCTTTCTTGAAGACGACCGCCGGCCGCGGCAGCACCGCCAGGAGCGCGATCGTTTCCCACATCGACTGGTGATTGGCGGCAACGATCATCGGCTCGTTCGGGATATTTTCCTCGCCTTCAATGCGATGCCGGATGCCGCAGATGAGCGCGAGCCCGCCGAGAACCGTCTGCGCCCATAATCGCGTCACGGCGCGCGCGGCGCGCCGGTCGGCAAGGGCCGGCAGGCACGCTAGGCCCATGACCGCCGTCACCAGCGCGAGATAGAGGTCAAAAAGAAAAGAGCGCGCAGCGGTCATCAATCATTGTGTGAAATCACGCCGGCCGGCGCCCGTCAGATGAGGAACGTCTTTACGCGAGCCGCGAGGTATTTGGTATATTCCCCGCCGATGCGTTTCCAGTCAGCCGCCGTCAGCGGGCGTCCATCGGGGCCCAAATGGCCCGAGGCGACAGCAAAGGGCGTTATTTCCACATCGACCAGTCGGTCGCGCGTTTCGATCAGCGCGCGGGGCATGTGAAATTCGGAGGTGACGAGGATCAGCGACTTGTAGCCGTTTTTGCGCATCCATGCGTCAAGTTCGCTGGCGTTGCCTTCGGTCGTTTGCGCTTCAAGTCCGAGATCGACGCAGCATTCAAAGACCGCGGGATCGCCCGGCCACATCTTTGCGAGGTCCGGGCGCGTGACCGACGGATTGACGCCGGAAATCAGTAGGCGCTTGCCTGCGCCGTGATTTAATAGGCCCATCGCCGAGGCGACACGGTCGCCGCCGCCGGTAAAGACGACGACGCCGTCGGCGGGCGGCGGGGGCTCCTTGGCGGGCTCGGGCAAGTTCGAGACGAAGACAAGCAGCCCGGCCGCCCAGGCGAGCGCCATGAATAAAACAGCCGTGAACAGGCGCTGCACGAAATGGCGCTCCCTCATCAAACCCCGCCGTCCGAAGATAGACGTATTGGCCCCGCCGGGTCCAGCCGCCGCCCCGGCGCTGCGCCGCTAGCGCAAAATGCGATTAACCGGAATCGGCATTCTGCGCTAATTTATTGATTGGTCGCGTGACTTTGCAAAAACCGGTTCCCACTTTTTGCGTCACGCTCTAATAGGTCTCGCGCAGGGTCCGGAGCACGGTGAACCGCGCCGCGACCGCCGTCGTCAAACAGATGGCGATTGGCACCGCCAGCAGCGGAAAGGCGAGCCCCGGGCCGATGGTGAGGCCCGGCAGGAGGAAGCCTTCCGCGCCGCGCGCCCGCGTCGCCAAGGCGAAAAGGCTCAACAGAAACAGCGCCGCCGCCAGGCCGAGAATCGACCCCCTCAACCCGATGACGGTAAACCGCCGCTGGACTTCATTGGCGATGAAATCGTCGGTCGCGCCGACGAGGTGCAGGAGCGACACAACTTCGGCGTTCGCGGACAATCCGGCGCGCGCCGCGAAAATCGAAATCGCGCAGGCGGCGGCGAGG
>MEMM01000065.1:1515-19276 GCA_001767925.1 Alphaproteobacteria bacterium RIFCSPHIGHO2_12_FULL_63_12
CAAAGGCGAGCGCCTGGCCCGAGCGCGCGGCGTCGGCGAGCCGGTCGTTCCAGCCGCCATGATCGTCGAGCACGATCGCGGGCGAGGCTTTCTGAAACCGTTCCGCGAGCGCCGGGATGCCGGCGCGTCCCGCTGGGCTCAGCTTCAGCTCGATGAGGGCTGGAACATTCAGCGAGGCGGCGTTGCCTTTGCCGAGCCACGGCTCAAGCAGTTTCCCCGCCGCCTTTGAATCGATGACGCGATATTCGACGACGCCCGGCGTCTCGTCGAGAATTTTAACCGCCGCCGCCAGATGCGCTTCGATATCCGCCGCATCGACGCCTTTCACCTGAATGGTCAGGGAAGATTTAAGCTCTGCCGTCCATGCGTTCGACGCCGCAGCGATGAGAATGAACGCGGCGAGCGCCAGCGCGGCGAGCGACGAAATGACCGCGATCACCGCCGTCAACGGCGCGCCGCCGGCGCCGGCCTCGGGCAGCAGCGGCGCGCGGGAAAAGCGCCGAAGAAAGCGGTTGCGCGCGCTGTCGCGCTTTTCCGCCACCAGATCTTCAGGCGACGGCGGCTCGATCGCGCCGTCGATGCCGGAAACGCTGCTCATCGCATTCTTCCACGGCTGCGCGCCGGCGCCGCGTCCTCGATCAGCCTGCCGCCGTCGAGCCTCATCGTCCGTTTTCCGAGCGCATCGACAAGCTGAAGATCGTGCGTCGCGACGATAACGGCGGCGCCGAGTTTGTTCAGCTCGACAAAAAGCTTCATGATTTTTTCACCCATCTGCGGATCGACGTTGCCCGTCGGCTCATCCGCCAGAATGAGGTCCGGTTTCGAAACGAGCGCCCGCGCCAGAGCGACGCGCTGCTTCTCGCCGCCAGACAGCGTCTCGGGGCGGGCGTCCATTCTTGAGCCCAGACCGACCCAATTTAAGAGTTCCCTTACGTCTTCTCGGTATTGCTGTTGGTTAACGCCCGCGACTTTCATGGGCAACGCGACGTTTTCGAAGGCTGTCAAATGGTCGAGCAGGCGAAATTCCTGAAAGACGACCCCGATGCGCCGCCGCAGGGGCGGCAGCGCGTCGCGATCGGCGTTGGTCACGTCCTCGCCGAACAGCGTCATTCGTCCGCGCGTCGGACGCATTGCGAGATAAATCAGCTTCAGGAACGAGGACTTGCCGGCGCCGGACGGCCCCGTCAGAAAGCGGAATTCGCCTTCGCTCAACGAAAAATTGACGTCCTTGAGACATTCGGGACCGCCGTCATAGGCGAGGCCGACCTGATCAAAGCTGAGGATCACAACGTCCCGTCCATCCGTTTCGCTTCGCGCGCCGCCGACGCGGCCCGCCAGCTAAGCCCTGATTCTGCGCACCCATGATAATCACCTGCCCGAGTTGCGCCACGCGCTATGATGTCGATGACCGGCGGTTCTCGCCGGAAGGCCGGTCCGTTCGTTGTGCGGAATGCGAGGAAAGCTGGTTCGTGCCGGCGCCGCAGCCGATCGAAGACCTCGTTCCGCTGAAAAAGCAGCAACGCGTTTACGACGAAGAGAGCCCTCGTGAAAGGGCGGAGCCGCGCGAAAAGCCCGCCATGCGCGACAGGCAGGACTCAAAGCGGCCCGCCCGCGACTGGCGCGACGAGGCGGTCGAGGAAGATGTCGAAGAGCCGTTGTTCGAGGCCGCGCCCGCGCGCGCTGAGGGCGGAAATGACGGCCGGCGGACCAGCGAGGCTGGGGAAAACGAGCGCCGCGCCGCGTTGAAGGATCAGGACCGCAAGGACGCGCAAAAGAGCCGCGAGGCGGAAGCCGCGCTCGCCCGCGACCGCAAGGGCCGTTTCGTCAAGATGAAAAAGGACGAACCGGAAATCGTTCCGCCGTCCTTTTCTGAAGACCGCGAGGAAGAACGCACTCCGCGCCGCGTCGACGACCGCAAGTTCGGCCGGGCCGGACGCGAGGACGAGCCCGAGACCAAAGGCCGGGGACGCCGCGACTGGGGCGATGACGACAAACAAGATCGCGCCGACCGCAACAAGGTCGATCTGCGCGCCGAGCGCAAGTCGCGCGGCCCCGCTGTTGTCGACGCCGATTTTGAAGACGTCGACGCTCCGCAAGCGGATTATTATGACGACCCGATGTCGAAAGGCTTCGGCCGCAAAGCGCGCGATGAGCGCCGCCGCGAAACCGCGCTCGCCCGGCTTGAAGATCTCGAACCCGTCGCCGAGCGCATCTTCAACGAAGAATTTTTCACCGCCCTGCGCGTTCAGCCCAAAGAGCTGGAGCGCGCGATTAGAAAGGCGCGCCGCAGAGCCGAAGCGCGCGACAAGAACCGCTTGACGCCGTTGCGCGCCATCGGCTGGTCGGCCTGGGTCGGCGCGATCGCGGCCTGCGCCTTTGTCGCCTATTCCTATCGCAACAATATCGTCGCGATGTTCCCGAACGCGAAGACCGCTTATGAAGCGGTCGGCATTGAAGCAAACCCCTACGGCCTCAAGATCGAGGGCGTGACGCACCGCGTCGCGATGTCGCCGCAGGGCCCGGTGATCGAAATTCTCGGGCGCCTCCGCAATGAGGAAAAGGCCGAAGTCGCGCCGCCGATGCTGCAGGCCGAAGCGCTGGGTAAAGACGGCGAGGTGCTCTCGCGCTGGACCTTCGCGGCGCAAGCGTCAAAGGTCGGGGCGGGAGAGGCCGCCGATTTCTCGACCCGGGCGCCCGCGCCCGACGGGGTCAACGAGGTGCTGTTGTCTTTCGCGCCCGCTGAAGGCGTCAAGGTCTCGGTCGGCGATCTTTTGAAAACGCCGAACTGAAGGCGTTGAATTTCGCGGGCGAGGCGTTAAACCCCGCTGATGCGAATACTCCATTCCGAAGCTGATGTCGCTCGTCGCGTCGACGCGCTCGCCGCTGAAATCGCCGGCGCGATGCCGAAAGATTTTCTGATGGCGCCGGTTTTGACCGGCGCTTTCGTTTTCGCCGCCGATCTCCTGCGCGCCCTGCACCGCTTGGGCTGCGACCCGTTTGTCGATTTCGTGCAGCTTTCAAGCTATGGCGGCGCGCGCGCCTCGTCCGGCGTCGTCACGCTCTTGAAGGATTTCTCCGTGCCGCTCGAAGGGCGTTCGGTTCTGTTGATCGACGACGTGCTCGACACCGGGCGCAGCCTTCACTTCGCCAAAAACATGGTGCTCGACCGCGGCGCGAAGGAGGCGAAAATCGGCGTTCTCGTCAGGAAGGCGACCGGCCACAGCGCCGATATAAAGGCCGACTTCATCGGCTTTGAAGCCAAAGGCGATGACTTCATCGTCGGCTACGGGATGGACGATGACGGAAGGACGCGCGGTCTGCCTTATATCGGCGTCGTCGAGTAGTCACCCCCGCCGCGACGCCGTCACCTGCGTTGAGTCGCCGTCGAGCCCGCGTTCGGCAAGCGGCGGCGTCAGCGCCGGATCGCGCAACAAGCCTTCCCATTTGGCGACAGCCGCCGTCGCGATGGAGTTGCCGACGATATTGGTGCCGCTGCGTCCCATGTCGAGGAACTGATCGACCGCGAGGATGAGGACGAGGCCTTCGGCGGGCAGATTGAAAGCGGTCAAGGTCGCCGCGATGACGACGAGTGAGGCGCGCGGGACAGCCGCCATCCCTTTCGAGGTGATCATCAGGAAGAGCAGCATGACGATCTGCTGGGCGCCTGTCATCTCTATCCCGTAAGCTTGCGCAATGAACATCGTCGCGAAGGCGCAATACATCATCGAGCCGTCGAGATTGAACGAATAGCCAAGCGGCAGCACGAAGCTGGCGATGCGGTTGGCGATGCCGAAGCGTTCGAGTTTTTCAAGGAGTTTGGGGTAAGCGGCTTCCGAACTCGCCGTCGAGAAGGCGATGATGACCGGCTCCCGGATTTCGCGGATCAGCTCGCCCGTGCGTTTGCCGATGACGATGCGGCCCGCGAGCGCCAACGCCGCCCACAAGATGAGCAGCGAAAAATAGAACCCGCCGACGAATTTGCCGTAGGTGAGGATGACGCCGAGACCCTTGGTGGCGACGACGCCCGCGAGCGCGGCGAAAACCGCGAACGGCGCCAGCAGCATCACATATTCGGTGATCTTTAGCATCACATAGGCGACCTCTTCGGTCAGCTCGACGACCTTCGCGGTTTTCTCGCCGAGTTTAGCGAGCGCGACGCCGGCGAACACCGAAAAGATGACGATCTGCAGAATCTCATTGTTCGCCATCGCTTCGATGATCGAGCGGGGAACGAGGTGGGTGATGAAATCGGCGAGCGAGAGCTTGGCGACTTCCGGCGCCGCGCCGCCGCTCGCAACCTCGCCGGCGTCAAAGCCCGCGCCCGGCTGGATGAGGTTGACCATGAACAGGCCGAGCAGCAGCGAAAACAGCGACGCGCCGATGAACCACAACATGGTGCGAAGCCCGACGCGGCCGAGCGCCTTCGAATCGCGCATATGCGCGATGCCGACGATCAGCGTCGTCAGCACCAGTGGGGCGATAATCATTTTGATGAGGCGAAGAAAGATGTCGGTGACGATCTTCAGATAGCCGGCGATCGAGGCCGCCTGTTCCGGCGACGCGCTCTGATGGATGACGGCGCCGACGACGACGCCGAGAACCATCGAAAGAACTATGATCTGAAAAAGCCGCTTCGCCATGAGGCATCCTCGTTTAGGGGGCGGGCGGACATTATCGGGATTTGGGGCGCAGGGAAGAGGGGCGCCGGGAATGCCGGAAATGCGGCCCCGTTCCTTCGCTCGCCCCTAATACCGCTCCAGAAGCCGTTCGAGATATTTGATCTCGTCCTGCGTGCGGTCGCCCTCCGAAAGGCGGCGGCGAAGTTCTTCCAGCAATTCCCGGGTTTTCTGCGCGTCGGATTTTTCCGGCACGTCGACGCCCTCGCCATAGGCGTTGCCGACCGGCCGTCCGAGCGGATCGCGCATTGACGATCCGCCCGGCCCTGCGCCTTGCGCTTGCGCCCGCGCTTTGGCGCCTTGCGCGCGGGCGAGACTCTCGGCGCCTTCGCGCAAGGAAGCGATGGCGCGCTCCATCGCCTCATTGGCGCTGTCGAATTCCTCGGCGCGCAGCGCTTCTTCCGAGCGGCGCATGTGGCCAAGCGCTTTTCCAAGCGCGCGCGCGCCAGCGCCTTCAGGATCGGCGCCGTCGCCGCCGCCTTCCAGCGATTTCATCAATGTGGAAAGATCGCCCGCGATGGCGCCTTGCGCATCGCCGAGATCATCGCCCGCCGCGCCGCGCTTTTGTCCGCGTTCAAATGATTTGTCGGCGAGTTCGCGTTGGCGGCCGATCAGATCGCCGGCTTGCCCGGTCGGGCCGCCTTCGCCGCCGTCGCCGGCTTTTCCGTCGCCGCCGCCTTTGCCGTTTTGGGCGCTGCGATTGGGCATGCGCAAATTGTTGAGAAGATTTTCAAGATCGGCAAGCGCCTGGCGCGCCGCCTCGCCGGCGCCCGATTTCGCCAGATCACGAATTGAATCGAGCATCGCTTCGATATCGGCCGAGTTGACGATCTCGTCCGGCGGGCCGTCGCCTTCTTCGGGCTCGCCGCCCGATTGCGCCAGCGCCTGGAGATATTGCTGAAGCGCCGCGCGCATTTCCTCAGTCAGTCTTTCGATTTCCGAATCCGACGCACCGGTTTCAAGGGCGTTTTTCAGCGCTTCCTTCGCCGCTTCGAGCCGGCGGCGCGCAAGCTCGAGCGCTTCATCTTCGAGCTGCAGCGCGAGCGGCCAGAACTCGTCGACCGTCGCTTTATAATCGCCGCCCGCTTCCTGGGTGATCCGCCACATCGCGGTGCGCATCAGGAGATAGTCGGACGTATTGTCGAAGAAATATTCCGGTCCGAGCGTCAGCCCGCTGAACGCCCATTCTGCGCGGCGCCAGTCGCTTGGCGCGACGGCGAGCGACTGGCGTTGTTCGACGACCGCTCGCGCGAGCGGATTGAAAAAAGCCTTGGCGGGAAGGGTGATCTCGACCGGCGAGGTTTCGCCGGTCTGGCCGGCCGCGTCGGTGACGATGAGGGTGGCGATCGTTTTCAGTCCCGCCCAGGGCTCGGCCGCGAGATCGAGCGCGAAGGCGCGAGCGCCGGGCGCGCCGGCGGCGCCGTCGATATCGACGAGCCGGCTTTCGGCGGTCGCCGTCGCATCGAATGGCGGCGCGTCGAGCGGGCGCTCCTGATCCGGATCGAGCCGAAGCCGAAAGGCGGCGGCGACCACGCCGTAATCGTCGTCGAATTTCACCGCGACGGCGAGGCGTCCGTCGCGATCGGCCGCCGGCGTTTCGATGAACTCGGCCGTCGGGGCGCGATCCTCCAGGATGTTGATCGGCCAGCGGCCCGAGCGCCCACCCGCGCGCAAACTGAGCGTGCCGCTGTTTTCGAGGGTCAGGGCGAGTCGGTTCGATTTTTCGCCGCCTTCGCGCGCGCCCCTCACCGTCTTGCCGCCGGCGCGCATCAGCAGGCGGGCGCCGCTGGCGTTCACCTGGGCGTGGACGATCGATCCCTCCGGCGCCTCGATTACCTGGCGCCTGCCGGGCAGCGTATCGGACCCGCGCAGAAGGTAAATCGGCGCCTTGCCGGTATAGGCAGGCGGCTCGATCCACAGATCCGCAAATCCGGCGGCGCCGGCGCGCGGGTCGGCGGGCGGAAATCCCGCAAGAAGGCGCGCGCCCGTCTCGTCGCCGGCGTTAATCATGCCGACCGCGATCAGCGCGAGCGCGGCGTAGCGGACGCCGAACGGGTCGACGCGGTTCGATGTGACGCGCGGCGCGCCAAGGCGCGCACCTAGGGCGCGGCGGCGCATGTCGAGAAGGTGTGCGTCCCAAAGCGGGCCGCCGCCGGCGAGCGGCGCGTCTTCCAGCGCGAGCAGCGCGTCATGGCGAACCCCGCCGTTTTTCTCCAATCGCGCGAGGGCTTCGCCTCTGGCGGGAATGAGATCCGGCCGTCGCCGCCGGTGCGCAAGAAGCGCCGAAAGCGCAAAGGCGGCGATCAGCGCCAGCCAATGCGCAAAGCGCGGCGTCGTCGCCCACGCATCAAACAGGCTCGCCGCAATGATGATTGCGATCGGCCAGCCGGCGGCGACGAGGATCGGCGACAGCCTTTCGACGAAGATGACGATGCGCGCCAGCAAAACGGCGCGCGGCCCCGGCAACCTCTTTTGGTTGCGCCGCGTTTCGGGACTGTCTTGCGTCAAATTGACCGTCATGCTTTTTGCAGAATAGCGGCCGACGTCGCTCCCGTCGATGAAGGCTTTCGCGGATCGGCCTCAAAACGCCGCCGTTCATCGTATCGGCGGCATACAATTTGGTTAACCGGAGGGGCGGCCGACTTGGCTCTCATGTTTTTTTCAAAAGCGCGCCGGGCGCTGCTCGCGAGCGATGCGGCCGAGGCGCGGGCCGGGCGGCGTAACATGGCGATCGCCTTCGCGGCGGTCATGGTTTACAATTGCGTCGGCGTCCTCGACATCGTTTCGACGATCGCCGCGATTGAGCTTGGCGTCGCCGAAGAAGCAAACCCGCTGATGCGCGCGATCATGGACCATTACGGCGTCGCGTGGATCGCCGCGAAACTTTTTCTGCAGATCGTCATCTCCGGCATGGTGCTGTGGTTCCCGCATCGGCTGATCCTCATCATCTTCACGATCGCCGTGTGGACCAACGGTTTCATCGTTTTCAACAATTTCAGAATCGCGCTCGGCCTCTAGGCGCGGAGCGACGCCGGTCACGGCGTTTGCGCGGCGTTTTCCCAAATTGGATTGCGTTCATCCGCCAGCATCGCGTCAAATGAGGGACGCGGGCGCACAATGGCGTAGCGCGCGCCGTCGACGAGGACTTCGGGAACCAGCGGCCTGGAATTATATTGCGACGCCTGAACGGCGCCATAAGCGCCCGCCGTCTTGAAGGCGACAAGGTCGCCTTCAACCATCGGCGGCAGGTCTCTTTGCCGCGCGAAACGGTCGCCGGTTTCGCAGACCGGGCCGACGACATCATAAGCCTCTAGAGCGCCAGGGCGAGGGCGCACCGGCTCGACTGCATGATAGGCGTCATAGAGCGCCGGACGAATCAGATCGTTCATGCCCGCGTCAAGGATGAGGAAATCGCGCGCTTCGCCGCGTTTCACGTAGAGAACGCGGGAGACAAGGATTCCGGCGTTGCCGACGATCATCCGACCGGGTTCGAAAATAAGCTGCACGCCGAGGGGGCCCGCGATGCGGCGGATCAGTTTCGCATAATCGTCCGGGTGCGGCGGATCGCCCCCGGACTGATCGGGGCCGCCATAGGGAACGCCAAGGCCGCCGCCGAGATCGAGGCGGTCGATCGCATGACCGTCAGCGCGAAGCGCGCGCACAAGGTCGGCGACGCGAAGGAACGCGCGTTCGAAGGGCTCAAGGTCGGAAATCTGCGAGCCGATATGAACATCGACGCCCTTGATCTCGATGCCGGCGAGCCCCGCCGCCTTTCGATAAAACGCCGGCGCGCGCGTCCAGGCGACCCCGAATTTGTCTTCCGCCTTGCCGGTCGAAATCTTTTCATGGCCGCCGGCCGACACGTCGGGATTGATGCGAAAGGCGACCGGCGCGCGCGCGCCCCTCGACAGCGCAACCTCGTTCAGCGCGTCAAGCTCCGGCTCCGATTCGACGTTGAACTGATGGATGCCGGCGTCGAGCGCGGCGGCCATTTCGATGCGCGTCTTGCCGACGCCGGAAAAGACGATTTTTTTCGGGTCGATCCCGGCCTCAAGCGCGCGGGCGAGTTCGCCGCCGGAGACGACGTCGGCGCCGGCGCCCTCTTCCCGCATGATCTTCAGCACGGAAAGGTTCGAATTGGCCTTCACCGAATAGGCGATCAGCGGCGCCAGCTCGGCGAACGCCTCCCTGAAGACGCGGATATGACGCCGCAAGGTGGCGGTCGAATAACAATAAAACGGCGTTCCGACCAACGCCGCGAGCGTTTCGATATTCACGTCCTCGGCATGGAGCGCGCCGTCGCGGAGCGCAAAGTGGTGCATGTCGCGTCCTAAATGTCGCGCGCCGTCATTGCTCGCCGTCGTCGTCTTCGGGTTGACCGCCGGGGTTCCATTCCTCCGCCGGCGGCCGCTCGGACGAGGGCGGACGCAGCGGCGCCTTCTTGCCGCAGGCGGACATGAACAACAGCGCGGCGAACGCCGCCATCAGCAATCTCATGCGAGTTTCTCTTTCCAACGCCTGACTTCGGCGGCGACATTCGCCGGCGCCGTTCCGCCATAGGATGCGCGGGCCGCGACCGAGGCGTCAACGGTGAGATGCCCGAAGACATCCTTGTCGATACGGCGCTCGACCCCGCGCATGTCGTCGAGCGAAAGCTCGTCCAGCCGCGCGTTCTTCTTTTCCGCCAAGGCGACAATCGCGCCGGTCGCATGATGCGCGTCGCGAAAGGGCAGGCCGAGTTTGCGGACGAGGTAATCGGCGAGATCGGTCGCCGTCGAATAACCGCGCATCGCCGCGGCGCGCATCGCCTGTTCGTCCATCCTTATGTCGGCGACCATGCCGGCCATCGCCGCCAGCGCCAGCGCCAGATCGTCGAGCGCCTGAAAAGTCGCGGCCTTGTCTTCCTGCATGTCTTTCGAATAGGCGAGCGGCAGCCCCTTCATGACGATCAGCAGCGCGGTGAATCCGCCGGCGATGCGCCCGACCTTGGCGCGGCAGAGTTCGGCCGCATCGGGGTTCCTCTTTTGCGGCATGATCGAGGAGCCGGTCGAAAAGGCGTCGCTGAGCGCGGCGAAGCCAAAATGCGGCGACGTCCACAAGACGATCTCTTCCGCAAAGCGCGAGAGGTGGCTGGCGCAGATCGACGATGCGGCGAGCGTTTCCAGCGCGAAGTCGCGCGCCGAGACGCTGTCGAGCGAATTCGCGGTCGGCCGGTCGAATCCGAGCGCTTTCGCCGTCATCGCGCGATCGATCGGATAGGGGACCCCGGCGAGCGCGGCCGCGCCGAGCGGGCACTCGTTCATCCGCTTGCGGGCGTCGAGAAACCGCGTGCGATCGCGCTCGAGCATTTCGACATAGGCGAGGCAATGATGCCCGAAGGTCACCGGCTGCGCGGTCTGGAGATGCGTGTATCCGGGCATCACCGTCGCGGCGTGTTGCGCCGCCTTTTCGACCAGCGCCTGCTGCAACGCCCGGATCGCCGCCGCCATGTCGTCGCAGGCACGGCGCACGAACAGGCGGAAATCGGTCGCCACCTGATCGTTGCGCGAGCGCGCGGTGTGAAGCCGCGACGCCGGCTCGCCGATCAGCTCCTTGAGGCGCGCTTCGATATTCATGTGAATGTCTTCAAGGGCTCGCGAAAACGCGAAGCCGCCGCTCTCGATTTCGGCGGCAATGCGGTCAAGCCCGCCGTGGATGGCGTCGCGATCGGCCGCGCTGATGATCCCGGCGGCGGCGAGCATGGCGCTGTGCGCCTTCGACCCTTCGATATCCTCGCGCCACAGCCGCCGGTCGACATCGATCGAGGTGTTGATTTCCTCCATCACGGCGGCGGGCCCGCGTTCAAATCGCCCGCCCCAGATCTGGCTTTTTCCGCCGCCGGCTTTATCAGAAGGGTGATCGGTCATCCGGAGTTTCTCTTGCGCGTTCTCATAAGCCCCCGTCTCTGGCTCTTCATCTGGCTCGGGATTGGCTCTGCCGGTCTCCTCTACGTCATCCTGTCCGCCGCGTTAAGCGGCAAACCGGACAATTCCCGCCACGCCGCCGCGCAAAGCGCGGTCCTCAGCGACCCCAATCTCCAGATCGGCGAAATGGCGGAGTTCGTCTACGCCGCCTCGCCGCGCGTCGCGCCGGACCAATCCTTCCTGCATGACGGGCGCGAGATGACGCTCGCCGATTTTCGCGGGCGGACGGTCCTCGTCAATTTCTGGGCGACGTGGTGCGCGCCCTGCCTGAAAGAGCTGCCGTCGCTCGACGCTCTCGAAGGCGCCCTCGGCGGCCCTGATTTCGCGGTTGTCGCCGTCGCCTCCGACGCGCGCGGCCCGGAGACCGCGCAAGAATATCTCGACAAGCTGAAAATCCGCCGGCTCAAGCTTTACGCCGATCCGGGGCTTTCGCTGCTGATCTCCACCGGCGGCTCGGCGCAAATCCCCTTGTCGATCCTCTACGACGCGGAGGGGCGCGAAATCGGCCGCTTCACCGGGTCCGCCGACTGGTCGTCGCCCGAGGCGAAAAACTTGATGAAGGCGGCTATCGCCTCGACGACGCCGCGATAAGCGCCGCCGCCGCCCGCGCCGCACGGCTGAGATCATCGCTGTCGAGATTTTCAAGCGCGACGACGCCGACGGATTTTGTCTCGCGGCGCGCCTGCGATCGCTGGTAGAGCGGATCATAGTGGTCGCGCATCAGCTTTTCGGCGAGCGCGGCATGGCTCCCGGCAGCGGACAGCGCCAGCATCTCGTCGATCGTCTCCTTCGGGTGAAACGGCCGCAGCCGCTCGATCGCCCGGTCGACCTCGCCCGGCGCTTGGATAAAATCGGCATAGTTGCGCACGCTATAAGCGGCGCGCGCCGCCGCATCGGCGCGAATGGTGAGGCGCGGCGCCGCGCGCATCGACATCCAGAATCGCTTTGGAATATTGAGGCGGCCGATTTTGCTCGACTCCGCTTCGACGACGATCGGCGTCGCCGCGTCAAATCGCCGAAGCTCATTGAACAGCAAGGATTCAAACATTTTCTGCGACGGCTGCGGGCGCGCCATGTCGGCGCCAAAGACGGACCCTTTGTGCGCGGCGAGTCCTTCGAGGTCGATCGTCTGCACGCCAAGGGTCGCCATCCGACGAAGAATTTCGGTCTTGGCGGCGCCGGTCTCGCCGTCGATCAGCACGAGATCGATCGCCGAAGGATCGTCAAACAGCGCCGCGACAACCGCGCGCCGCCATGTCTTGTAGCCGCCGGCGAGCACGCCGGCGCGCCAGCCGATTTGCAACAGGATCGTCGCCATCGCGTTGGAACGCATGCCGCCGCGCCAGCAATAAAGAAGCGGGCGGAATTTTGCGTCGCGATCTGCAAGCGCGGTCTCCAGATGGCGCGCGACATTGCGCGCGACATGAGCAGCGCCGATCCGGCGGGCTCGAAACCGCGAGTCCTGAACATAGATTGTCCCGACCTCGGCGCGCTCCTCATTGCTGAGAACCGGCAGATTGATCGCGCCCGGAATGTGGTCCTCCGCGAATTCCGCGGGCGAGCGCACGTCGATGATCGCGTCGAAGGGCGCGAGCGTTGGAAGCGCGATATCGGGGAGCGTCTCGATCATCGAGCCGCTTCTAGCGCGCCGGGCGCAAAAGTGGAAACCGGTTTTGCGTAAAAAAGGCGCGCTGAAATAATAGCTTGATCATCGGTCGCGATTCAAAAATCGCGCCCGATGATCTGGGGCGAAAACCGATCCTGTGTGAACCGGGCGAGTGCAGAATTCGCCCTGTCGCCGCGCCGGCGCCCGCTTGCCGCCAGCGCGCCGAGGGGGCATAGGAACTCGCCCCAACAAACGACAGCTCAATGACCGACGCTCCGGAACCCCGACTGACCTCGCTCGCTCATGGCGGCGGTTGCGGCTGCAAGCTCGCGCCAAATGTGCTCTCCGAGATTTTGACCGGCATGCCGGCGGGACTGGCGCCGGCGAGCCTTCTGGTCGATGCGGCGACCAGCGATGACGCCGCCGTCTGGCGCGTTTCGGATGAGGCGGCGATCGTCGCGACGACCGATTTCTTCATGCCGGTCGTCGACGATCCCTATGAATTCGGGCGGATCGCCGCCACCAATGCGATCTCCGATATTTACGCGATGGGCGCCCGCCCGATTTTTTCGCTCGCCCTGGTCGGCATGCCGGTCGGCAAGATCAGCGTCGCGACGATCCGGAAAATTCTCGATGGCGGGCGCAGCGTCGCGGAAAAAGCCGGCGCGCCGATCGCCGGCGGCCACTCGATCGATTCGGTCGAGCCGATTTACGGTCTTGTCGCGCTCGGGATTGTTCACCCCGACAGGATTTTGCGAAATTGCACGGCGCGGCCGGGCGACGTGCTGATTCTCGGCAAACCGCTCGGCGTCGGCATCTTCAGCGCGGCGCTGAAGAAGGAGATGCTGCCGGCGCATGATTACGCCGCGATGATCGCCTCGACGACGCTGCTGAACGCACCGGGCGCCGAGCTTTCCTCAATCGACGGGGTGCATGCCGTAACCGATGTGACGGGCTTCGGATTGCTCGGCCATCTCGCGGAAGTCTGCCGCGGCTCCGCCGTCGCCGCCCGCATCCGGCGCGCCGATACGCCGGTCTTCGCGGGGGCTCGCCGCCTTGCAAGCGAGGGCGTCAGGACAGGGGCCTCGCCGCGCAACTGGGCGAGCGTTTCGGCGATGATTGATCCGCCTGCTGACTGGCGCGAAGCCGACCGCGACCTTCTATGCGACCCGCAGACCAGCGGCGGCCTCCTTGTCTCCTGCGCGCCTAGGGCGGCGGACGAGGTCCTCGCGCTGTTCCGCCGTCACGGACATGACAATGCGGCGATCATCGGCGAGATCGCCGCCGGCGCCCCGCGGATCGCGGTCATCTGACCTCCGGCTTGCCATCCATGCTGCAACAGGCGAACAATCGCGCCCTGGCGGCGGGAGGCGGGCGGATGAGGCTGGTTGTCCTATCGATCATGGCGGCGATTGCGGTCGCCGGCTGCGCGCGAAAATCCGACGCGCCGAGTTCGGCCGCGAGCTTTGCCGCCGCCGACATCAACGCCGCCTCGCCGCTCGACCGGCCGTTCCGCCTCAAGGGCGGAGAAAAGCTCGATGTCGACCGTTTGTTCGAACTTCTCCCGCTTTATCTGCGGCCGACCTATGACAAGGCCGCGTTCGATTCGAAAACCGGCGCGACTGTCGTCACCGGCCTGAAATTCGGCGATGTTGCGGCTGGCAAGGGATTCACCGCGAGGCGCGCGGAGTTTTACGGAGTCGATCTTTCAAAAATCGAAAAACTTGAAGCAGCGACGGACGCGCCGCCCGACGCGCCGATGTCGGCGGTCGTCGCGAAATTGCGGCTGTTCGACGTTGAAAGCGTTGCGGCGGACGGGGCGTCGTCGACGACGTCGATCGGGGCGGTTGAGATCGACAGCCTGCGCGTGCGCGACGGCGGCATCCCGAAGCAATCGCCCGCGTCCGGCCTTGCGTCTTTTTTCAACTCATTCGACATCGCCGGCGTTTATTTCAAGGATCTGCGGCTCGCAGGCGCCGCGTCGAAGACTTCCCCCGGCGCCTCAGCGGAGTTCAGCGCCGGCGATCTGCGTCTGGTCGGCGTCGGCGGCGGAAATCTGACAGCGCTTGTCGCGCGCGATCTCGATTACCTTGTCCATCAGTCGCCGGAAGCGATCAGCGCCGCGAGCCGCGGACTGGGGCCGATGGCCGGCGTTCTCATCAACGGCCCCTTGCGCAATTTCATCGCGCCGGAAAACCAGCGCACGCGCGTGAAGGCGCTCGAATGGCGCGACATATCCTTCGCGGGGCTGATGCAATACGGCCTGAAGGGCGAAAAGCCGCCGATCACCGCCCGCAATCTCATCAATCTTGGAACCGCGCGCTTCATCGACGCTGAAACTTTCGTCGGGGAAAAGCGGTTGTCGATCGTCCCGCAGACCGACATTTCGGCGATGGAATTCGCCTGGCTCGCGCCATCGAAAATCCGCGCCGTGACACGCGGCGGGGTTTATGATTTCACCGCCTATCTCGCGGACGGCGAAAAGGACGCGATCGCCATCTTGAAGGCGCGCCGGCTCGACGCGGTCAAAGGCGACAGCGATTTCGCCTATGACTGGAACCCCGATAAGGGTGGCGCCGTCGCCTCGGCCGGCTTCGAGAGCGCCGGTTTCGCCGATTTCGATTTCGATCTCGCGCTTGAAGGGCTTGAGCTCAAAAGAATTGAAGAGGCGCGCGCCGAAGGGGCGCCGCGTCCCGCCGCCGATCTCGCGCGGTTGAAGTCGCTGTCGATCGTCCTCGCGGACGAAGAAATGCTCGACGCTTTTTACGAGCTGTCGGCGCTGCAGACCGGCGGAACCGCCAAGGACGTGCGCGCGGCGACGCCGGCGATGATGCGGCTCGGCCAGCTAGAGCTCAAACGCGAAAATCCGCGCATGGCGAGTTATGTCGACGCCATCGCCGATTTTCTCGAAGACGGCGGAACGCTCGAAATCCGCGCTGAACCTGAAACGCCGCTTCCGCTGAACGCGATCGGCGCGGCGGCGCAATCAGGACCCGACGCGATGGCGGCCGCGGTCAATCTGACGGTCGTAAGGAAGAAGTGACTACGACGCCCGGCGCACAATCACCGAGCCCGCGGAATAGCCGGCGCCGAATCCCGAGATGACGCCGATCTCGCCGATTTTCAGATCTCCGCGATGTTTGTGGAAGGCGATGATCGATCCCGCCGACGAGGTGTTCGCATAATCGTCGAGAATGACCGGGGCCTCTTCCCTCGTCGCATCGCGGCCAAGGACGCGCCGGGCGATCAGATCGTTCATCGACAAATTCGCCTGATGCAGCCAGAGGCGCCTGACCGAGGCGATGTCGACGCCGTTGTCTTTGAGATGCGCCGAAATCATGTCGCCGACCAGCGGCACCACTTCCTTGAAAACCTTGCGGCCCTGCTGGACGAACAGCTTGTCGGTGTTCCACGAATTTTGCGGATCGGCGCTGGCGCCGGTCGCTCGCTCGCAATGATTGATGAAGCCGAAATTGTTGCGAATATTGTTCGAGAAAACCGTCTTGAGCCTGGTCGAAACGATTTCCCACGATTCGCCGCGCGCTGCGCTGTCGGCGCGCTCGACGATCACCGCGGTTGCGACATCGCCGAATATGAAATGACAGTCGCGATTGCGGAAATTCAGATGCGCCGTGCAGATTTCGGGATTGACCATCAGGATGCGGCGCGAGCCCGCGCGGATGAGGCCGAGCGCCGTCTCGATTCCAAACGCCGCCGAGGCGCAGGCGACATTCATGTCGAAGGCGAAGCCTTCAACGCCGAGCGCCGCCTGAATTTCGACCGCCATCGCCGGATAGGCGCGCTGCATGTTCGACGCGGCGCAGATGACGCCGTCGATATCGCCAGGTCCGAGATCCGCCGCGCGCAGCGCATCCCGGGCGGCGGCTACCGCCATTTCCGCGAGGACCGACAAATTCTCATTCGCCCGCGCCTCGATCATCGGCGCCATGCGTCTAGGGTTTAGAATGCCGGCTTTGTCGACGACATAGCGCGATTTGATGCCGGACGCCTTTTCGATGAAGTCAGGCGACGAGGGCTGCAGCGGTTCGATCTCGCCCGCCTCGATCGCGCGCGCGTTCTCGGCGTTGAACAGCGCGACATAGCTGTTGAAGGCCTCGACGAGTTCGGCGTTAGACACCGATTGCGGCGGCGTATAAAGGCCGGTTGAAACAATGCGTACGTCGGCGGTCATGGCGGATCTCGAAAGTTTCTGAAGGATCGCCGCAATCTGCGCCGGTTGCGGCGCCGAGGCAACGTGTCCGGCGCTTCAGGGCCGCTTCTGGACCGCTTTCCAGCGCGGACACGCGATTTCGTGATCGTTCACCATGCCGGTCGCCTGCATAAAGGCGTAGAGGATCGTCGGCCCGCAGAATTTGAAGCCGAGGCGCTTTAGCTCTTTCGACATCGCTTCGGCCTGCGGCGTTTTCGTCGGCGCCTCGCGAAAATTCCGCCAGCGATTGACGACCGGCTTTCCGCCGGCGAAATCCCAGAGCAGTCCCGAAAAGCCGTCGTCCCGGCTTTCCATGATCTTGAGATAGGCTTTGGCGTTGCCGATCGTCGCCTCGATTTTCGAGCGCGAGCGGATGATGCCTTCATCCTGCATCAGCCGCTCGATTTTCTTCGGCGTGTAGCGCGCGATCTTGCCGACGTCGAAGCCGTCAAAGGCGCGGCGAAAATTCTCGCGCTTGTAGAGAATCGTCCGCCAGGAAAGGCCGGCCTGAAACCCGTCGAGAATAAGTTTCTCGAACAAAGCGCGGTCGTCATATTCGGGAACGCCCCACTCTTCGTCATGATACTGACGATAGAGAGGATCGCCCGCCGGCGCCCACGGACAATGATGTTTCGCCGGCGTCATCCCGGTCAGACCATGTGGGCGAGCTTCAAGATCCAATAGGCGAGAATGAGGATCTGGACCACAAAGAATGCAAAGCGCAGGCTCACCGCCGGACGGCTCGTCGAGGCGAGATGGGTCAGCGACTGCATCAGGCGCGCGCCGAGAAACGCGAGTGCGAGACCGTCAGTGACTGCCGTCTGCTCGGTGGCAATGGCGTAGAGAAGAACGGCGCCCGCGAGCGGCAAATTCTCATAGCAATTCGCATGCGCGCGGGTGAGCCGGCGCCCGAACCCTTCGACATCCTCGCCGTTCGGGCTGAACCCCGCGGCGGATTTCTTTCCCGCCGTCACCAGCGAAACGCGGTAGCCCCCAAGGAGCACGACGAGCAAAATGGTCCAGAAGGCAAAGCCCAGAAGGGCGACGGCGGAAGGCGTCATGGAGTGGTCCCCTGTTGAAGCGCGGACCGAGACTAGACGCGTTCGAGATAAGCGGGAAACGAGATTTGCACCTCGCGGCCGTCGACGGAGAGCGGCAGGCCGCTTTCTTGCGCCGCCGCCAGCCGGTCGATTCGGATGAGGGCGAGCGCCCCGCCATCGCGCCCAGAGAGGATTTCGCCGACCGAATTTTCGCCCGCCATAATTGCCGCGCCCTTCGCGGGCGGGACGCCGTCGACTTTTGCGAT
>MEMM01000065.1:19297-29609 GCA_001767925.1 Alphaproteobacteria bacterium RIFCSPHIGHO2_12_FULL_63_12
GCCCTTGCGCTTCATCCGGCTCGTGACTTCCTGCCCGATGAAGCAGCCCTTCTTGTAACTGACGGCGTTCAGCGCGTCATAATTGACGTCCAGCAAAAACAGCTCGTCGCTTGAAAAGTCCTTGCCGAATTCCGGGATTCCAAGCCCGGCTCGCAATGCTTCATAGGCGTCATCCGCCGCCGGCATGTCCGCCCGTTTCACGATCGATCTCGCGGGCAGCGATGCGTGGCGCGGGTCGGCGAAGGAGGCGAGGGGATCGCGCAGGTCGCCGATGGCGACGGCAAGCTCTGTTTCGGGCGCGACCGTCACCTTGGCGCGCAGTTTGTACATGACGAGGCGCTTTAAAAGCGCGCCTGCCGCGCCCGCGTCGCAGTCGATGAAAAACCCGTCGCCATGCGGCGCCAGAAAGAAATCGAACAGGATTTTTCCCTGCGGCGTTAGCAGCGCGGCAAAGACCGCGTCCCCGTCGCGAACGTGGAGAATGTCCTGCGTCACGAGGCCCTGCAGGAAGGAACGCGATTCCTCGCCGGAAATCTTGAGCAGGGATCTGGCCGAAAGAATACCGCGCATGAATTGGGATTTAACGTCATGCGCCGCGAATGTCATCCCGGAAACCGGCCGCCCGGTTTCCGGGAATGACGCCCGCTCAGAGCCGGTCGAGCGACGGGCGTTCCTTGCCGAGCCAGGCGGATTTCATCAGGCCTTCCGCGTATTTACGGGCGCTCTTGTCGCCTTGCGCCCTGTAGGCGTCGGCAAGGCCTGAATAGACCCAGCCATTGTTCGGCAATTCCGCCAGCGCTTCGACGAAGAGATGCTCGGCGCGTTCCGCGTCGCCCGCGCGCAGAACGAAAGCCGCGAGCGTCTGTTTCGCCGGATAATACCAGTAAGCAGGCTCGGTGTAGTTGAGCCCTTCTTGCAGCGCGACGACTTCCTCCATCGCCTCGATCGCGGAGGCGAGATCGCCGTCCGCCGCCGCCGCGCGCGCGATGACTGTCCGCTGCTGGATTTTCAGGATGTCCGGCGCCGGAATGAGATTTTCGGTAAGACCGGAAAGATCGGCGGCGGCGAGAATTTTTGAAATCTCTTCCGCTTCGGCGCGCGCCTTGTCCGATTCCCCCGATCTCGCGAACGCCTCGCCGCGCGCATAGCGCCAGGCGGCGCGAACGAACGGCGCGCCGTCGCCGGGATCTTCAAGCGCCAGAATGTCGGCGGCCGGCGCAAATTGCGCCATCGCATAATAAGGCGCGACCTTGATCGGCTGCGCGAAGGGAACCGCGATCGCCATTTCCGTCGGCAGTTTCGCGTCGAGCTTTTTCGCCATGGCGAGCGCTGTGTCGGCGTCGCCCGCCTGCATCGCCGAGGTCATGACGAAGTGAATATTGTGAACGTAATAGCCGAATTGATAGAGCGGGCTCGGATCGGAACTGGCGAGGAACGCCTCATCCGCGGCGACCGCCGCGAGATTGGCGTCAATCGATTCCCGGAACCTGCCGATCCGCGCGTAGGTGTGCGACGGCATGTGAATGAGATGGCCGAGCGTCGGCGACAGCGCCGCAAGTTTCTCGGCGTATTTGGCCGCCCGGTGCGGGTTAACGGTTGCTTCCGTCATGTGGATATAAAGATGGATCGCCGGCTGATAGTCGGGATTGCGCGCCAGCACCGCCTCGATCAGCGACAGCGTCCTGGCGGCGCGCCCCTTTGGCGTCCTGCCGTCCGCCTCCCAGTAATCCCAGGGCTGCGTATCCATATTCGCTTCGGCGGCTGTCGCCTGAATGAAATCGTCATCGGGATAAAGCGCCGCGATTTTCTCCATCGCATCGGCGAAGGCGGCGTCTTGGGCGCTGCGGTCCTTGATCGGCGCCTTGACGTAGCGAAACGCCAGCGCGTCGATCAATGCGCGCTCCTTGTCGCTCGCCTTGTCCTTGAGCGCGAGCGCCTGCCGGATGGCGGCGTATGCGGGCGCCACGGCCTCATCCCCCATCGGCGCATTGATGTTCGGCCCATAGGCGAAGGCTTCGGCCCAATAACACATGGCGCAATCTGAATCCTCGACCTGCGCCGCCTTGAATTCGTTGATCGCCTCGCCGTGGTTGAAATTCCACATATGCGCGATCCCGGCGTCGAACAGCTTTTGCGCCTTGTCGCTCGCCGTCGTCACCTTGTAACCGATGCCGGGGACCGGGTTCATGCGCGCCTGCGCCGGGCTCGAAGCGGTTTCCTCATCGAGCGTTGCGGCATAGGCGGAACCGATATGTTGGAAATATAAGCGACGCTTCAGCGCCGCGGCGGCGTCCTTGCCGCAGGCCGACTGCGCGAGGGTCAATGGATTAACGAACGGAACGCCGGCGTCGCTTCCCGTAAAATGCACGCCGCCGATAATGGCGGCTCCGGCTGTCGCCGCCGTACAGGCGAGGTAAAGTTTTCTCATGTCCGCTCTCCCTTGGACGATGTTGAAATGGCCGGGTGTCGACCGGCGCGCCCATGCTCAGAAAGGTCGATCCGGCCGTCGGAAATTGGGGGGCGGCCGGAATTATCAGCGCTGCTTTCGGTGCTCGCCCTTTTGAGCGCCGGGCGGTTTGTGTTTTAAGGGGCTATGACCGGACCCTCAAGCGGCAATCTTCCCGAATATTCCGTCAGCGAACTGGCTGGCGCAGTCAAACGCGTCATTGAGGACGGCTTCGGCTTCGTGCGCGTCAAGGGCGAGCTTGGCCGGGTGACGCGCGCTGCTTCCGGCCATCTCTATCTCGATTTGAAGGATGAAAACGCGACGATTTCAGGCGTCATCTGGAAAGGAAACGCGCAGCGCCTGCGATTTTCACCCGAGCAGGGGATGGAGGTTGCAGCGACCGGCAAGCTCACAACTTTCCCCGGTCAGTCGAAATACCAGATCGTCATCGACAGCCTGGAGCCGGCCGGCGCCGGCGCGCTGATGGCGGTCCTTGAGGAGCGCAAGAAGAAACTCGCCGCCGAGGGCCTTTTTGATGCGGCGCGAAAGCGCCCGATCCCGTTTCTTCCTGAGGTGATCGGCGTCGTCACCTCGCCCTCGGGCGCGGTCATCCGCGATATTCTCCATCGCCTGCGCGATCGCTTTCCGCGCCATGTCATCGTCTGGCCGACGCTGGTGCAAGGAAAGGGCGCTGAAGCGCAGATCGCCGCCGCTATCGAAGGCTTCAACGCCCTGCCGGAAGGCGGCGATATTCCGCGTCCGGACGTTTTGATCGTCGCGCGCGGCGGCGGGTCGCTTGAAGATCTCTGGTGCTTTAACGAGGAGATCGTCGTGCGCGCGGCGGCCGCGAGCCGGATACCGCTGATCTCCGCCGTCGGGCACGAAACCGACACGACGCTGATCGACTATGCGTCGGATTTGCGCGCGCCGACGCCGAGCGCAGCGGCGGAAAAAGCGGTGCCGATGCGCTCGGAGCTGGTCGCGGAAGTCCTGAACAAGCATCGCCGCATGATCGAGGCGCAGGCGCGCCGGCTCCGCGAGCAGGGCTTGCGCCTCAGATCGGCGACGCGCGGGCTCGGCCGGCCGGAGGATGCGACCGGCGCAAAGGGGCAAAAACTCGATTTTCTCGCGAGCCGGCTTTCCTCGGCCCTGCGCGCGCGCAGCGACAAGGCGGCGCGCGCCTTCGCCGGCGCCGGCGCGCGTTTTGGTCCGCGCGCCTTGTCGGCGGGCTTTGCCCGGCGCGAGGCGTCGCTTGAAAGTCTCGGCAAGAGAATGGGCCGCGAGCGCCTGCACCTGAAACTGCGCGATTGCGGTGTCGCCCTCGGCCGCGACGGCGCGCGGCTTCAATCCCTCGCAGCGCGCCTCCTGAAGCGGCCGGGCGAGCGCCTCGCCGCGAGCGGCGGCCTGTTGCGGTCGCTCTCTTACAAAAGCGTGCTCGATCGGGGGTTTGCGCTCGTCAAAATGGCGGACGGCAAGCTCGCGCGCCGGGCCGCGACGCTGCCCGCTTCCGGCGCGGTCGCGCTCGTCTTTGCCGACGGCGAGCGCGCCGCGCATTTAGGCGACGCGCCGAAAAAACCCGCCGTCGTCAAAAAGCCGGTGCAAAAGGGGTTGTTTGATTGAATTGGCGGGCTTTGACCCCGCCGCAGCCCCTGCGCTAAAACCCACTTCATGAACCCATTCGATTCAGGCTCCCAGAACCGCGACGATGAGGCGATCCTCGAATATCTCGATGCGGAATTCGCCGTGGTGAAACCGGGGCGTTATGTTCGCTGCGCGGCGACCGGCGCGCGGATTCCGCTGGAGGCCCTCAAATACTGGAATGTCGACAAGCAAGAGCCTTACGCCAACGCCGAAGCGGCGATGGTCGGATTCGGACTGAAAGCGGGGAAATAGCGCGATGACGAAACTTCTCGCGATGGCGGGCCTGATCGCGCTCAGCGGCTGCGCCGCCGCGCCAAAATCCGCCGCCGAAGCGGTCGCGCCGGAAGCCGCGGCGGTCGCACCCGTCGCCGCCGAGGCTGAGAGCGAGGCGCCGATGCTCGCGACTAAAGCGAGCTATGACGCGGCGATGGCCGCGGCCGACGAACGCCAGCGCGTCTTCGACGATCCGGCGATGAGCATCTCGCTGCAGGGCGAACTCGTGCAGGGCGGACTCGTTTTCGGCCAGACGCTGCCAGGCGCGACAGCGACGCTCGACGGCGAGCCTTTGATGGTGAGCGACGACGGGCGCTTCCTTCTTGGATTCGGGCGCGATCACGGCGCGAGCGCGCTGTTGGTCATCAAGCATGTCGACGGCTCGGTGGTGCGCCGCGCGCTCGACATCGCGAGCCGCCCGTTTCCGGTTGACCGCATCGACGGTCTCGACCAGTCGAAGGTTTCCGGCTTCACCGAGGCGCAGCTGAAAAAGATCGCCGTCGACAAGGAAAAGAAGACCGCCGCCCGCGCCGTGACCGCGCCGGAAACTTTCTGGGCCGGCGGGTTCTCCTGGCCGGTCACCGGCCGCATCAGCGGCGTCTTTGGCTCGCAGCGGATTTTGAACGGCGAAGCGAAAACGCCCCACTCCGGCGTCGATGTCGCCGCCGCGACCGGGACGCCGGTCAAGGCCCCGGCGGCTGGGATCGTCCGCCTCGCCGACCCGGACATGTATTTCGAGGGCGGCCTCATCTTCATCGACCACGGCCAACGGCTCGAAAGCGCCTTTCTCCACCTCTCCCGGATCGACGTGAAACCGGGCGACCGGATCGAGGCCGGGCAGGTGATCGGCGCGGTCGGGGCGACGGGGCGCGCGACCGGGCCGCACATGCACTGGAGCCTCAAATGGATGGGGACGCTGGTCGATCCCCAGCTCGTCGCCGGCGAGATGCCGCAGGCGGAACTGGCCGGATCGGCCGGAAATTAACCCTTCTGTGATTGACAATCATTCTTAATTGCACCATCTCATAGGGGCCCGGGTGCGAAGTTCGGGCGCCTGGGTGGTCGATGTACGTCTGCATCTGCAATGCCTTGAAGGATCGCCAGCTTTCCGCCGCCGCGGACGGCGCGAAGAGCGTCGGCGAGGTTTTCCGCCGCTGCGAGGCGAGGCCCCAATGCGGCAAGTGTCTCCCCGACGTCGCGAAAATGATCGAAGACGCCCGCGCGCAAACGCCGGCGATGCGTCTCGCCGCCCAATAGCGCCAAAACGAATAACGCCGAAATAATCCGCAACTGACAATCGCTTGCAGGCTTTGCGCTTGTCGCGAGGGACGAGCGTCCTATGGTGCCGCAAAGCCAAAGGGAGAAAAGCGCATGAAGGGCGATCCGAAGACAATCGACTATCTCAACAAGGCGCTGAAACTCGAACTGACAACCGTCAATCAGTATTTCCTGCATGCTCGGATGCTCAAGAACTGGGGTTTTGCGCGCCTCGCCAAGATCGAATACGACGAATCGATCGACGAGATGAAACATGCGGACCAGCTGATCGAGCGCATTCTCTTTCTCGAAGGCCTCCCCAATATTCAGGATCTCGACAAGGTCTATATCGGCGAGAGCGTCAAGGAATGCCTTGAATGCGATCTGAAAGCCGAGCACCGCGCGCATCCGCTCTACAAGGAGGCGATCGCGTATTTCGAGACCGTCAAGGATTACGTCAGCCGCGCCCTCCTCGTGCGCATCCTCGAATCGGAAGAGGGGCATATCGACCATCTCGAAACGCAGATCGACCTCATCGGCAAGATCGGCGAGCCGCTCTACATGCAAGCTCAAATGAAGAAGGATGACGATTGATGCGCGCGCTCGCGTTGATCGCTGCGGCGATCCTCATTTCCGGCTGCGCGCAAAAAGGCGCCGTCGCGGAAACGCCGGCCCCCGCGCCCGAAGCAGCGGCCCCGGCGGTTGAAACGCCGGTGACGATCCCTACCGGCGAGACCGGCGGCATGTGCGGCGGCATCGCGGGGTTTCAGTGCCTGAACGACGCGGATTACTGCGCCTACAGGGAAGGCGAATGCGCCTCGATCGCCGATGCCGCCGGCGTCTGCCAGCCGAGGCCTGAAGCCTGCACGATGGAATTCGATCCGGTCTGCGGCTGCGACGGCGAGACCTATGGCAATGCCTGCACGGCCGCGGCGGCGGGCGTCAGCGTCGCCTCAAAAGGCGCATGCGGCGAAGGTCCGGCGACGGAATAAGTCCGTCGGCGCGCACCGAAGCCGTTACGGCCTTGTTCTCGGCTCGACGACGAGAAGCACGAACTCGCACATCGCCGAATGCCGGTTGGCGTAGGAATGCGGGCTGTCCGCCTTGAACATGACGGCCTGATCGGCGCGAACGGTTTCTTCCCGGCCGGCGATCGTCAGGGTCAAAATTCCTCGCAGCGTCAGGGCGATTTCCATCGCGCCGACGGGATGCGCGTCGGATCGGTGAGTCAGACCTTTTGGTATCGACCATTTCCACAGCTCGATCAGGTTCATCAGATCGAGACCGAACAGAAGGCGCGCGGCGCCATCCCCGTCGCCGGACCACAGATTTCGGGCGTCGGCGACCGAAATTTTCTCCACATGCGCTTCCGGCTCGGCCAACAAGGTTTGCAAGGTCACGCCGAAAGCGTTTGCGATCTTGCACAAGGTGCCGATGCTCGGATTAGTCGATCCCTTTTCGATCTGGGCGAGCATCCCCTTGCTGACCCCCGATCGCTCGGCGAGGGCGTCAAGGCTCAGCCGCCCGGCGACGCGAAGCCGGCGGAGATTGTCGCCGAGCGTCCGGTTGACCTGCGCGTCCGTCAAATCCGCCATCTTTGGCCTCGCCGTTTCCCGCGCGCGGCGCTTGACCCCGGGACGTCGCCGCGCGTAGTGTATGATATATTATACAAATGTATCATCATGCAAGACAAGGCTCGCGTATGGAAATCGAAACCGTAGCAATTCATGTCCCGCGCAGCCGCCGCGATGGCGCGATCGCGCCGCCGATCAATCTCTCGACGACATTCGAGCATGGCCCCGCCAACGAGGCGCTCTACGCGCATGAATATATTCGCGACGGAAACCCCAATGTCGACGATTTGCAAACGCGCCTCGCCAGCATGGAGAATGCGGCGGGTTGCGTGGCGTTTGCGTCGGGAATGGCGGCGGCGACAGCGCTCGTTCAGACCTTAAAGCCCGGCGCGCGCATTCTTTTTCACAACAATATTTATTTCGACGTCATCGCGCTCGCCGGCAAGCTGATGCCGAATTGGGGAATTGAATTTGAGCGAAGAGACCTGACGGATCCAACTGCGCTTGCGGCGGGCCTTGCGAAAAAACCGGCGCTCGTCTGGTTGGAGTCGCCGTCGAACCCGCAACTCGACATCATCGACATCAAGGCGGCGGCCGACGCCGCGCATTCGGTCGGCGCGAAAGTCGTCGTCGACAGCACCTTCGCGCCGCCGGTCATTCAGCGCCCCCTCGACTTCGGCGTCGATTTCGTCCTGCATTCCCTGACAAAATATATGGGCGGACACAGCGACATTCAGGGCGGCGCGATCGCCTTCGCCTGCGATGACGGCCGCTTCGCCGAGCTTGCCCATATCAGGCGGATCACCGGCGGCGTGTTGTCGCCGTTCAATGCGTGGATGGTGAGCCGAGGCGTTCAAACGCTGGCCTGCCGCGTCGAACGGCACTGCGCGAATGCGCTGGCCGTGGCGCGCGCGCTGGCGGCGCGCCCTGAGATTGCGCGCGTCCGTTATCCGTTTCTGGAAAGCGATCCGGGATATGAGATTGCGCGACGGCAAATGACCGCCGGCGGCGGCATGGTGTCGGTCGAGGTGAAAGGCGGGCGAAGCGCCGCGCTCAAGGTCGCCTCAAAGGTGAAGCTGTTCACCAACGCCACCAGCCTCGGCGGCGTCGAAAGCCTCATCGAACATCGCGCGTCGGTCGAAGGAAAAGCGACCTCGACGCCGGACTCCCTGCTGCGCCTCTCGATCGGCCTTGAAGCCCCGCAGGATCTGATCGCCGACCTTGTCGCCGCGCTGGACTGACAAGGGAACGACGAAGCATCACCTCCCGCGATACTCTTCCTTGCCCCATCGCCGATGCAGCCAGAGCCATTGGCCCGGATTTGCGCGGATCATTTTCTCAAGTTCGAGATTGATGAGATCGGTCAGCTTTTGCGTGTCGGCGTTGATGTCGCCCGAGGGCGCGAAGGCGATTGCGTCATGGGCGGTCACGCGAAACCACGCGCCGCTGAGGCGTTCGACGACGCACGGGATGACCGGTGCGCCGTATTTCAGCGCAAGGCGCGCGGCGGCGGGCGCCGTCATCGCCGGCTTGCCGAACAACGGCGAGGGAACCCCGCCGCTGGTGAGTTTTTGATCGACCAGCATGGCGAGCGACGCGCCCGCTTTCAGCGCTTCGATCATGTCGCGTCCGCCGCGCTTTCCCTTTGGAATCTGCCGGCGCGACATGACGCGCGCGCGTTCCTTGATGATGAGGCCGTCGATCAGGGGATTGTTCGCGGCGCGATAGATAATGCCGTAATCGACGCCGAGAGCATGAAGAGCGATCGACATCACCTCCCAATTGGCGAAATGGCCGGAAACGAAGATCGCCGGGCGTTCGCCGCTCAAGATCGCCCCCAATTTTTCGAGCCCGACGATTTCGACGCGGGGCGCGGCGGCGTCCGGGGCGAATTTTTCAAGATGCGCGAATTCCGCCGTCGTCCGCCCGAGATTTTCCCAGACGTCGCGCAGCACGGCGTTCGCGTCGTCTTCGGCCATCTCGGGAAAGGCGATCTTCAGATTGACGCGACCGCGATGCTGGATCGGGCCGATCATCGGACCAATGAGGCGCGTGAAGTTGCCGGCGATCCATGACGCCGCGTCGACGCCGACGATCCTGAAAAAGCCGCCGAGCGCCAGCGCCAGCGCATATTCGGCGCGGTGGGCGATCGTCACCGGGCGATTGCTGCGCGGCGCGGGGAGGGCGATGTCATCCGCGTCGCTCATTTCGCGCCCGCGATTTTCGAGAGCGTCAGCGCCGTCAGCCGCTGCGGGTCGTCGATCGTCATGACAAGGCGCGCGACCGCGACATCGGTGCGCGCGTCGGGCGACAGCCGCACGAAATCTTTTTGCGTCGTGATCAGCGCCGCTCCTTCGGCTATTGCTTTCCGGCGCAACGCCGAAAGGTCTGCGTCGCTGAAAAAATGATGGTCGGGGAACGCCGCCGTCGCGCGCAACGAAAAGCCCGCCGCTTCAAGATCGGCGAAGAAGCGATGAGGGTTTCCAATCCCGCAGAAGGCGACGCATTTTTGCGGCGGAATGCCCGGATCGATTGCCGTGCGCGCGCGGAACGTCGGCGCGCCGTTTGCGTCGAAGGCGCCATCGCTCCCGCCGGTGAAGATGAGCGCGTCCGCCCGCGCGATGGCGCGCGCCAGCGGCTCGCGCATCGGACCGGCCGGAAAGATGCGCCCGGCGCCATCCGTGTCCGCCGCATTGACGAGGAGGAAAGCGCACGCCTTTTTGACGGTGGGATTTTGAAAGCCGTCATCCATGATGATGACATCCGCGCCCGCTGCGGCGGCGCGCGCGCCAGCGATGCGACTTTTGGCGACCCATGTCGGTGCGGCGGCGGCGAGCAGCAGCGACTCGTCGCCGACGTCTTCGGCGGTGTGCTGCAGCGTGACGCGAATGGGGCCCTTCAGCGCGCCGCCATAGCCGCGCGAGGTGAAATGCGCGGCGACGCCCCGCTCGGCCAACAGGCGCTGCAGCATCAGCGCGAAGGGCGTTTTGCCGGTTCCGCCAAGGGAGGCGTTGCCGATGCAGATCACCGGCGCGCCGGCGTTCTGGGGCGTTGCGACCGCCGTGCGCAGACGCTGCGCGCCATCATAAAGTAGCGCCGCCGGAAACATCGCCGCCGCGGC
>MEMM01000065.1:29626-29745 GCA_001767925.1 Alphaproteobacteria bacterium RIFCSPHIGHO2_12_FULL_63_12
TTTGCTCGCGCCAGAACCACGGCTCCTTCATTGACCGGCGATTTTCAGATCGAGCGCGCCGACGACATTGGAAAGGACGCGCTCGGCGCTCGCCTTCGCCGCGTCGCGCGCAGCATCCG
>MEMM01000066.1 GCA_001767925.1 Alphaproteobacteria bacterium RIFCSPHIGHO2_12_FULL_63_12
CACCCGCTCGCGCTTCGCGCTCGCTGGCCTCTCCCAAGGGAGAGGCGACGCGCGGCGCCCTTCTTTCTTCGCCGCTCCCGCCCGCTCGCGAAGGCGCGCAAAAAATTGAGGAGAGGCCAGCCGCGCCCTTGCGCGGCGGGTGAGGGGCCCTTCATTTGCGGCGCGGCGAGAAGCGGCGGATTGCATCCGCCCTACGCCTGCGCGGGGCTCCGGAGCAACGGGGAAATGGGGTTGAGACGCGAAGGGCGGCGCGCGCTCCGCCGTCAGGCGCCTGGCTTCACCGGCCGCGACGGCTGGCCGAGACGATAGACCTGCGCGGCTTCCGGGAATGAGCGGCGGCGGACCTCGCTCGCATATTGGTCGACCGCTTCCTTGATCGACGCGCGCAGGCTCGCATAGCGCTTGACGAATTTCGGCGTCCAGTCGAACACGCCCAGCATGTCGGGCGTGACGAGTATCTGGCCATCGCAGCAAGATGAGGCGCCGATGCCGATGGTCGGAACGCGGACGCGCTCGGTGATTTCGCGCGCGAGGTCTTCGGCGACGCCCTCGACGACGATCGCGAAGGCGCCGGCGCCGGCGGTCGCTTCGGCTTCCGCGAGAATTTCCGCCCGCTCCGCCGTCGTGCGCCCGCGCGCCTTGAAGGCGCCATAGACATTGATCGCCTGCGGCCGAAGGCCGACATGGCCCATCACGGGAACGCCGCGCTCGACCATGAATTTGATCGCGTCGGCGGCGTAGCGTCCGCTTTCGAGCTTGACCGCCTGCGCGCCGGTTTCCTTCAACAGCCGCGTGGCGTTTGTGAACGCAGTTTCGGGCGAGGCCTCGTAACTGCCAAACGGCATGTCGACGACGACCAGCGCGCGCGCCGATCCGCGCATCACCGCCTGGCCGTGCAGGATCATCATTTCCATGGTGACGCCGACGGTCGACGGCAGGCCATGGACCACCATGCCGAGGCTGTCGCCGACCAGAAGGATGTCGCACTGCTCGTCGAGGATCGACGCCATCGGCGCGTCATAGGCGGTAAGACAGACGATCGGCTCGCCGCCCTTGCGCGCGGCGATGTCCGCCGTGCTGATCCGCTTCGCTGCTGTCTGAGCCGACATGAGAACCGCCCTGGCTGCCTCAGCGTAATATAGGGACAATGCCGCGCCGCACAATGGAAACGACGGGCCGGCGGGCTGATAAGGAGCTTTCTATGCGGATCGTGATCGCCGTTCTCGCCGTTTTTCTGGTCGCTGGCTGCGCCTCGCCGCCGGTTAACCGGGTTTCACCCGCGCCGCTGGAGACGGTTTCCGGGGTCGATCTCGATCGGTATCTCGGCCGCTGGTACGAAATAGCCCGGCTGGAGAACGCCTTCGAAAAGAACTGCGAGGGCGTCACCGCCGATTACGCCCTGCGCGACGACGGCCTGATCGAGGTTCTCAATACCTGCCGCGTCGGCGCGCCGGACGGACGCGCGCGCGCCGCGCGGGGACGCGCCCGGATCGTCGACGGGTCGGAGGGCGCAAAACTCGAGGTGAGCTTTTTCGGCCCCTTCTGGGGCGATTACTGGATCATCGATCTGACCGAGGATTATACGCGCTCGATCGTCGGCGAGCCGTCAGGACGATATCTGTGGATCTTGTCCCGCACGCCGACGATCAGCGACGCCTCGCGCGCGGATGCGATCGCACGGCTTGACGTGATGGGATACGATACGTCGGCGCTCTATTTCACCCGGCAGCCGCCGGCCGAGTGACGTCCTTCGCCGCGCTAGGGCCGCAACGAAACGCCCGCAATGTAAGGATGCAGGACGAAATAGATGAGCGCCCACGCGCCGGCGCCGGCAAGGATCGCCATCGCGTCGTTCACGACGGGGCCGGCGACCGGCGTCGGTTCGCCGCGCCTTTTCACCACGATCCGGTCGATCACCGCGAAGGCGAGAAACGCGCCGAATAAAATTACCGACCGCACTTCGCCATTCGCCAGCAGATGGCCGAAGGCCCATAATTTGACGCCGGCGAGCATCGGATGTTTCGCCGCCGCCGCGATCTTTCCCTTCGGCAGATAAGCCGACGCCAAAAGCACCAGCGCCACGAAGACGAGAAGATAGGTGAGATGCCGCAGCGCCGGCGGCGGCGTGTAGAGGACGCTCGCGTCGGCGCCATTCCAGCCGGCGATCATCAGCCCGAAACCGGCGATCGCGACCAGCGAATAAAGCCCCTTGTAGGGCCCGGCGCCGATTTTCGCGATCACTCGCGAGCGCGCGCCGCGCGCCAGCGCCGTTAACAGATGCGAACCGAAGAAAACAATAAGACCCAAAAGGAATAGAGTCATGCCGCCCCTCGCCTTCCCTCAGTGACCATCGAAGGCGACCAGCGCCACGACGTCCTTGCCCATTTTGCGCAGCCGGTCGGCGCCGCCGAGTTCAGGCAGATCGATCACGAATGAACAAAGCACCACTTCGCCGCCGGCGCGTTCAAGCAGCTTGATCGCGGCGATCGCGGTTCCGCCGGTGGCGATCAGATCGTCGACGAGCAGAACCCTTTCGCCCTTCGCGACTGCGTCGATATGGATTTCGACCCGGTCGACGCCGTATTCAAGCTCGTAGCTTTCGCCGATCGTCTGGAAAGGGAGCTTCCCCTTCTTGCGGATCGGGATGAAGCCGACCGACAATTGATGCGCGATCGCGCCGCCGAGGATGAAGCCGCGCGCTTCAATGCCGGCGACCTTGTCGATTTTCGCGCCGGCGAGCGGCTGGACAAGCTCGTCGATGGCCCGCCGGAATCCCCGCGCATCGGCGAGCAGCGTCGTCACGTCGCGAAACATGACGCCGGGTTTGGGATAGTCTGGAATTGTCCGGATGACCGACTTCAAATCCATCGCCCGACAGCCCTCTCCGCCACGGCGCGACCATGGCGCAATCGCCGGGCCCCGGCAAGCCTCGGGCTATTTGGTGAGCGCGAGACGCTTCAGATCGTCGCCGATCGAATTGAAGGCTTCCGCAAGCTCCGCGGCGTTGCCAGCGTCGTAGAAATCCGACGGGTCGCTGGCGCAGTTCCGCAGCAAGTTCTGGATCGTGCTGTCGGTCACTTCAAAGGCGATCGTGTGGATGAATATTTTTTTGCTTTTGATCTCGTCGCAAAGCTCGCTTGTCAAATTATTGGCGAGGGAGACGTTGGAGCCCCAGTGGTCGGGATAATTCGGCGAGCGCGTATTGGCGCCGTCGGTCATCAAGATGATCGCCTTGACGCCGGCATCGGCTTCAAGATCGGTATAAGTCGTTCCTTCGGTGAACGGCGCATCGGATGAAATCAGCCGCAGCCCCCAGGACAGCCCGGTCGGAATATAGGTGTCGCCCTGCACGTACAGGCTCGAAATCTTGTTCTTCACCGCCGTCTTGTTATCAGTCATCGGCAGCACTTCGGCGGCGCACCAGACATTGAGAAGGCCCGGCACGCGGGTCGCTCCAAAGTCCTGATCCTTGACGTTCAACGGATAATTGCGCGAGCCGACGCAGCCATGCCAGACGTAATTGCTTGTCGAGTTGCCGCAAACCTGAACCGGTTCGCCATAATCCCAGTCGCATTCCTCCCAGCTGCAGGAATAGGAAACCCCGTCATTGTTGCAAGTTCCGGACACCGTTCGGCAGTTCGATTTCACCGCATCCGGATACTCGTTATGGCAGCTATAGTTCGTTTGCGAATAATCCGCCGGAACGTTGATCCAGCTTTCGTTCCGGCGCGACATGCCGACATTGACGTAGGTTGAAAACGGCACGATCCCGACCTTCACGGTATTGTCGGTATCCGCCATGATCGTGTCGACCAGATCCGTCGCCGAGTCCTTCAGCGCGTCGATTTTGGCGCCGCTCATCGAGTTGGTGTTATCGAGGACGAGCACCGCCTCGAGGACGCGGGGCGGCGCCACTTTCGCTTCGGAATTGATCGACAACAACATCGTCTTGCGGCCCGTGACCGCAAGCAGCGTCGTCTGCACCGTTCCCGTTACGGCTAGCGTGAACTTTCCGGCGACTTCGTCATAGTCGAAATCGAAAGTATCGATGACTGTGTCCGGCCGCAGGTGCGCGTTCGCCTCGAACTGCCGGCGCGCAAGCGCGGCGGCCTCCGTATCGGTCATCGTATCATCGAGAAGCCGGGCGCGTGCGGCGGCGAGAATCCCGGCGTCCGCCGCTTCCGCGAGGCGGGCGCGCGTTTCAGCGGCGCGCGCCATGTCGAGCCCTACCCCTGCGCCGATCAGCAGCGGGATGACCAAGAGCCCGAACATCATCGCGACATTGCCGGAACGGGACCGGGAGAACTCGTCAAAAATCGACTTGCAGCGCATCCTTAAGCCCCCGCTCTGTCGCGCCGCATCCCCAGCTTTCGCGCAACGCCACTGGGCTTTCTAGATTCATTTATTAAAGGCAGGCTTAACGAATCATGGAGCGACGACATACGGTTGCAGGGCCGCCGATCACCGCTTACTAGCGATAGCGCGCTGAAAATCGCGGGAGATGATTGTGAACAAAATCTTAATCAGCAGCCTTGCCGCTCTCACCCTCATTTCCTGCGGCGACCGCAAGGAGCGCCGCGACGCTGCGCCACCCGCCGAGGCGCCGGCGCTTGGCGCCTTCGGGATCGACCTTTCCGCCATCGACGAGACAGTCGATCCGGGCGACGATTTCTACGCCTATGTGAACGGCGGCTGGCTGAAGACGTTTAAGATACCCGACGAATATGCGAGCTACGGCTCCTTCACCGTGCTTGCCGAACGCTCGGAACAGCGCCTCAAGGAAATCGTCGAAAGCGCCGAAATCCAGAACGCTGGCGCCGGCGCATCGGGGCAAAAGGCGCGCGATTATTACGCGAGCTTTCTCGATGTCGCCGCCATCGATGCGAAAGGATTGGCGCCGCTGGCCGGAGACTTCGCGCGCATCGACGCGGCGGCGACGCCGGCGGAAATCGCCGCGCTCGCTTTCGATCCGTCCCTCGTCGCCAAGAGCCCGATCGGCGTCTATATCGCCGTCGACGCCAAGCGCCCCGGCCAATACGCCGTCTATCTGACGCAATCGGGTCTCGGCCTGCCGAACCGCGATTACTATCTTGAAGAAAGATGGGCGGACAAACAGTCCAAATACAAAGCCTACATCGCCCAAACGCTGGCGCGCGCCGGAATCGCCGAAGCGACGGCGGAGGATATTTACGCGCTGGAGCTGCAATTCGCGCGCGCGCACTGGGATCCCGCCAAGCGCCGCAATCGCGACCTCACCTACAATCTGAAAACCGTCGAGCAGCTCGAGGCCTTTGCGCCTGAGGCGCCCTGGCGCGCCATGCTGGCGACGGCGGGACTTTCGGCCGTCGGCGAGGTCATCCTTCGCGAAGACGACGCGGTTCGAAACATCGCGATGATCGTCGCCGCAACGCCGGTTGAAACCCTGCGCGTCTATCTGAAATTCCACCTCGTCAACGCCAACGCCGAAGTCCTGCCGCACGACTATGACGAGGCGAAGTTCGCGTTTTTCGGCGCGGAGCTGCGCGGCGCCCCCAAGCAAAAGGAGCGCTGGAAACGCGCTGTCGCGGCGATTGACGGCGCGCTTGGCGAGGCGGTTGGCCGGATTTATGTCGAGGAATATTTCCCCGCCGCGTCGAAGGCGCAGATGATCGAGCTTGTCGGCAATCTTCGCGCCGCGCTCGGCGGCCGCCTCGATACCCTCGACTGGATGAGCGAGGAGACGCGAGGTATGGCGCGCGAAAAGCTGGCCAAGCTGTCGTCCAAAATCGGCTATCCCGACAGATGGCGCGATTACGCCGCGCTCGACGTCGTCGCCGGCGACGCTTACGGCAACGCCAGCCGCGCCGCGAAGTTCGAGTGGGAATACGAGGTGTCGCGCCTTGGCGGACCGGTTGACCGCAGCGAATGGGGAATGACGCCGCAGACCGTCAACGCCCAGTACAATCCGACGCTCAACGAAATCATTTTTCCGGCCGCGATTTTGCAGGCGCCGTTCTTCGACCCGCATGCCGATGCGGCGGTCAATTACGGCGCCATCGGCGCGGTCATCGGGCACGAGATCGGGCACGGCTTCGACGATCAGGGCCGAAAATCGGATGGCGACGGCGTATTGCGCGACTG
>MEMM01000067.1:0-2062 GCA_001767925.1 Alphaproteobacteria bacterium RIFCSPHIGHO2_12_FULL_63_12
CGGCGGCGTTCTGTCCGGACTTTTCGCCGTTGTCGGCGCGTCCTGCTGCGTCTTACCCGTTCTTCTCGTCAATCTCGGCGTCACCGGCGCTCTCGTCGCCAATCTCGCGATCTTCGCCAAATATCGCGCCGCGATGGTCGGCGTCGCGCTGGCGCTCGTCATCGCCGCCATCGTTTGCGCCCGCCGCGGCGGACGCCGCCCACCGCAGCGGTTATGGTTCGGCGTTGGCGCGGCGCTGTTTTTTGTGTCAGCCGCATCGGTCTTGCCGCGCTATGAAGGCGCGCTGTTGCAGTGGATGAATTTTCGATGAGCGAGCCGCACCTTCAGTCGACAATCGTCTGCCCGTATTGCGGCGCCGCGACGCGCGAAACGATGCCGGTCGACTCCTGTCTGTATTTTTACGACTGCAAGTCCTGTAACGCGGTCTTGAAACCGCGCGTCGGCGATTGTTGCGTGTTCTGCTCTTATGGCGATGTCAGATGTCCAGCGAAACGTGAAGAGGAAGCGCGCCGTTGCTGAGGCGCTGGGTCAGCGCAGCTTTGGCGTGTGCAATTCGCCGGTCAGGATCGCGACGCCGTTCTGGCGGATCTCGATCACGTCGCCGGCGTCAAGCCTGATCGCCGGATCGCCGAGGCGGGAATTGAATTTCGCCGCGACCTTTCCGTCATGACACGCGAGCGTCGCCACGAACTCGCCCTCGGCGAACAATTCGCAACGAAGGCCGGCGATACCTTTCAGCTCGGTTTCATAATCGGCCGAGCCCGCCGGCGACAGCGCATAACGAAAGTGGCCAGCGCCGGTGAAGCCGGCGACGCCGTCGAGCGGGGCGTCGAGCCGCAGTGTCGGCTTCGTCAACAGGCTTTTTAGAGCGTCGAGCATCCTGTTCCCCGCCAAGACTGCCCGTCACGGGCTGTTCGCCTTACGCAAGAATCGCGCCGGCTCGCGCTAACCGTGATAGGGGCCTTCCGGCTCCGCGAAGGTCAGGCGACTCATCAGATAGGCGTCGGACGCCGCGATCATCTCATCCATATGCGTCTCGAAGAAATGGTCCGCGCCCGGAATGACCTGAAATTCGATCTTGCGTCCCTTTTGGGTGCGCGTGCGATCGACCATGGTTTTGGTGTCCTCCGGCGGGCAAACCTTGTCGGCCTCGCCGTGGATGACGATGCCGGACGACGGGCAGGGCGCGAGGAAGGTGAAGTCGAAAAGATTGGCCGATGCCGAGACCGAGATGAATCCGACGATTTCCGGGCGGCGCATCAACAGCTGCATGCCGATCCAGGAGCCGAAGGAGAAACCGCCGACCCAGGCGAAGGGCGCATTAGGGTTTAACGATTGCAGATAGTCGAGCGCGGTCGCCGCGTCCGCCAGCTCCCCCTGGCCCTGGTCATATTCCCCAACCGAGCGGCCGACGCCGCGAAAATTGAAGCGCAGCACCGAAAAGCCGCGCCGAAGGAACATGTTGTAGAGCTCATAAACGGCGCGATTGTTCATCGATCCGCCGAACAGGGGGTGCGGGTGAAGGACCAGCGCCAGAGGCGGGTTTTCCCCGCGGCCGCGCTGATAGCGGCCTTCAAGACGTCCTTCGGGGCCGGCGAAAATCACTTCAGGCATTGATGTTCCTTTGTCTGTCTGTACAGCCGGCGGCGCGCCCGGCGAATCGACCGATTCCGCCAATTCGTGAAACCGCCCGCAACGGCTGGAAATTCCTCGAAAATTATAGTTGACTGATTTAGTCGGGTTTCTTATCTGGAGCCGGCGCGGCGGCAAGGTCGGCGCGGCTTTACCATGAAATGGAGAGCCCCCGCCGATTTGCAAAGGCGCTGTGACTTCGTTGCAACGATTCGGCGACGGGCCCCGAAAGGCACGCTTATGAAACTGACCACCAAAGGTCGCTACGCCGTGCAGGCGATGGCGGATATCGCGGCGGCGGGAAAAGACCAGCTCGTGTCATTGCCCGATGTCGCGGAGAGGCAGGGCATCTCCGCCGGCTATCTCGAACAGCTGTTCGCGAAACTGCGCCGCGCGGGGCTGGTGGCGAGCGTGCGCGGCGTCGCCGGCG
>MEMM01000067.1:2083-7851 GCA_001767925.1 Alphaproteobacteria bacterium RIFCSPHIGHO2_12_FULL_63_12
TCAGGGGTCGGGTGCGCGCTGTCTCACGCACGATCTCTGGGATGAGCTGGGGCGGCAGATCGAACTCTTTCTTGGAGCAGTGTCGCTTGATGACGTCATCGAAAAGCGCGTCGCCGGCATGGCGGCGGTGAATGCGCCGTCATCCTTCGAGACGCCCAATTCGCCTCTTCCTGAGGAGCGGCGAAGCCGCGTCTCGAAGGAGGAGGCGAATTGGGCTCCTCAGGATGAGGGTGGAAAATTGAAATGGGGAGCTGCGGAATGACCGGCGTAAGACATTATCTCGATTACAACGCGACGACGCCGGTGCGCCCCGAGGTGATCGACGCGGTCGCCCGCGCGATGAGCGTGATCGGCAATTCCTCTTCCGTGCATGGGGAAGGCCGTGCGGCGCGCGCCATCGTCGAAGAAGGGCGCGAGAAATTGCGCTCACTCGTCAACGCGCCGGTCAACGGCGTCATTCTGACCGGCGGCGGCACCGAAGCCATTCACTACGCGCTGAACGGCACGGTGAGGACGGGCGCGGTCAAACGCATATTCGTCAGCGCGATCGAACACGCGGCGGTCCCGGCGAACGCTGGCGAGACCGGCGTCGCGGTCGAGACGATGCCGGTGACGGCGTCGGGCGTCGCCGATCTTCACTGGCTGAAAGACCGGCTTAAAAATTACGACGTGAAACGCGATGGCGGCTTTCTCGTCTGTTTGATGTTCGCGAACAACGAGACCGGCGTCATCCAGCCGGTCGCGGAAGCCGCCGACATCGCGCATGAAAAAGGCGGGCTTCTCTTCGTCGACGCCGCGCAGGCGGTCGGCAAGGTCCCGGTGAATTTCGTGATGTCGGGCGCCGATCTGATGGCGATCACCGCGCACAAATTCGGCGGGCCGATCGGCGTCGGCGCGCTGATCGCCGGGCCGAACCTGCCGCTGCATCCGGTGATGCGCGGCGGCGGGCATGAGAGCAACCGCCGGGCGGGCACGCACAATGTTCCCGCGATCGCCGGGCTTGGGCTTGCCTGCGATCTTGCGCCGTCTTCGATCGCGATGGCGCCGAAGATCGCTGCGATGCGCGACCAAATGCAGCAGGCGGCGGAAGCCGAGGGCGCCCATATCTGGGGCAAGAGCGAGGCGCGGCTTCCCGGCACGCTCTCTATGTCCGCTCCCGGATTTTCCTCGCAGACGCAATTGATGGCGATGGACCTTGCCGGGATCGCGATCTCGTCGGGGTCGGCGTGTTCTTCCGGCAAGACCAGGCCATCGCATGTATTGACCGCGATGGGCGCCGATGACGGGCTCGCCTCCTGCGGCATCCGGGTGTCGCTTGGGTGGAATTCAACCGACGCCGATGTCGACGCCTTCCGCCGTGCCTGGCCGGAAGCCTACCGGCGCGTCAAGGCGACGAGGGCGGCGTGATGAGGGGAGCGCTTGCAGCGACGTCGAACATCCTCATCCTGAGGAGCGATGCGGAGCATCGCGTCGCGAAGGATGCGGCGAGGATAAAGGGGAAATATCAATGACCGTCTACGCCATCGTTCAACTGAAGATCCACGACCGGCCGACTTACGATCGCTACATGTCGCGCTTCATGGGCGTCTTTGAAAAATTCAACGGCGCGGTGCTCGCCGCTGACGACGCGCCGAAAGTTCTGGAAGGCAAGTGGGACGCCAACCGCGTCGTGCTGTTGTCGTTCCCCGACAAGAAGTCCTTCTTCGCTTGGGCGGGATCGCCCGCCTATCAGGAAATCGCCAAAGACCGCATCGCCGCGACCGAAGGCGTCGTCCTTCTGGCGGAGGGGCTGCAATGACCAATCTTTCCAACCGAAAATTTTATGAGCGCGCCGCGCTGCGCGCCGCGATTGTCGCGATCATCCTCCTCGTCGCGATCGAGGGACTGCGCATGGTCGGCAAGGCGCAGCATCTCGATCGCAATGAAGAAATGCTGATCGCCTTCGCCGGCGGCGCCGTCTACGCGGCTTTGTGGTCGGTGTTCGCCCTCATCGTCGCGCAGATGATGAAAAAGGTGGAAGCGGCCGCGCAAAAAGAAAAAGAGGGCGAGAGTTGAGCGAGGCGACGACACGCATCGACCAATCGACGATCGACGCCGCGAAGGCGCTCGAAACCTATAAATATGGTTTCACGACCGATATCGAATCCGAAAAAGCGCCCAAGGGTCTTTCCGCCGATACGATCCGCTACATTTCGGCAAAAAAGGAAGAGCCGGAATGGATGCTGCAATGGCGCCTCGACGCCTATGAGCGCTGGCTGACGATGGAAGAGCCCAAATGGGCGATGGTCCATTATCCGCCGATCGATTATCAGGACGCCTATTATTTTTCAGCGCCGAAAACCGGCGCCAAATACAAGTCGCTCGACGACGTGCCGAAGGAAATCCTCGCGGATTTTGAAAAGCTCGGCATCTCGCTGAAGGAGACCCAGACGCTTCTCGGCGTTGAAGGCGCGCCGAAGGTTGCGGTCGACGCGGTCTTTGATTCGGTTTCGGTGGCGACGACCTTCCGCGCCGAACTCGCCAAGGCCGGCGTCATCTTCATGGCGATCTCGGAGGCGATCCGCGAGCATCCCGAACTGGTGAAGAAATATCTCGGCTCAGTGGTGCCGACCTCCGACAATTTCTTCGCGACCTTGAACGCCGCAGTCTTTTCCGACGGGACGTTCGTCTATGTGCCGCCGGGCGTTCGATGCCCGATGGAGCTCTCGACCTATTTCCGCATCAACGAGGCCAATACCGGCCAGTTTGAGCGCACGCTGATCATCGCCGCGCCCGGCTCATATGTCTCCTATCTCGAAGGCTGCACCGCGCCGATGCGCGACGAGCACCAGCTGCACGCCGCCGTCGTCGAGCTTGTCGTCGAGGACGACGCCGAGATCAAATATTCAACCGTGCAGAACTGGTATCCGGGCGACAAGGACGGCAAGGGCGGCATCTACAATTTCGTGACCAAGCGCGCCGACTGCCGCGGGAAAAATTCGAAAGTCTCGTGGACGCAGGTCGAAACCGGCTCGGCGATCACCTGGAAGTATCCGTCCTGCGTATTGAAGGGCGACAATTCCTCCGGCGAATTTTATTCGGTCGCCATCACCAATAATCACCAGCAGGCCGACACCGGCACCAAGATGATCCATCTCGGCAAGAACACGAAATCAAGGATCATCGCCAAGGGGATTTCCGCCGGCAAATCCAATTCGACCTATCGCGGATTGGTGAGCATTCACCGCAATGCGTCTGGCGCGCGCAATTTCACGCAGTGCGACTCGCTCCTCATCGGCGATCAGTGCGGCGCGCATACCGTGCCCTATATCGAAAGCAAAAATCCATCCGCCATTCTGGAGCACGAGGCGACGACCTCGCGCCTGTCGGAAGACCAGCTCTTTTATTGCCAGCAGCGCGGGCTCTCCGGCGAAGAATCGATCGCGCTCCTCGTCAACGGCTTCTGCAAGGACGTGTTGCAGGAACTGCCGATGGAATTCGCGGTCGAAGCGCAGAAGCTCGTCAGCGTGAGTTTGGAGGGGAGTGTCGGGTGAACGATCTCGTCACGCTGTTCCGTCCCGTGAATTCGAAGGAGCTGGCGCTCATTGAAGCGTCGGGGTTTTCTGCGTTTCCACCGCGCTTACCAGAACAGCCGATCTTTTATCCGGTAACGAATGAGGAATACGCCGCGAAAATCGCTCGAGATTGGAACACAAAATATGAATCCGACAAAGTCGGTTATGTGACACGCTTTTCCGTGCCGAAGGATTACCTCGATCAGTTTGAACGAAAAGTGGTAGGTGCGCGCGAACATGAAGAATTGTGGGTTCCGGCCGAACAGCTAGACGAGTTTAATGCTCATATCGTCGGCAACATCGAAGTAGTACGAAAGTTTTCGGAGGCGGACCGCTTCAAAGAGAGTAACAGGTGATGTTGATGAGCAATCGCCATAACCCGAGCATCCCGGCGAAAGCCGGGATCCAGACTTTGCTTCAGCAAGATCGGCCTGTTCCTGTTCCGGGCGCCGCATGGATCCCGGCTTTCGCCGGGGTGAGCGGGGTTGGATTGTTGGTCAGCGCGTTGGCAGGACTCATGCTCGCGGCCTGCTCGCCGGAAACGCCGCGCATTTACGATCGCGACCCGTCGTTACCCGCCGAATTTCCGTTTTCGACGGCCGTCGTCGCCGGCAAGACGATTTATCTCTCGGGCGAGATCGGACGCACGCCGGGAACCGTCACGCTGGTCGAGGGCGGCGTCGGGCTCCAGACGACGGCGATCTTTGAAAATTACAAAATGACGCTCGCGCGGCTTGGCGCGTCGCTCGACGACATCGTCAAATGCACGGTCTTTCTCGACGACATGTCGACCTATGCGGAGATGAACGCGGCCTATGCGGAGGTCTTTCCAGAAGAGAAACCGGCGCGCTCGACCTTCGGCGTCGAGGGGATCGCGATGGGCGCGGCGCTCGAAATTGAATGTCTGGCGGTGAAGGAATGACGATGGACGCGACGCCTTTAACGCGCGCCCGCCTCTCCCGAGGGAGAGGCCAGCGAGCGCGTCATGCGCGAGCGGGTGAGGGGACGGCCCTCGCCTCAAAGATACGGAACCCTCACCCGAAACCGCAGCGCGGTTTCGACCTCTCCCGAGTGAGAGATTGGGCGCTTGTCGCTTTACTTTTCTTCGCAGCGCCCGCGGTCGCTCAATCCGCTGACAATCCCATTCCTAACTCCGGCGGCGCGCTGATCATGCAGGGAGGCGCTTTGCCCGATCCGCTGGCCGCCGGCTGGAAGGGTGAAAAGGTTTGCGAACTTCTGAAGGAAAACGAAAAGCTCCGCGCGCTGCGTTGCACGTTTGCGCCGGGCGTCGGCCATGAGCGGCATTTTCACGCGGCGCATTTTGGCTATGTGCTCGAAGGATCGAAGATGCGCATCACCGACAAGACGGGAACGCGCGAGGTTGAACTGAAGGCCGGCGACACGTGGACGAGCGACGGTGTCGAGTGGCACGAAGCGGTGAATATCGGAAAGACCGCCGGCGTCTACATCATCGTCGAGCCGAAGGAGTCGGTGGAATAATGCTCAATATTGAAAATCTCCATGTGACGGTCGGCGGCAGCGAAATCCTCCGCGGACTGACGCTCGACGTGCCGGCGGGCGAGGTTCACGCCATCATGGGGCCGAACGGCTCGGGCAAGTCGACGCTTTCCTACGCCGTCGCGGGGCGCGAAAATTACGCGGTGACGTCGGGATCGGTGACGCTCGGCGGCGAGAACATTCTCGGCCTCGACCCCAGCGCGCGGGCGGCGAAGGGCTTGTTTCTGTCGTTCCAGCACCCGATGGAAATTCCCGGCGTCGCGACGATGAATTTCATCCGCACGGCGCTGAACGCCCAGAAAAAAGCGCGCGGCGAGGCGGAAGTCACCGCCGGCGAATTTTTGAAACTCATCCGCGCCAAGTCGAAAATCGTCGGGCTGTCGGACGAAAAGCTGAAGCGTCCGTTCAATGTCGGCTTTTCCGGCGGCGAGAAGAAGCGGATGGAGATGCTGCAAATGGCGATCTTCGAGCCGCGTTTTGCGATCATGGACGAGACGGATTCCGGGCTCGACATCGACGCGCTGAAAATGGTCGGCGACGTCGTCAATTCGCTGCGCTCGCCCGAACGGGGCTTCCTCGTCATCACCCATTACCAGCGCCTCCTCGATTACATCAGGCCGGACCGGGTGCATGTGCTCGCCGGCGGGCGGATCGTGAAATCCGGCGGGGCGGAACTGGCGAAGGCGCTCGAAGAAT
>MEMM01000068.1:0-6871 GCA_001767925.1 Alphaproteobacteria bacterium RIFCSPHIGHO2_12_FULL_63_12
CGACCGCGGCGGAACAGGCGACGCGCGCCGACCGGCAAATCTATCTGATCGCGACGGCTGAGGACGGAACTGAGGCGCCCGAACCAATGACGGGCGACGAATTCAACCGCCTGTCGCGCTCGTTGCAGCCGGAGCCGCTGGCGCCCGACTATCCGCGCGCCGCGGCGCTCGCGACGAAACTGAAAGGGATGGTCAGCAACGCGGAAATCGTCTGGCTTTCCGACGGCGTCGATCACAATGGCGCAAGCGCACTCCTCTCCGCGCTGCAAGCGCTCGGCGACGTCGCCATTCAACTGGATAGCGCAGCGCCGACGCTCGCGCTCTACCCGCCCGACCGCAATGACGCCAATCTCATCTACAAGATCCGGCGCGCGAGCGACGCGCCATGGCGCGGCGATGTCATCGCCTCGGCGCGCGACGGGCGCGAGCTTGGCCGCGCGAGCGTTGAGTTTACGCCCGGACAGGCCGAAGCGACGGCGACGATCGAGATGCCGCTCGCGCTCCAGAACGACATGGCGCTGGCGCGCATCGACGGCGTCACCTCCGCCGGCGCGGTTCAGCTTGTCGACGCGCGCGAACGGCGCGCGCTGATCGGCATGATCGCCGGCGGCGACGAAAGCGCCGATCCGCTGCTCGCCGGACGGCATTATGTCCGGAAGGCGCTGGCGCCCTACGCGCAATTCATCACCGACAGCCTTGAGAATATCATCGCGTCGGACGCGTCGGTCATCGTGCTCGACGACATCGGCGTCATCCGGCAGGGCGATGTCGACGCGCTGAGCGCGTGGGTTGAAAAAGGCGGCGTCCTTATCCGCTTCGCCGGCCCGACGCTGGCGCAAGCCGCGGAAGAGGCGGCGCCGCCTTTGCTCCCGGTTCGCCTGCGCGGCGGCGGCCGCGCTTTCGGCGGCGCGCTCACCTGGGATACGCCGCAGCTCCTTGGCGGCTTTTCCGACAGCGGTCCGTTCGCCGGCATGACCCCGCCGACGGATGTTTATGTCCGGCGGCAGGTTCTCGCCGAACCCGGCGGCGAGACCAGCGAACGAAGCTGGGCGAGCCTTGCCGACGGAACGCCGCTGGTCACCGGCCAGACATTGGGGGCCGGCGCGATCGCGCTCTTCCATACGACGGCGACGCCCGACTGGTCGGATATTCCGTTGTCTGAAATCTTCGTCGAGATGTTGCGCAAGCTGGTGTTCCTGTCGGCGCTTGGACCCGAAAGCCTCAATACAGACGGCGCGCGGCAGGTCGCGCCGTTTCGCGTACTCGACGGCTTCGGCGCCCTGAAACAGCCGGCGCGCGATCTCGCGCCGTCCTCGACGACCGATCTTGCGCAAGGCCCGGCGCCGGGGCGCCCGCCCGGTCTTTACGGCGCGCCCGAAGCGCCGATCGCGCTGAATGCGGTAAGCAAAGACGACGCGTTCAACCGCGCGCGCTTCGAGGGCGCCGACATTCGCCCCTATACTGTCGAGCCGCCGGTCAGGATCGGCCCGCCCTTGTTTCTGGTCGCCCTGCTCCTCTTGCTCGCTGACGGACTTGTCGCGCTGCGCCTCGCCGGGAAGCTCGCTTTTATCGTGCTACTTTTCTTCCTTCCGGCGGTTGCGCCGCGCCCGGCCTCGGCCGCGCCGCTCGACCGTCCGCTATCGCCGCTCGCCGAGGAAGCGGCGCTTTCGATGCGGCTCGCCTTCGTTCGGACCGGCGATCCGGCGACCGACCGGGTGTCGGAAGCGGGACTTCGCGGCCTCAGCGCCGAACTGACCAGGCGGACCTCATCGGAGCCGGCGGCGCCGGTCGGCGTCGATCCGGAGACGGACGATCTCTCGGTCTATCCATTTCTCTATTGGCCGGTGACGCCCGGCGCCGCGGCGCTTTCGGACCGGGCGCTCGCCAATATCGAATCCTTCATGCGCTTCGGCGGCCTGATCGTCTTCGACACGCGCGACGATGAACGCGCCGTCAGCGGCGCCGAAACGCCGGAAGGCATAGCGCTGAAATCGATTCTCAGCGGGATCGATCTGCCGCCTTTGACCCCGGTCGCGGAGAACCACGTCCTCTACCGTTCATTTTATCTGTTGTCGGACCTTTCGGGCCGGATGGCGACGCGGCCGGTCTGGGTGCAGTCGGGCGACGGGCCGAACGATTCGGTGACGCCGGTCATCATCGGCGGACGCGACTGGGCCGGCGCGTGGGCGAGCAACGACGCCGGCGAGCCGCTCTTGCCGGTGAGGACGACCGCGCGCCCCTGCACCAACGCCGAAGGCGCCATCCCGCGCAATCCGCGCGAATGCGCCTATCGCGCCGGGATCAACATGGTGATGGTGGCGCTGACAGGAAATTACAAATCCGATCAGGTGCACACGCCGGTCCTGCTTGAAAGGCTCGGACGCCCGTGAGCGCACTGGAATTTGAACCCGCCTTCCCGCTCGCTCTCGTCATCGGCGCCGCGATCATCGCTGGGCTGATCGCCGTCGTGTCGATCATCCGCTCCCCGGCGAGCGCGCCGTTCCGGCTCGCCGCGCTGGCCGCACTGATTGGGCTGCTTTTGAACCCGCAGATCCGGATCGCCGAGCGCACGCCGCTCGACGACATCGCCATCATCATCAGCGATGAGAGCGCCAGCAACAGTCTCGACGGCCGCAACGATGCGACGCGCGAGGCGGCGAGCGCAATCGAACGCAAGCTTGCGGCGCTGGGCGGCGTTGAAATTATCCGCACCGCTGTCGGCGGCGACGAGGAAACGCGGCTCGGCGACGCCATATCGGCCGCCGTCAACGATAACCCGCGCGCCCGCCTCGCCGGCGTCTTCGTCGTCACCGACGGCCAGTCGACGGACCGGCTCGCAACCGAACGTCTGAACGCGGCGGCGCCGATCCACATCCTGACGACCGGCCGGCCGGGCGAGATCGACCGCAAGGTGACGCTGACCAAATCGCCGCGCTACGGCATCGTCAAGGAAGGCGCGGAGATCAGTTTCCGCATCGACGATCTTGGGCCCGACGAAAAACCGCTGAGCAATCGCGGCGACGCCATCGTCACCTTGCGCGTCGACGGCGAGGAAGTGCTGCGCCAGCCCGTGCCCGTCGGGACGGAAGCGTCCTTCACCGCGCCATTGCCGCATCCCGGCAAGACGGTGATCGAACTCGAAGCGTCAGCCGCTGAAAACGAGTTGACGCAAAAAAACAATATCGCGGTTCTGCCGATTGCGGCGATCCGCGATCGCCTTCGCGTGTTGTTGATCTCCGGCGAGCCGCACGCCGGCGAGCGGGTGTGGCGCAACCTTCTCAAATCCGATCCCGCCATCGACCTCGTGCATTTCACCATCCTGCGGCCGATCGAAAAGGCGCAGAGCGATAACGCGCTCGAACGCGAACTCGCACTGATCGAATTTCCGCAGGACGAGCTGTTCATTGAAAAGCTCACCGAATTCGATCTAGTGATCTTCGATCGCTACACCTATCGCGGCGTTCTCAATTCCTATCATTTCGACAATCTCGCCCGCTATGTCGAAGGCGGCGGCGCGGTGCTCGTCTCTTCTGGTCCGGAATTCAACGGCTATCTCAGCCTCGCGGCGCGGCGGAATTTCTCGTTCATCCTTCCGGCGATGCCGACCGGCGCCGAAGTCGATCAGCCCTTCCGGCCGAAACTCACCGACATCGGGAAGATTCATCCGGTGACCGCCGGCCTTCCGGAGGAAGATTACTGGGGTCGCTGGCTGCGCGTCATGCCGACCGCCAAACGCTCGGGCGAAACGCTGATGACCGGCGCCGGCGATCATCCGCTGCTCATCCTCGACCGCGTCGCGGAGGGCCGCGTCGGCCTGATCCAGTCGGACCATGTCTGGCTGTGGGCGCGCGGGTTCGACGGCGGCGGTCCGCATGCGGAGCTTTTGCGCCGAATCGCGCACTGGCTGATGAAGGAGCCCGATCTCGAAGAAGAACAATTGTCATTGTCGGAAAAAGCCGGGGCGCTGATCGTCGACCGGCGCACGATTTCGCAGGAGACGCCGACCGCGACGTTAACCATGCCGGGCGGCGAGACCTCCGAGCTGACCTTCAACAAGGTCCGGTCGGGCGTCTTCGAAGCGCGCCTCCCCGACGCGCCGCGCGGCCTCTATAGGGCGCAGTCGGGCGATCTCTTCGCGATCGGGACGATCGGCCTTGCGGCGCCGCCGGAGTTTGAAAACGTCGTTTCAACCTCGATGAAACTGGCGCCCGCGGCAGCGGCGACCGGCGGCGGCGTCTATCGTCTTCGCGACACGGCCGGCGTCGCCATTCCGGAGATACGGCGGATCAGCCCAAGGGCGGCCGAACGCGCGGGGGCCGGATGGGCGGGCCTTGTGGCGCGCAACGCCTTTAGGACCGACCAGGTCAGCGACCGCCCGGCGGCCTCGCCCTGGATCTGGCTCCTCGGGCTTGCGGGATCGCTCGCCGGCGCCTGGCTCGTCGAGGGACGCGGCGGGCGGCTGACGCGCAGGTCCTAACGCCAGCGCCAAAATTGCCGCGACGGCTTAACGACCCCTCAATTACCGGCTCTTAACCTCATCCCTGCCAGCGCGAGTAAAGGCGGCGGCGAGGAGTTGTGTTGTGGCGTTTGCGTTGAACAAAAGCGCGTCGGAAGACGCCGACAGGAAACCAAAGCGCAGCCCGCTAGCGGGGCTTTTCGGCATCAATGCGCGCGCCGAGGAAGAGCCTGATCTTCCGGAAATGGATGTCGCCGCTGGCGTCGACCGGGCGCTTCGCCGCACCCTTGGCGCCGCCGCGCCGGAAAAGAACCAGAGCGCGCAGACCGCGAGCAATATTCGCACCGCGCTGGGCTCGATTGAATCGTCGCTCTATGTGATCGACCGCGTTCGCGAAATCATCGAGCAGGCCTATGAGGTCGCGCTTTCCGCCAATGACACGCAGGAAGTCGGCGCGCGCGCCCTGCTCGCCGAAAGTTTCGACGAGCATCGCCTGTCGATCAATTCGCTGATCGACGCGGTCGATGAACGCGCCGCGACCCTCGTCGGCAAGAACCAGCGCCAGATCGACGTCAAGCTTGGCGGCAAGGCGCATTATTCGGTCTCGGCCTGCCGGCTCGACGCCTCGCCGAAGGGTCTCAATATCAATCCCCCGCGCGATGCGTTCGCGACCTTCGACGAAATCGCCGCGTCGCTCGAAGAGCTGGATTCGGCGCTGCAAAAAGCCGACCGCGCCGCCAACGCTTATTGCCGCGACGCGCAGTTCCTGATCGCGAAACTGCAGGATGAGCCTGAGGCGGCATAGAGCGGCGGGCGAAAAAGTGGTCGCCGGTTTTTCGCCCAAACGCCGCGACAGCCAAAAGGCCTGATCATCGGCGCGACGACGAAGTCGCGCCCGATGAGCTAGGGGATACCCAGCAGTTTGTGGGTTTGCAGGCTGACGCGCCATTGCGGGCGCTTGAGGCAATAGTCAATCGCCAGACGCGTGTTGCGCGCGAGGTCCGGCCCGTCCATCGGCTGCAGGAAGAAATTCCTGAAATCCAGGCCTTCGAACATTTCCGGCGGCGCATCCTGTTGCGGATAGACAAGTTTTAGTTCGTCGCCGCTCCGTTGCGCGAGGGCTGCAGTCGACTTCGGACTGACGCAAATCCAGTCGACGCCGTCGGGCGCCTTGATTGTCCCATTGGTTTCAATCGCGATTTCAAATCCAGCCGCATGCAACGCCGCGATCAGCGGCTGATCGAGCTGCAGCAAGGGTTCGCCGCCGGTGCAGACGACGAGCTTCGCGCCGCCCTCGCCCGCTGTCCATTTGGCGAGCGCCGCCGCCGCCAGCGCTTCGGGGCTGTCGAATTTTCCGCCGCCGGGACCGTCGACGCCGACAAAATCGGTGTCGCAGAAAGTGCAGACCGCGCCGGCGCGGTCGCGCTCAAGGCCGTTCCACAGATTGCATCCGGCAAAACGCAGGAACACGGCGGCGCGTCCGGCTTGCGCGCCTTCGCCCTGAAGCGTGTAAAAACATTCCTTGACCGCGTACCCCGCCACTATCGTATCTCTCGCCGTGATCGCGCCGCGACATAGCCGGCCCAGCCATTCGCGCGCAATTCGCAGGCGGGGCAGAGGCCGCAGCCATATCCCCAGTCGAAGCGCGTCGCCCGGTCGCCCAGATAGCAGCTATGCGTATGCTCAATGAGGAGATCGACGAGGTCTTTCCCGCCGAGTTCCTCGGCCAGAAACCAGCTTTGCGCCTTCGTCAGATGCATCAACGGCGTCTCTAGCGAGAACTCCGCCTCCATGCCGAGCGCGATCGCCTGCATCTGCGCGTCGAGCGCGGCGCGCCGGCAATCGGGATAGCCGGAAAAATCCGCCTCGCACATGCCCGCGACAATGACGCCGGCGCTGCGCCGGTACGCATAGGCGGCGGCCATGGTCAAGAAAACAAGATTGCGGCCGGGAACGAAGGTCGTCGGCAAGCCAGTCTCGCCGATGACGATTTCCGCCTGGCGCGTCAGCGCCGTTTCGCTGATTGCGCCAAGTCCCGAAAGATCGATGACGGCATCATCGCCGAGGCGCGGCGCGAAACTCAGGAAGCGCTGCGCGATCTCGCGCCGAACCGCGACGCGCGCCGCAAGTTCCACCTGATGCCGCTGGCCATAGTCGAAGGCGATGGTCTCGACCCGCTCGAATCGCGTCAGCGCCCAGACGAGCGCGATCGAAGAATCCTGCCCTCCGGAGAACAGCACCAGCGCGGAGGACGGCGACAGTCGGCGCATAGCGGACAAAGGCGAGCGGTCCTAATGTTTCCTGCGTCCGATAGGGGCGCAGCACAGGATAGGCAACATGGAAACGGTCACTGTTCTCTATGCGACGGCGCCCGATGAGGCGACGGCTGAAAATATCGCCGTCCGGCTTGTCGAG
>MEMM01000068.1:6879-7271 GCA_001767925.1 Alphaproteobacteria bacterium RIFCSPHIGHO2_12_FULL_63_12
GATCCATCTATCGCTGGGAGGGTGAAATCCGCGTCGAGAGCGAATTCGTCCTGATCGTCAAAACCGCCGGAGCCGCCGCGGAACGCGCGAAATCGCTGATCGAGGCGACCCATCCCTATGAAGTTCCAGCGATTATCGCCCTCTGCGTAGATCAGTCCCTGTCGTCCGGGCCTTATTGCCGATGGCTGAAAAATTCCTGTTTGATGTGAAAACAGCAAGAGTTTCTTAACTACTCACCCGTATAAGTTGTGTTGTTGCGGCGCTGCAATCGCCCTCCAGCCGACCCGGATCCTGCTTCCCCCTCACTAGCCAGCACCGGGAGCATCGCCGCAACAACGCCGGCTGACATGGCGGATCACGGTCCGTTTCGGCCCGCACAGCTGGAGACCGCA
>MEMM01000068.1:7285-10376 GCA_001767925.1 Alphaproteobacteria bacterium RIFCSPHIGHO2_12_FULL_63_12
GTCCGCCGCGTCCTTCAGGGGCGCCGCGCGTTCAAGGTCGGCGAAAATCAGATGCCAGCTCTCCGGATAGGCGATCTCGACGATATCGCCGCAAAGGCGCGCCGCGGTTCGGCGCATGGCCTTCAGGGGTATGATGTCATCCTTCTCGCCATAGAGAAAAAGAAAATCGCCGCTCACTTCATCTGACGCGTCATAACCCTCGCCCATGATCCGCTCGGCGCCGAGGATCGCATCGATCCTCGTTTCCTTGATGACCAGCGGGTCGTCATACATGGCGCGGAGAAATTCGATATTGTCCGACGCCTGTCGGCCGGTCCGCTCGCCGGTCAGCGTCTTGCCGGGCGCGATCATCGCCGCGAGATTGAGCGTCGACCGGTAAAAGATCGACATGCTGGCGCCGCCCCAGATGCCCGGCGCCGCCAAGATGACGCCGTCGACATCGAGCGGCGCCTCCTTCATCGCCGCGAGAATGACGGCGGCGCCCATCGAATGACCGACGACATAGAGCGGCAGGGAAGGATTTTCCGCCCGCACAGCGGCGATGACATCGCGCAAATCTTTTTTCATCGTCGCGCCGCCGGCCCAGCGGCCGCGGACCGGCGATCGGCCGAATCCGCGCTGGTCATAGGCGTAAACGGAAAATCCGCGCCCGGACCAATAGGGACCCGCGAAAATGAACGCGCCCGCGTAATCATTCATGCCGTGAACAGCGACGATTGCCGCCGCCGGGTCCGCCGCGATCCACCGCGTGAGGCCGAGGCGGGCGCCGTCGCCGCTGACGACAACATCGCCGTCGATCACAGGGGCGATTGTTTGCGGCGGCGCGTCGGGAAACGACACGCATCCCGCAAGCAGCGCCACGACAAGGCAGAGGGCGGCAAGGCGCGCGATCATTCGGCGGCCCGCGGCCTGGTTTTTTGGTCGCGGTCGGAGCCAACTGCCGATTCAAGGCGCGCAAGGCCCGCAAAAAACGCGGCGCGCTCGGCCTCCGGCATCGCGTCGAGCAGCGCCTTTTCATATTCTAGCGCGATCGCCGACACGCGCTCAACGACGCTTTTACCTTTCGGCGACAGCCGCAGAGCCGAGACGCGCCGGTCATCAGTTGGCTCGCGCAGGATCAGCTGTTTCGATTCGAGCGACGCGACAGCGCGGCTCACCGCCATCTTGTCCATCGGCGTTCGCGCCACCACGTCGCGCGCGGCGACCGCTTCTTGCTGGCTGATGACCGCCAGCACCCGCCATTCGGGAATGGTCAGATCCTCGCTTGAATAGGCGGCGCCGAGCTGCTCGCTCATCATTCGCCCGAGGAAGGCGATCCGGTAGGGCGTGAAAACCGAAAGGTCGAGATCCTTTCCGGCGGCGCTTTCCTTCATGCGGATTCCTTCAGCACCCCGCGCCTGATCTGGTCGAGTTCGATCGATTCAAAGAGCGCGCGGAAATTGCCTTCGCCGAACCCTTCATTGCCCTTGCGCTGAATGATCTCGAAAAAGATCGGGCCGATCGCATCCTGGGTGAATATCTGCAGTAAAAGACCCTGCCCCTGCGTCGGGGCGCCGTCGATGAGGATATGGTTCTTGCGCAGGCGCTCCATGTTCTCGCCATGCTTGCCGACCCGCTTGTCGACGCCGTCGTAATATGCGTCGAGGGTCGACTGGAAAGGGACTTTTCGCCGGCGCAGATCTTCGACGGTTGAATAGATATCGTCGGTTCCAAGCGCGATGTGCTGAATGCCCTCGCCATTATAGCGGGCGATGAATTCCTCGATCTGCGATTTGTCGTCCTGGCTTTCGTTCAGCGGTATCCTGATTTTTCCGCAGGGGCTCGTCATCGCCTTGGAGACAAGGCCGGTCAGCTTCCCTTCGATATCGAAATAGCGAATCTCGCGGAAATTGAAGATGCGCTCATAATAATCCGCCCACTGTTTCATGTTGCCGCGGCGCAGATTGTGGGTCAGGTGATCGATATAGGTGAGGCCGACGGAATTCTTCGCGGGGTCTGCGCCTTTGATCGGCTCGAAATCGACGTCATAAATCGTCTGCGCGCCATATCGGTCGACCAGATAGACGTTCAGCCCGCCGATCCCTTCGATGCCCGGAATATTCAGCTCCATCGGGCCGGTCTTGGCCTCGATCGGCTTGGCGCCGCGCCGGATCGCCTCGCGATAGGCGAGCGCTGCGTCCCTCACCCGGAACGCCATGGCGTTGGCCCCGGCGCCGTGCTGGTTGCGGAACGACTGGGGCTGCCCCGCGGGCTCGCGGTTCAAGAGGAAATTGACCCCGCCCTGAACGTAATGGATGACGTCTTTCGAGCGGTGGCGGCCGACCGCGGTGAACCCCATCTGTTCGAAAAGCGCCGCCAGCGCATCGGGGTCCGGCCCCGTATATTCAACGAATTCAAAGCCGTCGGTGCCGAGCGGGTTGTCGAACAGGTCTGCCATGGCGGTCTCCGGTAAGATTTCCCGAAATTGGTAACAGTTGTTACCAATCCGGTCCACCCCTCCCGGCCGACCGGGCGCCTATTTGATGCCGGCCTTATTGGCGGCGATCACCAGCGCCCTTGTTGCTGTTTCATAGGGGATTTCAGGAAGAAATCGCTCCTGCACCATCGCCGTGAATTCGGAAAGCCGCCATTCGATCATGACGGTTCCCCGGTCGAGGACTTTCATCAACACGTCATTGAACTTGTAGCGTCCCTTGAAATCGGGGTGGAGTTCGATGACCCGCAGGCAATTGGCGAGATCGAGCAGCAGCCGGCCATCCTCGGCGAACCGTAAATTCCGGCGGACCCACAACAGATCGCCCTCTTCCTCCACCGCCACGTCGATTACCGCCGCCTGCATTTTCGCCTCGCCTTTTCCGGTTTGCGCGCAGCATCGCTGCGATGGTTTGGCATTCCGCGAAGAATAAGCGATAAATCTTAGTCAAATTTTATCGAAAGCAGGGGCGATGAAGCTTTTCGGCTATTGGCGTTCGAGCGCGACCTATCGCGTCAGGATCGCCCTTGAACTCAAGGGACTTGCCTATGACTACGAGCCGGTCAATCTGCTGAAAGGCGAACAGCAGTCGCCGGCTTTTCTAAAGCGCAACCCGCA
>MEMM01000068.1:10413-11426 GCA_001767925.1 Alphaproteobacteria bacterium RIFCSPHIGHO2_12_FULL_63_12
AGTCGACCGCAATCATCGAATATCTCGAAGAGCGCTATCCCGAAACGCCTCTGTTGCCGGCCGACGCGGCGGGGCGCGCGCGGGCGCGTGCGATCGCGGCCGTCATCGCCTGCGAGGCGCAGCCGTTCATGAATCTCCGCGTCCAGAATTATCTGAAAAATGAGCGCGAATTCGACGCCGGTGCGATGAAGGAATGGCTGGGGCGCTGGACCGGCGGCGCCATGGCCTCGGTTGAAGCGCTGGTCGACCGGGACGCCGGAAAATTCTGCGTCGGCGACAGCCCCGGCTTTGCTGATGCGTTCCTCGTCCCGCAGGTGTTCGGCGCGCTGCGTTTCGGGATTGATTTATCGAAGCAGCCGCGCATTGTGGAGATCGTCGAACGTTGCAACGCGCTGGAGCCGTTCATTCGCGCCCATCCCCAAAATCAGCCGGACGCCGTCGCCGCATGACCATGAAACCGATGATTTTCGCCATTGGCGACAAGAAGCCGAAAATTCACGCATCAGCTTTCATCGCGCCCGGCGCCGTCATCTGCGGCGATGTCGAAATCCATGAGGACGCTTCGGTCTGGTATGGCTGCGTACTGCGCGGCGATTCCAACCGCATCGTCATCGGCAAGGGATCGAACATCCAGGACGGCACCGTCATCCACGCCGACGAGCCGATGCTCGGCGGCGTTCCGACGCTCATCGGCGCTCATGCGCTGATCGGACACAAATGCATGCTGCACGGCGCGACGGTCGAGGATGAAGGATTTGTCGGCATGGGCGCGACCATGCTCGACGGGTCGGTCGTGAAAACCGGCGGCATGCTCGCCGCCGGCGCTTTTCTCTCCTCCAGAAAGATCGTTCCCGCCGGCGAGATGTGGGCCGGCATGCCGGCGAAAAAATTCCGCGACCTCCGCGAGGGCGAAAACAAAATGGCGTTCGCCGGGGCGCTTCACTACATCGAAGAGGCGCGCATGCACGCCGCCGCGCTGTCGAACCGATAGACGCAACCATCCGCACATCATC
>MEMM01000069.1:0-147 GCA_001767925.1 Alphaproteobacteria bacterium RIFCSPHIGHO2_12_FULL_63_12
CACGTGGCCGTCGGCGTCTGGCTCGACCTGCGCGCCGAGGACTACCGCCGCCACATCAGCGTCATCCCGAAGCTCACGGCCGGCTGGTTCAGCCACAAGGACCCTCGCGGGCAGGGCGGCATGGCGATGTATGGGCGCCACCTCGGC
>MEMM01000069.1:314-5833 GCA_001767925.1 Alphaproteobacteria bacterium RIFCSPHIGHO2_12_FULL_63_12
CCATAGGCGTTTCTGGGGCCTCCCGTTCGAACGGCGTCCACCTCGACCCGGTCGCCAAGGAAGCGGCGGTGGCCGCCGACAGGCCGCTGGCGACGTTCCGCGTGCGGCGCCCCGGGACGGAGCCGGCGGAGTTCACCGTCCTCCGGATCTACCCGAAGTCGCTGGGCCAGATGGACCGCGTGGAAGTCGCCCGCGTACAGTATTTCGACGCGCTGGCCGTCTACCAGGGCGCCGTCGCTGCCCGCTGGAGCTGGTGGCGTAGACGCCGCAAGGCAGTGGTCCGGGCCATCGCGCGCGTCACGGAGGCCCGCTTCCTCTGGCTCAACGCGATCCTTGAAGACACCTGGGACGACGAGCGGAACCAGAGCGTCGAGCCGCGGAACTTCGCGGCCGTGGGCTACGACACGTTCTGCCAGATTCTGTCGGTACACTCGCAGGGCAACGACCCCGAGGATATGCTGCGGGCTATGGATCCGGACTATGAGGAAAAAAAAACGGCGCGCCTGAGGCTGGGACGTTCGCTCGCGGGCTCGCCTACATCGTCCGCCTGACGGGCTGGGACCCGGAGACGATCCGGTGGGGGGTGTCGTATGCCAAGCTCCGCATCATGGCTCACGCCTCACAGCTCCAGGATGCGGAGCGGGAGAGCCGCGACGTTCGGAAGGTTCTCGGGTGACGGGGGAATGGCCCCGGTCGCCCGTTGCTGTTTTGGGGTGAGACGATGACCGTGACGGCGCAGGACTGGACGGACCTTCAACTCTTTCTCGCGGCGCTGCCTATCGGCGGCCTGTTCGTGGATGAGGTTGTCGTTCGCCTGGGCCTGGAGGGCGATGCGGAGTTCAAGCGGAAACTCAAGACCGCGATGAAGGAGGCGAATGACGCGACCAAGGGCACCGAGACGGCGTTCAAGAAACTTGGAGTCGAGGGCGGCGGCGCCTTCACCGGGCTGATGACGAAGGTCAGCAGCTTCGGAAAGGCGCTGTTCCAGCTCCGGACGCTGGGGGTTGTGCTTCTGGCGCGGGAGCTGGGACAGTTCGTCGGGTGGCTGGTCAAGGTCGGAGACACATCCAAGACGCTGGAGCCGCGCATCGACAAGCTGGGCACGGCTTTCAAGGATCGGCTGGCGGGCGTGCTGCAAAAGACGTTGATCCCGGTTTTGGATGCGGTGATTACGCGCCTGGAGAAGATCGCTGGGATAAGCCCCGGCCCGGCGGTATTTGCCGCGAAGGCGGCCGACATCCAGGCCAAGATCGACACGGCCAAGAATCCTGGAACCCGGCGACGCATGGAGGCGGGGCTGCTCCAGCTTCGCCTTGAGGCTATTGCCGCGGCCGGGGAGATCGAACCCCTCGCGGGCATCGGAGCGTTCGCCACAACCAGCGGCGAGGGATCTGCGGCAGGACGTATGGCCGACCAGCGCCGTCGCCAGAGCGTAGCGTTCGCGGCACCTACCGGCATCGACATCCGGCCCGTCACGACGGAAGGGCTGGCGGTGGAAGCGGGCCAGGGCGCCATCTCGCCGCTCTCCGGGGCGAACCTGTTTCGTGGGTCCACGGAGTCGCTGACGGAGCTTCGGACAAAGATCAGCGAGGCGACGAAAGCCGGATTCATCGTCGGCCCCGAGGCAATGGAGGACAGGTTCGGCGAGGCGCTCCAGAACATGCAGGCGAGCCTCGCCGCGTTCGGGCTGGGGAACAAGAACGTGTTCGGCGGGCTGATGAATATCAACGCCGGCTTCGGCGGGTTGTCGGGCGAGGACGGCCCTTTCAGTGGCTCCAAGTTCGCCAAGTCGTTTTCGAAGACCTTGACCCAGATCGGCTTTGCCGGGCAGATCGCGGCCGGAGCGATCGGCATCATCAAGGGCATCGGCAGTATAATCGGCGTCGGTGCTCGCGACCAAGCCAGGTCCGGGCTCCAGAACCGATCGGACGAAGACCTCCAGAAGCTCGCCGTGCTGGCGTCAAGCAGCAGCTCCCACCTGCGAATAACGGGCGAGGAGGCTGCGGCTGAACTGAAGACACGGCAAACGGCCGCAACATCCGGCTCGCAAGCCTTCTCCTCCGTCGCCACCCTCACCGAGACGCAGGGCAACCTGATCCTCGCCGTCAACGAGACCATGCGCATCCAGGACGCCGAAAGGAACCGCCTCCTCACCGAGATCCGCGACTCGTCCCGGAACATCGAGTTCTTCTCGGCCGTGAACGGCGGCAACCTCCACCGCTTCATGGGGATGTCCTGACCTCCGATGGCACGCCCAGCCACAGCGCCAACGTCCTACTCGGTCAAGATCAACGGGAAAGACCTGTACGACTACGGCGTTCTCGTCTACTCCGCCCCGCACCTGGAGATGGCGCCGGCCGATGTCGTGGCCGACCCGCTGCCAGAGCGCCACGGCGCCTTCGCCTTCACGTCCACATTCAGGCCCAAGCCCTTTGTCCTCACTGGCACCATCTTCGAGGATACGGCCACCGGCCTCCGCACCAACCTGGACGCGCTCAAGACGGACCTATCGTCCGTCCGGGGGAAGCAGTTCACGATCCCGGAAACGATCCGCGTCGAGTTCGCAGACCAGACCGACCGCTACTACCCTTGCCTCTATGCCGGCGGCTTCAACCTCCAGCCGATCGGCGGGCACCCGACGACGGACCCGGCATTCCCCTTCACGCTGCCGCTCATCCAGCTCACGCCCTTCGCGGTCGCCACGACGCTGACGACGGTCACGCCTTCCGGCACGGGTCCGTCGTTCACGGTCTTGGACACCGGCACGGCGCCCAACCCGTTCGTCCTGGAGCTGGAGGGCGCGGCCACGGCACCCGACTTCGTCTTGGCCGATATGAGCCTCTATGTAGACTTCGATTGGGACTTGGTCGGAACGCTGATCGACGGGACGAGCGTCACCGGGGCCAGCGGCGCAACAACCGACTCGGACCAGTTCGAGCCGGGCGAGCGTGGCGGGCGCTACATAGCCGAGGCCACCTTCGGGACGACGTTCGCGGGCGTGGTGTCGAACCCAGACGAAGGCACGATCATCATGGTGGTCCGGCCGCAGTTCGCCTACGACGTGGCCGGCAACCAGTTCCTGGCGGAGTGGTTCGTAGACGAAGACAACGGCGTCTATCTCTGGTACCAGGCGAGTTCTGACAAGTTCTTCTTTACTCGCGACCGGGCGACCGTGGGTGTCGTGACGGGCGCCACGGCCGCGGTGCAGACGTTCGCGACCGACACGCGCATGGTCCTGGCCGGAAGCTGGGGGCCGAACGACGTGCGGCTCTACAAGGACGGGACGCTGCTGGACTCGGACACCGGCACGACCGGCGTCGTCGGCTCTTCTGGGACGCTCTACCTCGGGGACCAGGATGCGGTGGCGCAGCCAGCCTGCAAGTACGATGTCCTCGGTTTCTTCCCGTTCCAGCTCTCCGACGCCGATGTCCGGCGCTACTCGCTGAACCCGGACCTGATGCGGGCGCACAACGTCAAGTTCTCAAAGACCGGGAACCTCGCCGCGAACGTGCGGGAGGTGCTCGACTTCGAAAAAGGCACCATCACGCAGGTATCCACGACGCTGGTTCAGACCAACGGGCTCTCCGACTGGAACAAGGTCGGCTTTCCGCTGCTGCGGCCGAACCAGACTTGCCTGCACGTCCCGACCGGCGAGTCGATCGGCGGGATGAAGGTCGCGTACTGGAAGAGGTACTTGTAAAGTGGCCGGCTACAACGTCTACATCCTCAACTCCTCCAAGGCCGCCGTCGCCCAGCTCCTCGACGTGGTCTGGGAGATTTCGGAGACGCTGAACGTCCGCGACCAGATCCGCGCCACGGTCGCGGAGGCCGACAAGTTCAGCCTCATCACGGCCCAGCAGACGTTCATCCGCCTCGTGGACCCGGATCTGTCCACCGATATCCGCACCTACCGGATCCAGCAGGTTGCCGAGATCGACGCGGACGGGCGCCAACTCCTCCAGATCGAGGGCGACCGCATCTGGCAGGACATGGCGCGAGAGGTCTACAACGGGTTCCATCCGTTCAAAGGCGCGGCGCTCAAGGATATCTTTGCGGAGCTGCTCGGGTCCTACTCCGCTTTCCAGGTCAAGAGCGGCGGGACGGCGGAGTCGGACACGACGGCCATCGACAGCCTGGAGCTGTCATATCCGTCCGTGCTCGACGCGATCCAGCAGCTTGCCGAGGCCACGGGCTACGAGATCGAGATCGACGAGAGCACAAGCCCGGAGAGCATCGACCTGAAGGCGCGGGGGGCCAGCAACGGCGTCCGGATCGAGTATGGCGTCAACGCCACGGGCATCAAGCGAAACACGAAACGGGCCGAGGTGGTCAACCAGGTCTACCCCACCGGCGGCGGCGCTCCTCCGGCGACGTGCGAAGGGGCGCTGTTCGAGGTGCAGAGCGTTCTCGCCGCTGTCGTGACGGTGAAGGGCGACAAGGTCATCCCGAGTAGCGACACCAACATCGGCAACTATATCCGGTTCAAGAGCGGCGCCGAGTCGGGCAACTTCTTTTTGATCAGCGACACCGCGCGGGTCGGCACGGACCTGGATACGGTAACGTGTTCTGCCGCCCCCGGTTGTGCGGCTGGCGACCTTTTCGAGTTCACGATTGACAACGTCGCCTCCCCGAATACGGCCCTGTTCGACTACGTCCCGGATGCTGCATCCATTGCGACGTACGGCACCTTCGACGGGCTCGTCCGCGATCCGTCCTTCGAGGATGAGCAGACGCTCGTTGTGCCCGGCTTCATGGATGGGACATACACCGCCGGGGTGCATGCGGGCTGGTCGGCCGTCGCCGGGGCGACGCTGACGGAAAACACGGACATCGCCTTCATCCGCTACGGGAGCAAGTCGCAGAAGGTCGTGGCGGCAGGGGCAGGAGAGGGCGCACAGAAGACGGTCACGCTCAACGCGGCCTCCCACTACTCGGTGCAGGTCCAGCTCTACGTCGTCAGCGGCACCGTCCAGGTCCAGGTCGTGGCGACCGGCGCCAACCCGATGACCTGGATAAACAAGAACGGGACGACGGGCACCGCCTTCATAAACGTGAAGCTTGAAGGGATGCCCATCGAGGGGTCCACGGCGACGCTCCAGGTTCTTGCCGTGGGCGGGGCGGCGACCTACCACATCGACGCCGTCTCGTTCGTAGGCTCCCAGCAGGTCAAGAATTACACGCGCCTGAACGGGCCGCGAGAGCTATACCGGCTGGCCTTCGACCACCTGGAGGAGCACAAGGCCCCGGTCATCGAATACGACATCCCGAACGTCCTCGACTGGGCGGAGATCGATCCGGACCGTTTCCCGTTCAACGCGATCGCCATCGGCGACACCGTCACTGTCGTGGACCCGTTTTTCGAGATCAACGCGGACGTGCGGGTCTTGAGCGTGACCAAGAATCAGGACCGGCAGAACCTCCGCGTCACCCTGTCCACGCACACCGACGCGGCGGCGGCGTACGACTCGCTCCAGCCCGGCACCGGGGCGGGCAAGGCATACAAGGAGACGCGGGCGGGC
>MEMM01000069.1:5865-7545 GCA_001767925.1 Alphaproteobacteria bacterium RIFCSPHIGHO2_12_FULL_63_12
TCAGCGGACGCCGCAGTTCTCCGGCACTTTCACACCAACGAGCAACACCGCCTTCAACGTCGGGGCCGGGACGCTGCGGTTCTCGGAAAGCATCAGCTACGCGCTTGGCTCGCAGACGATATCGGGGCTCAGTGCCGGGACCGTCTATTACCTGTATTTCGACCCGGCCGTGGCGTCGAGCGGGATACAGGTCTCGACGACGGTGACGGACGCCTACGCGCTCGACAAGGTCTACATGGGCACGGCGTACACGGGCAGCATAGATAGCTCGACCATCGTGTTTTATTTGGTGTCAGATCCCCGGGAAGGCGGATCTGTCGGCATTGGGACGCTCGATCCACAAGCGATGCTGCACGTCGTTCGCGCCGCAGCGCTCGGTGGAAGTCAGAACGTCGCCATTTTCCAGAACAGTGAGACATCCACAATTCTTCCATGTAGGATCGTCCTCGGGAGGGCCGCGTCGCCTTCGGCCAACGGTTGGCTGATAAGCAACATCCTTTCCTTTGCCGAGAACGACGCGACAACACAGACGGCCTATGCGCAGGTATACACCGTGCTCAGAAGCACGGCCGCCGGTGGCGAGACGGGCGAGATCAACCTGCTCGTGCCCAGCGGCGGAACCGGTGTTGAACTCAGGGTGAGCGGATCGACCGGGCTGGTCTGGAATGATGCCGGGCTCGACCTTGACGCCCGCTTCGAGGGCGACACCGACGCGAACCTGCTGTTTCTGGATGCGGGCCTGGATCGCGTGGGCATCGGGACGTCGGCGCCTGGAGCAGGGTTGCACATGGTTGGAGGCGCATCTGGAGTTAGGGAAGAAATAAGAATTGAGACTACAGCCGCACTAAACGCAGCTCGTCTTCGACTAATAAATAATGCAGGGGGAAACTGGTATGTTGGTGCGGGGGCATCGGATGGTACTTCTACCTTTCAAATAAGTGCGGCTGGTGTTGCGGCCACCGGAATAAATATAAAAACTGACGGCAACGTCGGTATCGGCACCACCGGCCCGGACCGCAAGCTCGACGTGCTGGACGCCTCGAACCCGCAGCTCCGGCTCACGCACACGGACGGGAGTGTCTACGCGGACCTTCAGGCGAACGCGAGCGGAAACCTGATCATAACAGGATCGACCGGCAACGTCGGCATCGGTTCCGCCCCGAGTCACAAACTGTACGTCGTAAATTCGTCCGCGATACAGACCGGGTATTTTCAGCATGACGAGAGCACGGTCTTTGCCGTGGTCGTGGACAGTGCCAAACACGGACTTTCGATCGATGGTAATGCCGGCGTGGCTACGGACACCCTGCTCAGGTGCGCTATCGGAGACGGATCGACGATTGTCTTTGAGGTAGAGGGTCTGAACGTAGGCATTGGGACGGGGGCGACGCTTGCGAAGTTGCACGTATTTACTGCCGACTCCGGGGCCACGCCCAACGCGGTAGCGGACGAACTCTTCCTTGAGGGCTCCGGCTCGTCGGGCATCACCATAGGCTCCGGCACCGCGAGCAACGGCAACATCTACTTCGCGGACTCGGGTGGAGACTCGCGCGGGTACGTGTCCTACTCGCACACCATTGACACGATGGCGATCGGTGCAAGCGCCGCCGATGTCGCATACTTCAACTCGACAGGCGTTGGCATCGGAGTCGCGCCGAGCGCCAAGCTGCACCTTGACGG
>MEMM01000070.1:0-4757 GCA_001767925.1 Alphaproteobacteria bacterium RIFCSPHIGHO2_12_FULL_63_12
ATACGTCGTGGCCCGTGTCGCGCAGGAGGCGGCGCAGGTCGCGTGCCTCGCGGTCTAGCTCGGCGATCTGCGCCGCATCGGTGCGGGTGTCGGTCATCGCGGCCATCAATCCATCGCCGCGAGGACGCGGTCACGGTGGGCGGCGTGGCAGGCCATGTCGAGCGCATGCCGCCGGTCGCAGGCGTCACACACCGGCATGGTCCATACGCCCTTGTCGGTCCCCTGCATCCGGCATTGATGGCACGAGCAGGTGTGGCGCTCCGCTCCGCACGCGCAGCGGAGTACGTAGCGTACGCTACCGGCGCATCCGTAGGGGCCACTCTCGGTCACTGTCCGGTGTCGATGTCCTGCCATGGTGTTTCTCCTCGTCGGCCATCATCGACCGAGAAACGCATGATACGTCACTCATCGGCGAGTGTCAACAGGTAGCGACAAATAAATCGACGCGAAAGCGATCTGGCACGAGTTCGGCCGCCATTCGCCCAAACGAGGCCACGCGCGCACAGACTTTCGCCACGAGCTCCACTGCGGACCGCACCTCCGAGACGCGGCCACCCGATCGAGACATCACCGCCGCCCTCGCGCATCCCGCCATCGCTGCGCTACGATCCGCACCGGAGGTCTCCGCATGGGCAAGCGCTACTTCGATATCAGCGCAACCGAACTCCGCGACTGGGACTGCAACATGTCACTGGATGAGGGGGTCGGCATCGGTAACGTGACGCGGGATCTGCGCGCGATCTGGCAAGAGAGCGGCGGCACCCGGAACAACATGGACATCTACACCGCCCACGCGACCGACGTGAACCACCCGAGGAGCATGTCACAGGCCACGCTCTCCATCGGGGCCGGGTCGGTCTCGGGCATCCTCCGCGTGGTCTACGAGGACACGCACGGGCCGGACCTGATCGTCGGCGGCATCCGGGCGATTCGCGAAGAACTCCAGGCACGCGGCCGTGGCATCGCCGGAGTCGACATCTTCGGCGACGCGCAGGCGAAAGACAACGTGATCGCGGCGCTGCGCCTCGCCGAGTCCGCCTTCGGCTCCCGTGGCCGCGCCGAGGGCCACTGCGCGGCGAACTGAGCCGCGTAGGTTTCGGTACCAATGAGCTGGCCGAAAGGCAGGCCGCGAGGACACAAGACGCCGGGTAGCGGGCGTAAGAAGGGCTCGCCGCAGAAGATCGCGCCGGGCCCGAAGAGCCCCGAGCTGCGCGAGATGGTGCTGCGTGCGCTCGACCAGGCCGGCGGGCAGGAGTACCTGACCAGCATCGCCAAGACGGATTCCCGGTCATTCCTCGCGCTGATCGGCCGGCTGCTCCCCGCCAAGCTCGAGGCTGAGGTATCGACGCCAGAGCCGGTACGGATCGAGGTCGTGACCGGGTTCGATGCGGGGCCGCATGAACGCTGATCGGAGAGGATCGTTCCGACTGCAGCGTGGGTCGTCTGATAGCACACGCGACCTGAAGGCGCGACGGTGACGACGACGGTCATTGACCTCGGCTTCCGCCCGCACGTCTATCAGCGCCAGGTGCAGGCCGGACTGACCGAGCACAGCTTCGCGGTTGTGGTCGCGCATCGCCGCTGGGGCAAGGCGCTCGACATAGAGACGCCGGTGCCTCTCGCGGATGGGCGTTGGGCTACGATGGGCAAGATCCGCGCAGGTGACGAGGTGATCGGCTCGGACGGTCGCGCGGTCAAGGTTCTATTCGCCCATCCCGTTATGCACGAGCGGGAGTGCTACCGCCTCACGTTCGCGAGCGGCGAAACTATCGTTGCCGATTCCGAGCACCTTTGGGTCACGACCCGCAAGTGCGACCGGCATCACTGGCCGGGGCGAGGTCCGACGCGAGTTCGCAACGAGCCGCGGCCAGCGGCGACGCGAACGACGGCTGAGATCGCACGAACGCTCCGCTCTCGTGGCGAGTGGAACCATCGCGTTGCGCTCGTGGCTCCCGTCGAGTACTCGGAGCGGGATCTGCCGCTAGATCCGTATCTACTTGGGCAATGGCTCGGGGATGGCTCGACGCGAGCGTCGGAGATCACGACGGCTGATCCAGAGACCGTGCAGGAGATCACGGTCCGCGCAGCGGCACATGGGTGGACCGTTCGGGATCAGTGCTCGCAGTCTACTGGCCGAGCATCCACGTATCGCGTCAACGGAGGAATGCAGGTAAGGCTCCGTGAGATGGGCGTTCTCGGCGAGAAGCACATCCCAGATTGCTACCAACGGGCCTCAATCGCGCAACGCACAGAGCTGCTGCACGGACTCATGGACTCTGACGGGGCCATCAGCACGCAAGGCCACTACTGCGAGATCACGCAGAAGTCCGAACGTCTCGCACAGGATATCGTTCGCTTGCTGCGCTCTCTCGGGATGCAGCCGAGATGCGGCGTGAAGCGGGCCATGGGACGCGATTACGTGCGCATCAAGTTTCGGCCGCTCATGCAAGTCTTCTCGCTGCCGCGTAAAGCGGCGCGCTACCGTCCGCCGCCGGAACGCCTGCGTTGGCAGGCGATCGTTGGCTGCGAGCGAGTGACAAGCCGATCGGTGCGCTGCTTGACTGTGGATGCACCAGACGGTCAGTTCGCCGTGGGGCACTACTATACGCTGACGCACAACACCCGACTCGCGATCGCACTGCTCGTCGATCGTGCTCTGCGCTGCCGACTGCACGTCCCACGCTACGCCTACGTCGCACCGAAGCTCAAGCAGGCTCGCCAGATCGCGTGGCAGTACCTGACCGAGCTAGCCGAGAAGATCCCCGGCTCAAGGCGGTCCGAAGCAGAATCCTGGGTCGAGCTGCCGAACTCTGCGCGCATCACCCTCTACGGCGGAAGCGAAGGCAACGAGGAGTCCATGCGCGGGCTCTACCTCGACGGCGTGGTGATCGACGAAGTAGCCGGCATGGCTCCGCACGTCTTCCCCGAGATCCTGCGGCCGGCACTCACCGATCGAAAGGGCTGGGCGTTGTTCATTGGCACGCCGCACGGGGCCGATGCGTTCCTCGAGCTCTGGACTCGGGCCCAAGCGGATCGCGACTGGTTCACGGCGCTCTACCGAGCGGACGAGACGGAGCTGCCGTGGCTACCGAAGAGCGAGCTCGAAGCCGCCCGGCGCGACATGAGCGATGCAGCCTATCGGCAGGAGTTCCTCGTTGACTTCACGGCCTCGAGCTCCGACACGCTCATCACGATCGACATCGCGAGCGCCGCGGCGCAGCGCGAGTACCTCGAGCATCAGTACGGCTTCGCGCCGGTGGTGATCGGGGTCGACGTGGCGCGGTTCGGCGACGATCGCTCGGTGATCCAGGTCCGGCAGGGGCTCACGGCCTACAGGCCGGAGATCTACCAGGGCATCGACACGATGGCGCTGGCCGGGCACGCGGCGCGCGCGATCGACCGCTACGCGCCGCAGGCCACGTTCGTCGATGCGGGCGGGATGGGCGCGGGGGTGATCGACCGGCTTCGGCAGCTCGGGTATCGGATCGTCGAAGTCAACTTCGGTGGTCGATCCTCGGACGATCACTACGCGGACAAGCGCACCGAGATGTGGTTCGAGATGCGCGACTGGCTCGAGCAGGGCGGCTCGATCCAGAACATGTCCGCGCTGAAGACGGACCTCTGCGGGCCGACCTACGAGTTCGCGTCGAACGGCAAGGTCAAGCTCGAGAAGAAGGACGATCTGAAGGCGCGGGGTCTACCCTCGCCCGACCTGGGCGACGCGCTTGCGCTGACGTTCGCCGAGCCGGTGTTCGCGCCGGACCGTTTTCAACGCGACAGTCGGCGCTATCCTGACACTGCCGAGATGTAGGGGGAACCGATGGCACAGATCAAGGACGGGGCCAGGCGGCAGGCACGGCTCGCAGCCGAGGAGCAGGCGCTGCGCGATCGGATCGCGGCGCGGCAGAAGCCAGAGCCGGCAGAGCCGCCGAAGCGCGAGGGAACCGCGAAGCGCGAGAAGGCAGCGAAGCCCGACTGATGCACTACAGCAGCTCCCGCAAGGAGTGGCTCTGCCCGATCTGCGGGGTGAAGAGCGATCGCAGATGGCAGGTCTACCGAAACGACGACGGCGGCCTCGCGCGCAGAGCATTCTATGAGTGCCGCGACTGCCGGCCACCCGACCGATGCGAGGATCACAACATGCCGGATCGATACCACGATACCGAGGTCGAGCCGCTCGACGAGCGGCTGAGACATTTCTGAGATGGAGCACCCGGCGCTCCGCGAGATCGTGCAGGCGCTCGAATCCATCGGGCTGCGCATCTACGACGGCCACTGCGTCGCGCCGTGCCGGCAGTGCAAGCGGAATCGACGCTGGAAGCCCGAAGAGGTCGCGGCGAAGCGCATCACGAATCTGCTCTTCTGCGCCAACTGCCTGCGGCTGCAGCAGCTCGCGACGACGCAGAAGGACGAGATCATCATCACCTGAGAGGAGGCCTCATGTCCGTGTGCGCGCTCTGTGGCAAGACCAGTCCGGGGGAGAAGAACCAGTGTCCGCGCTGCACCTACCCAGACCACCTGATCGAGGCGAAGTACAACAAGCACGACGGGAAGCACCCGACGAAGCGCGGCGTAGGCGACCCGGACGCGAAGTACACCTGGCCGAAGTTCAAGAAGGGCACGAAGGCACCGACTCCGCCCGGTGGCGATCAGGTCGGGTAGCAGGTGGGCTGCATCGTCGAGTGCGATCTCGGCGACCGCTGGCGCCTCGCGCGCCTCGTCGAGTCGTGGGGCTACCCGCGGCGAGTGTCCCATCG
>MEMM01000070.1:4794-5895 GCA_001767925.1 Alphaproteobacteria bacterium RIFCSPHIGHO2_12_FULL_63_12
TCCGTCGCGTGGTTCATCGCGCCGCTCGAGCCGGGCGCGGCCGCTCCTGCTGGATTCGACCCCGAGCACACGCTCGCGGTCCACGCTATTCGCGACCCGAGCCTGCGGGTGAGGGCGTTGACCCCGCGGACGGCGGTGGCGCTGGAGATCATCGCGGAGCTGCTGGGGGCGCGGAAGCTGTACTCGCTGATCCCGCGCGAGACGCCAGACATGCCGGTGGCGGCGATGAGGCGCTATCTTCGGCGGTACGGGTGGCTCGAAGACGAGTTCGGCAGCTACAAGCTGCTGGGGGGTGCGTAATGGGGCTGGAGACGCTCACGGTCGGCGGCATTCTGGCGGCGGCGAAGGCGGCGGCGGTTTCGGCGGCCGAGGCGGTCACGGCGGCGCTGCCTTCGGTCGGCGGCGCGGCGGTGGAAGCTGGCCCCGTGGCAACGGCGGCCGAAAGCGCAGCTGCGGCGGTGCCGGGTGCGACGCCGGGCATTGCCGCGGAGGCGACAGCAGCGGCGGTGCCAGCGACAGAAGGCGCGGGCGCGAGCATCGCCGGCGCAGCTCCGGGCGTCACCACGCAGCAGATCGCGCCGAGCCTCGGGACCAAGGTGCTCGAAGGTACGGCGACTGCCGCGAAGGCTGCCGCTCCGGGGCTGGCCGGCGCGGGGGCATCGAAGCTCCTCGCGGGCGACAGCGCACCGAAGACGCCGAAGGCTCCGGCCGGGCCGACCGCAGGCGGACAGGCCGCGCTCGCCGCCGAGCGCGAACGGCAGCGGCAGCGCGGCGCGGGTCGCGCGAGCACGCTGCTGACCTCGCCGCTCGGGCTCTCGAAGCCGGCTTCGGTGGGGGCCAAGGTCCTCCTGGGCGCATAGGATGGCCCAAGCGCAGGCCATCCCGATCCGCCGCGAGCGTCCCGACGTTCAGGAGCTGATCGCGCTACTGAACCGGGCGAAGAACACGCGCTCGAATTGGGATCTTCACTGGCAGGAGGTGAAGGATCGCGTCTGGCCGCACGGCGCGGACTTCCTGACGCAGCGCCCGCCAGGCGACAAGCGCACCGAGTACATGCTCGACGCGAGCGCGGCACTCGGTATCGAACGGTTCGCCGCGGCG
>MEMM01000071.1:0-2488 GCA_001767925.1 Alphaproteobacteria bacterium RIFCSPHIGHO2_12_FULL_63_12
CGCTCGTCCAGCCGGGCGCGGCGTTTGTGCTGTCAGCGCTGGCGTCGGCGTTCACCGGCCTCTCCCTGATGGCGCTCAGCCCAACCGCGGCAGTCTTCGAACTTGACCGGCGACAGGGATTCTTGCTGACCGCCTTGGCGTGGACGGTGTTGCCGGCGTTCGGGGCGCTGCCGCTGGTCGGATACGGCCTTTCCTTCGCCGACGCGTATTTCGAAGCCGTCTCGGCGATGACAACGACGGGATCGACGGTGATGACCGGCCTCGACGCGACCGCGCCGTCGATCCTCCTCTGGCGGTCCCTGATGCAGGCGATCGGCGGCGTCGGCGTGATCGTGCTCGGCATCATCATGATGCCGTTTCTGCGTGTCGGCGGCATGCAGCTCTTTCACACGGAAAGCTCCGACAAATCGGAAAAAATCGTCGCCAGGGCGTTCGATCTCGCGACATGGATTTTCGCCATCTTCACTTTGCTCGTGTTCTTGTGCGCCGGCCTCTATCGCGCGCTCGGCATGGATTGGTTCGATGCGGTCAACCACGCAATGACGACGATATCTACCGGAGGCTTTTCCACGCATGACGCCTCGTTCGGATATTTCGAGAACAAGTCGATGTTGTGGGCGGCGACGATTTTCATGCTGGCCGGCGCCTTGCCGTTTGTCGCCTTCATCAGGTTCGCGCGCGGCAAGTTTCGCGATTTCGCCAACGACATCCAGTTGCGCGGCTTCCTGGTTTTTCTTTTTGTGACGATCATGCTGCTGGCGGTGACGCGGTCGATCCGTTCGGATGTCGCTTTCGACACAGCCCTTGTTGACGCAGCGTTCAACATCGTATCGGTGGTGACGACGACCGGTTACGCCAGCGAGGACTATCAGCTCTGGGGGCCGTTCGCAGTCGGCATGTTCTTTATCCTGACTTTCGTCGGCGGCTGCTCGGGCTCGACCGCCGGCGGCATCAAGATTTACAGATTCCAGATTCTTGGAAGGCTCGCGGTCGCGAATTTGACGCGGATTGTGTCGCCCAATCGCGTCCACCCCGTGCTGTATCATGACCGCAAGGTTGAGGACGATGTCGCCAATTCGATTCTGTCGTTTCTTGTTGTTTTGTTGTTTTCGCTTATCGTCTCGACCTTTTTGCTCGCCTGGCTTGGCCTCGACTTAACGACGGCGCTGACCGGCTCGGCGACCGCGATCGCCAATGTCGGCCCCGGTCTTGGCGACGTCATCGGCCCGGCCGGTAATTTCCAGTCCCTGCCTGTCGGCGCCAAGTGGATATTGTCTTTCATGATGATTCTCGGTCGGCTTGAGTTTTTCACCATCCTTGTTCTGTTCACGCCGGTTTTCTGGCGCTCGTAGGAAAGCGTTGTCGCCGGCGATTTGCGTCGCGTGAGCTTTCCGCGTCAATCGATTCAAATTGCCAGCCCAGCCTGCGTGGTTTAGGGGAGGCTCCTTATTCCAGATGGGAGCGGCGCGATGGCGCGATGCTTTGTGTTTCCGGGTCAAGGCAGCCAGACGGTCGGCATGGGGATGGCGCTCGCCGACGCATTTCCGGCGGCGCGCGAGGTTTTCGAGGAAGTCGACGACGCGGTCGGCCGCAAGCTTTCCAAAATGATGTGGGAAGGACCGGCGGAGGAGTTGAACCTCACCGTCAACACCCAGCCGGCGCTGATGGCGCACTCGATCGCCATGCTGCGCGTTCTTGAAAAGGAGGCCGGTCTCGATATCGCCGACGCGCGCTTCGTCGCCGGGCATTCGCTTGGGGAATATTCCGCGCTCTGCGCCGCGCGCGCGATCTCGCTCGCCGACACCGCGCGGCTGCTGCGCCTTCGCGGCGAAGCGATGCAGGCGGCGGTTGCGCCGGGCGAGGGGGCGATGGCGGCGCTGATCGGCATCGACATCGCCGGCGCTGAAAAGGCGATCGCTGAAACTGACGCCGCGCTCGGCGTCTGCGAAATCGCCAATGACAATGCGCCGGGCCAGGTCGTCGTTTCCGGCGCGAAGGCGCGGGTCGAGGCCACGGTCGAGGCATCGAAAAAGCACGGCGCCAAGATGGCGAAATTGCTCGCCGTGTCGGCGCCGTTTCATTCCTCGCTGATGGCGCCGGCCGCCGAGAAAATGGCCGAAGCGCTTGCGAAGACGACGATCCGCACGCCCGTCGCGCCGCTCGTCGCCAATGTCACGGCGAAGGAAGCGGGCGGACCGCAGGACATTCGCGATCTTCTCGTCAAACAGGTGACGGGCCGCGTGCGGTGGACGGATAGCGTCGCCTATATGGCGGCGAATGGCGCGGACAGATTTATCGAGATCGGAACCGGCAAGGTTCTCTCGGGACTGATCAAGCGCATCGCGAAGGACGCCGCGATCATCAGCGTCGGCGAACCGGCCGATCTTGATGCGTATGCGAAGTTTTGAGCGGCGCGCGATTGGAGGGGAGACGTCATCGCCGGACCTGTTCCGGCGATCCATGAACGCCCGGAACAGGTCCAGGCATG
>MEMM01000071.1:2512-8279 GCA_001767925.1 Alphaproteobacteria bacterium RIFCSPHIGHO2_12_FULL_63_12
TGCTGAGTTTTGATCGACGAGGCTTGCCATAACGCCTCGCATTTATGAGAAGGAACCTCATGTTCGACCTGACTGGAAAATGCGCGCTCGTCACCGGTGCGACCGGCGGCATCGGCGGCGCGGTCGCCAAAGCCTTTCATGCGCAAGGCGCAACGGTGACGCTTTCGGGAACGAAGGCCGAAAAGCTCGACGCGCTCGCCGGCGAGTTGAAAGAGCGCGTGCATGTCGCGCCGTGCAATCTTTCCGACCTTGACGCGGTCGACGCCCTTCCCAAGGCGGCGGCCGAAGCGATGGGCGGGTTGCACATCGTCGTCTCCAACGCCGGCGTTACGCGCGACATGTTGATGATGATGATGAAGCCCGAGATGTGGGACGAGGTCATCCGCGTCAACCTCACCGCCTATTTCCGCCTCGCCAAAGCCTCGCTCCGGTTCATGACCAAGCAGCGCTTCGGCCGCATCATCGGCGTCACCTCGGTCGTCGGCGTCACCGGCAACGCCGGCCAGGCGAATTACGCGGCGTCCAAGGCCGGGATGATCGGGATGACGAAAAGCCTCGCGCAGGAAATCGCCTCCCGCAACGTCACCGTGAACTGCATCGCGCCGGGCTTCATCGCGACCGCCATGACCGACGCGCTCACCGACGCCCAGAAGGCGGCGATCCTCTCCAAAATTCCGGCCGGGGCGATGGGGACGCCCGCCGACATCGCCGCCGCCGCGGTTTACCTCGCCAGCGAGGAGGCGGGTTACATGACCGGCCAGACTCTTCATGTGAATGGCGGCATGGCGATGATTTGACGCGTCTTTAGGGAGGCCTGCCGGCGCCGATTGACTTTCCCGGTTCCGCGCGCTCCCCTTCGGCCGGCTTTGTTTGGCGTTGCAACATTCCGCAATTTGCCGTAATCGCCCCCGAAATCCGAAGCGGCGCTCGACTGGCGTTCGGAGCCCGGCAACGTCTACACTACCAGCTCGCCCCGTCCCGTGCGGCCGGCGCAACTTCCAGAAGGAGCCTTTCGAATGTCTGATCTTGCTGAACGCGTGAAGAAAATCGTGGTCGAGCATCTCGATGTCGACCCGGCCAAAGTTGAGCCGAAAGCGAGCTTCATCGACGATCTCGGCGCGGACAGCCTCGACATCGTCGAGCTGGTCATGGCGTTCGAAGAAGAGTTCGATGTAGAAATTCCCGACGATGCCGCCGAGACCATCCAGACCGTCGGCGACGCGATCAAATTCATTTCGGAACAAAAGGGCTGAGCGCCCGGCCGCGCATGATTTGCCGGCAAAGACCGGCTTGTCGCCTGCGCGGACGGCGTGACGGCGAAACCTCACTATGCTGAAGGGTCTGTCGACGGCATGCGGCGCGTCGTAGTCACCGGCTTGGGAATGGTGTCGCCCCTCGCATCGGGCGTCGAGGCGACGTGGCGGCGTCTTCTCGCCTGCGAATCGGGCGCCAACCGGATCGAGAAATTCGATACGACGGATTACCCGTGCAAGATCGGCGCGGAAGTTCCGCGCACGAACGGGTATGCGGGCGGCGGCCTGATCGGCGCCGACGCCTTCAACCCCGATGATTTCATCTCGCCGAAAGAACAGCGGCGGATTGAGGATTTCATCGCCTTTGGCATCGCCGCCGCGCAGATGGCGGTCGACGATTGCGGGCTGAAATTCGAAACCGACGACGAGCAGGAACGCGCCGGCGTATTGATCGGCTCGGGCATCGGCGGTCTCGACGGCATCGCCAAGCAGACGCTGATCCTGCACGAGCAGGGTGTGCGGCGCGTGTCGCCGTTCTTCATCACCTCGAGCCTGATCAATCTCGTCTCCGGCCAGGTGTCGATCCGACACAAGCTGAAGGGCCCAAATCACGCGGTCGTCACCGCCTGCGCGTCCGGCGCGCACGCGATCGGCGACGCGGCGCGAATGATTGCGCTCGGCGACGCCGACGTGATGGTCGCGGGCGGCGCTGAATCCGCGATCTGTCCGATCGGTTATGCGGGATTTTGCGCGACCAAGGCGCTGACGACGCATTTCAACGACAATCCCGCCGCCGCCTCGCGTCCTTATGACAAGGATCGCGACGGCTTCCTGATGGGCGAGGGCGCCGGCGTCGTCATTCTCGAAGAATACGAAAAGGCGAAAGCGCGCGGCGCGAAAATATACGCCGAAATCGCCGGCTACGGACTTTCGGGCGACGCCTATCACATCACCGCGCCGGCCGAAGACGGGTCGGGCGGATATCGCGCGATGAAGATGGCGCTGCAGCGCGCCGGGCTGAAGCCGTCCGACATCGACTATGTGAATGCGCACGGCACATCGACGCCGCTCGGCGATGAAATCGAGCTGCGCGCGGTGGAGCGCCTGTTCGGCGGCGAGGGTGCGGAAAAGCTCGTGATGTCGTCGACGAAATCGTCGATCGGGCACCTGTTGGGCGCGGCGGGCGCGGTCGAGGCGATCTTTTCGATCCTCGCGATCCGGGACGGGATTTGCCCGCCGACTCTCAATCTCGACAATCCCTCGGTCGAGACGCGAATCAATCTCGCGCCGGGCGCGCCGGTCAAAAAGACCGTGAATGTCGCCCTGTCGAATTCTTTCGGGTTTGGCGGCACCAACGCCAGTCTGGTCGTTCGTCGCGTGGACGGCTAAGCTCCCGCCGGGCGAGGTCAGGTGGAGCGCGCAATGCCGGAAGGGCGACGGGGCGGTGCTGTGAAATCGTTTTTTTCGTTTGTCGCGGGATTGCTCGCGCTGTCGGTTCTGGCGGTCGGCGTCGGCGGTTATTTCGCCTGGCGCGAAGCGACGCGGCCGGGGCCGCTCACTGAAGACGCGGTCGTCCTTTTCGAGCCCGGCGCCTCGACGCCGGAAATGGCGCGGCAACTGCTCGCCGCCGGCGCCATCCGCTATCCCGTGCTGTTTCAGGCGACCGCGCGCCTTCGCGGCGACGCGCACAAACTGAAAGCCGGCGAATATAAAATTCCGGCGGGATCGAGCGTCGTGCGCATCATCGATCTTCTGGTCGAAGGCAAAAGCATCCTGCACTATCTGACGGCGCCCGAAGGGCGCACCACCGCGCAAATCCTGAAGCTCGTCGTCGCCGACGAGGCGCTGACCGGCGAATTGACGCTGGCCCCGGCCGAGGGCGAGCTGTTGCCCGAGACCTACGCCTTCACGCGCGGGGAGACGCGCGACGAACTCGTCCGTGACATGATGAAAGCGCAGGACGCGCTGATCGACCGGCTCTGGCAGGAGCGGGCGATGGATCTTCCTTTCACGACGCCGGAGGAGGCGATCGTGCTGGCGTCGATTGTCGAAAAGGAAACCGGCGTCGCTGCGGAGCGCCCGCTGATCGCGGCGGTCTTCATCAACCGGCTGAAAAAGCGCATGCGGCTGCAATCCGATCCGACGATCATCTACGGCATCACCGGCGGCGAAAAGCTCGGGCGCGGTCTTAAAGCCAGCGAGATCGCGGCGGCGACGCCCTACAACACCTATGTCATTTACGGCCTGCCGCCGACGCCGATCGCCAATCCGGGACGCGCCGCGATCGAGGCCGTCTTGAACCCCGCAGAGTCCGACGCGCTCTATTTCGTCGCCGACGGTTCGGGCGGGCATGTCTTCTCGGCGACCCTTGACGAACACAATCGCAATGTCGCGCAGTGGCGGCGCATCGAGCGCGCCGGACGCGAAGAAGGGTAGGGAATGGCGCTTTCCTCGATGACCGGTTTCGCGCGGGTCGACGGCGCCCTCGGCGAGACGCGCTGGGTGTGGGAGATGAAAAGCGTCAATGGACGCGGGCTGGAGCCGCGCTTTCGCCTGCCGCCCGGTTACGATTTTCTGGAGCATGATCTTCGAAAGCTGCTGGCGGACAAATTCTCACGCGGATCGTTCAATGTTTTCCTGTTGCTGAAAGGAGCGGCGATCGAAGGCTCGTTCGCCGTCAACCGCGCGGCGCTCGCGAGCGCGCTGAAGCTGATCGAGGAAATTCGTCTGGCGGTGGATTGCGACAAGCCGCGGCCCGAAGGCGTCCTCGCGCTGCGCGGCGTCATCGAGCAGGAATCGGCGCTTGACGATGAAGACGCGCGCGCCGCGCTCGCCGGGGCCCTGAAGGAGAGTTTTCGCGAGGCGGCCGACGCGCTCCTCGCCGCCCGGCGAAAGGAAGGCGCGCTGCTCGATGCGCTGATCCTCGGCCAGCTTGGCGCGATCGAATCGCTGACCAACGCCGCGCGCGCCTCGGCGGAGGCGGCGACCGGCGCCATTCGCGCCAAAATCGCCGCGCAGCTCGCCGATCTTCTCGCCGGCGCGGTTCCCGCCGAACGCCTCGCCGAGGAAGCCGCGATGCTCGCCGTCAAGGCGGATATTCGCGAAGAGCTCGACCGGCTCGACGCCCATGTCGCGGCGGGGCGCGCGCTCATCAGCGAAGGCGGCCCGGCCGGCCGCAAGCTCGATTTCCTCACCCAGGAATTCAACCGCGAAGCCAACACGCTGTGCTCCAAGGCGCAGGACATGGGGCTGAAGCGCATCGGCCTCGATCTGAAAACGACGATCGACCAGATGCGCGAACAGGTCCAGAATCTGGAATGACCATGAAAGCAGACGCGACCAAAGTCGAACGCCGCGGCCTGATGTATGTGCTGTCGAGCCCGTCGGGCGCCGGCAAGACGACGCTCGCCGAGCGGCTGTTGCGCGGCGATCCGCGCCTCAAGCTGTCGGTCTCGGCGACGACGCGCAAACCGCGCCCCGGCGAGGTTGACGGCGAGGATTATTATTTCGTCGCGGAGAAGGAATTTCTCCGTATGCGGGATAACAACGAATTTCTCGAATGGGCGAACGTCTTCGGCAATTTCTACGCGACGCCGCGCGCCAAGGTGTTCGACCAGCTGAAGGCCGGCGTCGACGTGCTCTTCGATATCGACTGGCAAGGCGCGCAGCAGCTCGACGCTGTCGCCGGCGGCGATGTCGTGAAAGTTTTCATCCTGCCGCCCTCGCGCGAGGAGCTGGAGCGGCGCTTGCGCTCGCGCAACCAGGATCCCGAAGACGTCGTGCGCGGCCGCATGGCCAAGGCGGACGCCGAGATGTCCCACTGGGCGGAATATGATTACGTCCTCATCAATTACGATCTCGACGAATCCGAGCTCATGCTGCGCTCGATCCTGCTGGCCGAACGGCTGCGCCGCCGCCGCCAGACGGGGCTCGCGTCGATCGTCAAGAAGATGATGGGCGACGGCTGAAGGCTTCCCTTTCGGCGCGGAGGCGGCTGGCGGTTTGTTGACAGCCGGCGCGGGGTTCAGCCGCGAACGGCGCCCGCATTTACGCTGAGAGATCGGGACAATTCGCCCTCGGAGAAAAGCGGCAGGCAAGCCGCGCGCGTCGGGTTCGGTTGCAAGTATTTCAATCACGCTGGGCCTCCTTCCTTGACGCTTCGGTGAACGATCATTTCGCGATGAGCATAAGGCTCCCGCGAGGGAGGGGGATAAGTAGGGGGATAACCAGGGGGATAAGTAGGGGGACGGCTCGAAATCGCGCAATGAAATCAACGCGATAATTTTTTTTCGAACAATCGTGGTTAACGCGAAAATTAACCATGATTTTTCGCAGGCGGAGATTCCAATAATTCAACTGTAAGCGGAATTTCCTTGGGCGGACGATCAACCTAATGGGGAGCGCGATGGCTGAACAGGCGCAAACTCTCCCTTTCGCGCGAGGACGCCGCCGCTTCGCGGCGACGTGCGCGAAAGCCCTCCCTTTTCAAGGGAGGGAAAGGGGAAGCGCTCTTT
>MEMM01000072.1:0-1087 GCA_001767925.1 Alphaproteobacteria bacterium RIFCSPHIGHO2_12_FULL_63_12
TCGATCGACTGCGCGAAGCGGTACATCAGCGCACGCCAGGTCCAGAAAGAATCGCGCGCGCCGCCGCGATATTCCGTCATTCCGGCCATCGCGCGCTGAAAGCTATGGCTGTGCAGATTGCCGGGCGCGGGCGCCAGCGCGTCGACGCGCACGGCGCCCTCGGGCGCAGGCGCGCCGGCGTTGATCGACGCGATGCGCCCGTTTTCGATTTCGAGCGCGACATCTCGCGCCCAGCCGCCGGGCAACCGCGCGCGTCTTGCGAAAATCTTCGTCATCCGCGCCTCTTTTCCGCCAGCATGGGCGCCAGGGCCGCAAGATCAGCCAATATCCCGCGCAGCACGCCGCGCAGTTTTTCCGCGCGCGCCGCGTCATAGTCGAAGGGCGGCGTTTGGCTCGCCAGATAAAGCGACTGCGCCAGCTCCATCTGGATCGCGTGAACGCCGTCCGCCGGCCTGCCGTAATGGCGCGTCGTCCAGCCGCCCTTGAAGCGGCCATTGACGACATACGTGAAGCCGGACGCGCGCGCGGCCGCAACGACCGCCGCTTCGACCGCCGCGTCGCAGGTTAGCCCGTCATTCGTGCCGATATTGAGATCGGAAAGGACGCCGTCGAAGAGATGCGGAATCCGCGAGCGGATCGAGTGGCAGTCATAGAGAATGGCGACGCCGTGCCGCGCCTTCACCCGCGAAAGTTCTGCGCCGAGCGCCTCGTGATAGGCGGCGTGATAGACTGCGCGCCGCCGCTCGGTTTCCGCCGCATCCGGCGCCGCGGTCCAGATCGCCTCGCCGTCGAAATTCGTCAGCGGCACAAGCCCTGTCGTGTTCCGCCCCGGATACAGCGACGCGCCGGACGGATCGCGATTGGCGTCAATCACATAGCGATGGAATTTCGCCCGCACGATCGTCGCCTCGCTGGCGAGCCTGTCGTAAAGGCGCTCAACGCACCAGTCGGCGTCGCGCAGCGTTCGACCCTCCGCATTGAGGCGCGCGAAAATTTCCGCCGGAACCTCAGTCCCAGCATGCGGCATGCCGAGCACGAGCGGGCCGGCGCCCTGCGTCACCTCAATATCGTTTCCAGTAAGAGGGTC
>MEMM01000072.1:1142-2818 GCA_001767925.1 Alphaproteobacteria bacterium RIFCSPHIGHO2_12_FULL_63_12
GTGAAAAGCAATCAGCGCGTCCCCCGACGGCGCCACGCCATCAGGAAACGCTCCCGGCCGCCAAGCGTACGCCGGCCCGCCAGGCCGACCGGACCCGCCAGCGCCTCCAGCCCCCTCCCGCACCGGAGGCGCCCCGCCCCGCCCTTTGATTGACACCCGCGAAGGCGCATCCTACAGGAGCGCCCCTGCCTGCCCGATGCCCGGATGGCGGAATTGGTAGACGCACCAGCTTCAGGTGCTGGCGCTGCAAGGCGTGGAGGTTCGAGTCCTCTTCCGGGCACCATTCAACCGTCCCCTTGCATCCGGACGCGTCTGAAACATTCCATGAAAACATATAGTTAGAACGAGCGCCGGCGGCCCTCAACCCAGCGCGCCATGGGCGCCAAGAACCGCGGCGCCGATCGTCACAAGGCTCGCCGTCAATAGCGCCCAGTGGAAGCGTTGAATAAGGGCGAAAGTCGCCGCCGGATCCCGCGCCGCTGCGCGGCGGAACCATTGATGCAGGAACAACGGTTCTGCGACGAAGAGCACGAAGGTGAAAAGCGCCCAGACGGCGACCATCGCATGCATCCACCAATAAGCGGGATCGAGAAACCGGCTCCAGGCGTCGAGGCGAGCGGTCATGTAGAATCCGGTCGCCCCTGCAAGCGTCACGGAAATCTTCGCCTGCCACGAGAACGCGCCCTCGATGCTCTCGAAGAGCGCGATGCGCCGCTCGGGCTCGGCGAGGCGCGCGACCGACGGCAGGATGACCGCCGTCACCATGAACACGCCGCCGATCCAGTGAACGACGGCGAGCACATGAAGCGCCCGAGCGATCGTCAGCTCCGTCATGCAATGCTCCTCATGCGGCCGCGGCGCTGGGTCGCGGAACGAACAATCCGGCGCAAGAGACCGATAAACGCCGTAGCCCTAACGGCCATCGCCACGAACACCATCAATTTCGGGTTCGGCCTGAGAAGCGAATTAGATATGGCTTTACCTAAGTGAAAAAAGAGCGGATCGATCGCCGGTCATCGGATCATCCCCGCAGGACTCGGGCAAGGAGGTCGAGCTGAAGAAACGCCAGCACCATCGCGGCGTTGATCGCCCAGGCGACGGTGAGACCGCGTGCGATCTTGCTGCTGAATGAGATGAGCGGCCGCGAACAGCGCCAGATCGAGACGAGGATCCAGACCGTGTATGCCGCCGAGACGGCGATGAGCGCTTCTTCAAACAGCGCGTGACGCCGCTGCAGCGCCTCAGCGAACATGGCGATCAGGCCGAGGCTCGCCGCGACGCCATAACCCCAGAACACGGTCGGCAGTTTCTGGCGACCGTTCCAGGCGTCGATCTCCGGGCCGAAAAATCGCGCCAGGAAATCGGAAGCCCCTGCCTGCGTCCAAATCATGCTGCCGTCGCGACGGGTTTGATGAACGCCGGGCGTCTCGGGACGGGCCGCGCGCCGCTCAAAGCTTATATTCATCTGCGATCATAACCCGATCCCGCTCGATTTATCCGGCCATGGTCGCGACAAATCGTCTGCCGCGCCGCCACACCGTCACGCGCCGATCTATTCGAACCGCGGGAAGAGGATATTATTCTCGAGGCTGATATGCTCCATGAAGTCATCCATGAATTTGGCGGCCCCGGCATAGAGCGCCTGCCATGAGCGACAGGCGCCTTCCGGCGGGGTG
>MEMM01000072.1:2859-25550 GCA_001767925.1 Alphaproteobacteria bacterium RIFCSPHIGHO2_12_FULL_63_12
TCTTTCTTCATGTGAACCTCGAATTCGCCGATGAGTTTTTGAAGGAGATCAGCGAGGCCGCGTGGAACCTTGGGGTTGGCCGCGTGCACCTGCTCGACTTTCAGCGCAAGTTTCAAAAGCTCCGGCAGTTGCCGGCGATGCGTCTCATGATACCGATAGAGGATATAGTCGATCAGCGCGCTGGACTCCGTCGGCACGTCGCTCTCCGCGTCGAGATCAAGCCCCGCCAGCTCTTTTTCAATGGCGGCGAGATCGGCGCCGCGTTCCGCCGCCGCGTCCTTAAGGCGCTGATCCCCGCCGCAACAAAAATCGAGCCGGTACTTGCGGAAAACGCCGGTGGCGCCGGGAAGGCTGGTGGCGATGTCGCCGATCGGGCGTTGCGCGAAGGTCGACGCGACTTCAGTTTGCATGAGAGAGTCTCCGTTTGTGTTGATATCTGCCGGCGAGAGTGCTCGCCCTCAGATCGGCTGCCGGGAGATCGTCGTCGCAGGCGGATGACATGGAATTCGACATGAAAACGGCCGGCTCCGGTCAGGGCGCTTAATTGATGTATTTTATATACTTCTTTTGTCAGACGCCGCCAAGGCCCGGCGGCCAAGGGCGACAACGCGCCGCGGACAGCCGGTGACGCATCGCGAGAACGCCGCGCGCCAGGCCTTTTACAAAATTCATTCGATGAAGATCGGCTCCATCGGCGTCTGAACGCCGGGCTCCGGCGAGGCCGTGAGGAATTCAAATATCCGCCGCCGCGATTCCCAAATGACGATGATCGGAATGGGAATTGGCGGGCCGTTCAGGAACGCCAGATGAGAACCGGCGCGGACCTCTCGGTTTCAGAACTCGATCGGCCAAACGCACAAATCGTCCCAAGCCATTGAAAAGTGGTGAGCCCGGATGGGATCGAACCATCGACCCTCTGATTAAAAGTCAGATGCTCTACCGCTGAGCTACGGGCCCACTTTCGCCTGGCGTCTTCGCCGGCCTTGCGGAGGGGCCGGCGCAACAAGGCGTCCTGTCCGCGCCTTTTTAGGAGCGGGGGACGCCTCGAAGAGCGCGGACCATAGTGGCGCCGTATAGGCGGGTCAACCGGGAAAAAGGGCGGTTTGGGACGCGGTTTTTCACAGGGTTTCCTCGCCGGTTTGCGCCCGGAAGGCGGCGACGAAATCGGCGAGGCGCCCGGCGGCGATAGCCTCGCGAAGGGAGGCCATCAGCTGCTGGTAATAATGGAGATTATGCCAGGTCAGCAGCATCGCCCCGAGATATTCCCCCGCCTTGAACAGGTGGTGGAGATAGGCCTTTGAATAATCGCGGCTCGCGGGGCAGGCGCTCAGCGGGTCGAGCGGCGTTTCGTCCTGCGCAAAGCGCGCGTTGGTGATGTTGAGCGCGCCCGAAGGGGTCCACGCCTGTCCGTGGCGGCCGGCCCTTGTCGGCAGTACGCAGTCGAACATGTCGACCCCGCGCACGACCGCGCCGACGATATCGCCCGGCTTACCGACCCCCATCAGATAGCGGGGCTTATCCCGGTCCATGTGGGGCGTGGTGAAATCGAGGACGCGGAACATCTCCTCCCGCCCCTCACCGACCGCGAGCCCGCCGATCGAATAGCCCGGAAAGCCGATCTCCTGCAGCCGCTCAAGACTCTCACGGCGCAGCGCCTCGAAATTCGCGCCCTGCACGATGCCAAAGAGCGCTTGCCCGGGTTTCGATTTTTCCTCGAAGGCGCGCTTCGAGCGCTCCGCCCATCGGAGCGACAAGCGCATCGACTCGGCGGCCTTGTCCGGCGCGATCGGAATCGCCGGGCATTCATCGAGCTGCATCTGGATGTCGGCGCCGAGAAGGCATTGAATTTCAATCGAGCGCTCCGGCGTCAGCATGTGGCGCGAGCCGTCGATATGCGAGGCGAAGGAAACGCCCTCCTCCGTGAGTTTTCGGAGCGAGGAAAGCGACATCACCTGATAGCCGCCGCTGTCGGTCAATATCGGGTGCGGCCAGTTCATGAATTTGTGCAGCCCGCCGAGCGCCGCGACGCGTTCAGCGCCGGGGCGCAGCATCAGATGATAGGTGTTGCCGAGAAGGATGTCGGCGCCTGTCGCCGCGACGTCCTCCGGGAACATCGCCTTCACCGTCCCCGCCGTACCGACCGGCATGAAGGCGGGCGTGCGGATTTCCCCGCGCGGGGTTGAAATGATCCCGGTTCGCGCCGCGCCGTCGCGGCTTTCAACCTGGAAGGAAAATCCGGTCACAGCAGTCTCTCGCCATTGGGAACCGGACGCTCAGGCCCGATCAGGACGATCGCGCCCTTGTCGTCCTGAAAGCCGAGGGTCAGGACTTCCGACATGAAATCCGCAATCTGACGCGGCGGGAAATTGACGACCGCCGCGACTTGCCGGCCGACCAGCCGCGCTGGATCGTAATGCGCCGCGATCTGGGCCGAGGACTTTTTGACGCCGATCTCCGGTCCGAAATCGATCCAGAGCTTGATCGCCGGCTTTCGCGCCTTCTCGAAGACGCGCGCGTCGACAACCGCGCCGACGCGTATGTCGACCTTCAGGAAGTCGTCCATGGTGATCGTGCCGTTCATCCCGCCTCCGCAAGATCGATCAGCGCCATGACCGTGTTCCAGTTTCGCGCCGTCGTGTTGACGCCGAGCGCGCGGTCGATTTTCTCCGCGATCTTCGATCCCGCAACGCCTTCCGGCGTCAGGAGGAATAGCGCGCCGCCAAGGATCGCGAAATCCTCGCGCGGATGTTTGATTTCGCCTAACGCCGCGGCGCCGTCCGCTGTCGGCGCGCCGTCGAGCAAAAAGAGGTGAACCGATTTGCCGTTCGCCGCCGCTTCCTTCGCGAAGGGGTTGGCGGCGGCGATTTTGCGGAAAGCCGCCGCGCTGGTCAGAAAAACACGGGGGGCGAAGCCGGCGGCTTTTTTCACCGCCGCGGCGATATCGGCCGCGCTCGTCACGCCGTCGAAGACCGCATTGCCGCTCTGGATATAGGTCCTGACATTTGAACAGCCGAGCCCTTCGAGCGCGGAGGCGAACTGCGCCATCGGCAGCTTGTTGCGGCCGCCGACATTGACGCCGCGAAGAAGCGCGATCGAACGCGTCATCGCACGATCGTCTCCGCTTCGCGGCCGCGCTCCACGAGGAAGAGCCCGGCGCCGTCGGTTTCAAGGATGGTGATCGAGGCGTTGTCCGGCCGGAAGGAAATCACCGCGTCCTCGCCGGTCGCCGCGCCGACCGCCGCGTTGATGGCGACGAAATGCGAGAAGATCGCGCAGTCCTCCCGCTGGCGCGTCAGGGTCTCAACAAGCTCGCGGCGCCAGCGGGCGAGCGCGTCGCCTGCCTCGCCCCAGCCGCTGGCCATGATTTGCATCAACCATTCATGACGCCGCGCCAGAACGATTCCGGGCGAGGGAATCTCCGCAACCTCGGGAATGATGGCGACGCCGGCGCCCCAGCGCGCCGATAGCGGCGCCGCGGTTTCGCGCGCGCGCAACAAGGGACTCGATTTCAGCGCGACCGGCGACAGCGCGGCGAGCCTTGCCGCGGCTTCCTCGGCCTGCGCGCGGCCGAGCGCCGAGAGGCCAGGGTCGTCTTCTTCCGTCCACTTCGCCGCCGCCTCGCCATGGCGAATGAGATACAGCCTAACCCTTTTCATTATGTTCGGCCTTCTCCAGCAAACACGCGTCGCCATAGGAATAAAAGCGATAGCCGCGCTCGATCGCCGCTGCATAGGCGCGCTTCATCCGCGCGGTTCCCGAAAAGGCGCAGACCAGCATGAACAAGGTCGAGCGCGGTAGGTGGAAATTCGTCATCAGCGCGTCGACCGCGCGAAAGCGATAGCCGGGCGTGATGAAGATCGCGGTTTCATCCGCGAAGGGATGAATAAGCCCCGCCTCGTCCGCCGCGCTTTCAAGGAGACGCAAACTCGTGGTGCCGACGGCGATGAGGCGCCCGCCCGCCGCTTTCGCCGCGTTGAGGCGCGCCGCCTGCGCCATCGTGATCTCGCCCCATTCGGCGTGCATCACATGATCGCGCGTGTCGTCCGCCGTCACCGGCAGAAACGTGCCGGCGCCGACATGCAAGGTGATCGTTTCGGTTTCAACGCCGGCCTCGCCGAGCGCTGCAAACAATTCCGGCGTGAAATGAAGCCCGGCGGTCGGGGCCGCGACCGAGCCGTCCTCGCGCGCGAAAATCGTCTGATAGGAGTCCCTGTCCGACGCCGATACGGCGCGCTTTCGCGCGATATAAGGCGGCAGCGGCGGCGCGCCGCGCCGGGCGAGGCGCCGGTCGAACTCGGCGCCGGATGCATTGAATCGCAGCGTCGCTTCGGCGCCGTCGCGCGCCTCGATCTGGGCGTAAAAGTCATCGCCGAAGAACAAGATGTCCGCCGCCTTCACACGCTTGCCGGGACGCAAGAAGGCTTTCCAGCGGGCGCCAAGATCGGGGTCGCCGACAAGCCGCTTGATCAGCGTGACGTCGATTGCAATCGGCGCGCCGCCGTCGCGCGCGGCGCGCGATCCTTCAAGCTGCGCCGGGATAACCCTTGTGTCGTTAAGGACGAGCATGTCGCCGCGCTTCAACAGCCGCGGCAGGTCGCGGACGTGATGATCGCCGAAGGCGTCGCCATTGATGCGCAAAAGGCGCGCCGCATCGCGCGGCCGCGCCGGCGTCAGGGCGATCCGGCTTTCCGGCAGATCGAAATCGAATTCGTCAACGCGCATGATCGCCGTCCTTAAGGCGTATTCCGGCTGAGTGGAATTGCGCGGAAGCGGAATTTCCTCAACTCGCGCGCCTTTTTCGGGCCGGGTGCTTTCCCGGCGGGGACAGGTGCGCCGGCCGCGCCGACGATCCCGTCGATCACAATCCTGTTGCCGCCTCCCTCGGGCGGCCGGGATCGTGTTAACTGGCGGCGATCAGGGACCGGAGGGCGGGGCGATGCGCAAGCGCATTTTGCCGAGATGGTTTTGGCTCGGCTGCGGAACGGCGGGGCTAGCGCTCGTGGTGTTTTTTCTCGTCGGTAGCGGCCTCTTCGGCTGGCGGCTCTATCAGTTCGAGTGGAAAACGCAGGGACGGACAGCGCTGCGTTTCGAACCGGTCAGCCTCCCTTTCACAAATGTCAGCGACATCGCCAAGAAAACCGGCTCGCTCCCCTTCATGGCGGCGGTCGTCCTCGATGTCGACGGCGACGGGCGCGATGAGGCTTTTCTCGGCGGCGGCCGGACGCAGCAGGACGCCCTGCTTTCCTATGACGACACGGCCGTCGGCTTTCGCGATATCGCGCGGCAGGCCGGCCTTTCCAAGACCGCCGGCGACGCGACGATGGGCGGCGGCGCGATCGATCTCGACGGCGACGGCGCGCCGGAACTCTTCGTCGCGCGCGAGAGCGGCGTTTTCCTGTACCGCAACAGCGGCGGAAAATTCACCGGCGCCAATCTCGGCCTACCGATCGACGCGACCGCCACCCCCCTGTCGATCGCCTTCGGCGACATCAACCGCGACGGCAAGGTCGATTTCTATCTCTCCGGTTATCTTCGCAACGATCTCGTCGAAGGCCAGACGAAATTCACCGATGACTATGGCGGATACAGCTATCTGTTCGTCAATAACGGCGATGACAGCTGGCGCGACGCGACCGAAGAATACGGTCTGAAGCGGCAACACAACACCTTCACGGCGCTATTTTCGGATTTCGACAATGACGGCGACGGCGATCTCGCGGTCGCACAGGACACGGGGCATGTCGAAACATGGGAGAACGCCGGCGCGGCGCCGATGCGGCGGATTGAAAACCCGTCTGTTTATTCCTATCCGATGGGAATCGCGGCCGGCGACATCAATGATGACGGCCTCACCGATCTATATTTTTCAAATGTCGGACCGACCATCCCCGAAGCGATCGTGCGCGGCGATCTTCCGCCGGAAGCGCCGTTCAACACCGACTATATGCTGTTCGAAAACCGCGGCGCGCTGAAATTCGAGGACGCCGCGAAGCAATTCAAGGCCGCGCGCATCGGATTCGGCTGGGGCGTTGTCGCCGCCGATCTCGACCTCGACGGGTGGGAAGATCTGACGGTCGCGCAAAATTACGCGAAGTTCGGCCAGGAAGCGATTATCCACCGCTATGGCTGCAAGATCTTGCGCAATCAGAACGGCGAGAATTTCGCGCCGGTCGAAAAGCGCGCCGGCGCGGTCAATCGGCGTTTCGCGATTTCGCCGATGATCGGCGATTATGACGGCGACGGCCTTCCCGACCTCATCTGGGCGAATTTGAACGGCCCATCGCAGGCGTTTCTCAATCGCACGCCAAACGCGAAGTCGATCCGGCTTGCTTTCGCCGACAATGTCGCGTCGCTGAATGCGCGCGTTGAAATCCTTGCCGGCGGCCGGACATTGCATCGCGAGGTTGTCTCCGGCCAGGGGCTTTCCAGCGATCAGACCGCGAGCCTTTTCGTCGGCCTCGGCGAGGCCGCCACCGCTGAGCGGATCACCGTGAAATTCGCCAACGGCCGCGTTGAAGAATACGCCAATGTCATGGCCGGCGCCGTGCTGAGACCCGGAGAGCCCTGAATGACCTCCGCGATCTCATCGACCGCGCGCCTGTGCGGCATTGCCGGCCTTGCGGGCGCGCTTGGGACCGGCCTCGGCGAAGGGCTGCTGCAATATGCGCCGGGCGCCGATTTCGCCGACCCGAATTATAATTACTTCACCTCGATCGCGATCAGCCGGCAAAGCGCCGGGCATTTCATTTCAGTGCTGTCCGCGCCACTATACCTGCTCGGCTATTGGCACCTGACGCGCAATATCGCGCCGGCGCGGCCGCGCCTTTCAAATGCGCTCTTTCTTTTTTGCGCCTACGCATTCATGCTCGGCGCCGTATGGATGGGGGAGCGTTATTTCCTCGCCGCGACCGCCCATGCGATCGAAACGGGAGCCGCCTCGCCGGCGCTCCTTGAAGATTTCGCGCGCCATAACGAGCCATTCGTCAACGCGCTGCGCGCCGCGATCGTCATCTTTTCGGCGGCGTGGATTTATTTCATCGTCAGCGGACAGAGCCGTTACCCGCGATTCATGGCGCTCTTTAGCCCCGGCGCCGTCCTCGGCGCGATTTTTCTGTTGTGGATGGCGGCGCCCGCGATCGGCGACAAATTCCTCCCGACCGCAATGAACACCGCGCATGCGATCGTGTTTGCGATGTCGCTGATCTTCGTCAGAGGAACGTCAAGAGCCGTCGGAAAATCCTGAGCCCCGCCCGCGCGGCTCATTTCCCGTCACTCAGCGTGCGCCGGCTTGCGCCAGAAAAACAGCAAATAGATCACGCTGATCCAAAGGACATAATGCGCGGCGTTGATCAGGATTGACGTATCCTGAAACAGCCACGACTTGCTCAACTGGCGAAAGCCTTCAACCATTGGCCCGCGCTCGCTCGCCGGCAGGGCGTCGATGGCGTTCATGGCGATCAGCTTGATGTTCGATTCGCGCAGCGCCATGCCGAAAAACGCCAGCATCCCGACGCCGTAACTGATGAAGGCAAAGAATTTTAACGCCAGACCGGCGCGATTGAGGAAATAATAAATTCCCGCGATCATGGCGAATGTGATGGAAATCATCTGGGCGAACAGCACGGAAACCTGCTGGTCCGCGGATCGCACCAAAGCGATGAGGTCGGCGCCGTCGCTCATATAAAATCCATTGGCGGCAAGGCCGCGGACGCTGCGAGCGCGAGCTTATACCAAAACGTGATGGTGGGAACCGGTAATCGGCTCCCGACAATCGCCTAACTCCACGCCCCGAATTTCTTGTTCGATGGAAAGCCCTTCGGCGCGATTTTTCCCGATTGCGCGCGCTTGCCTGTAAAGGATTTCCAGTCGTCGATCGTCTGTAAACGTCCCGAACGGTCGACCCAGGTGAGGCCCTCCTTTTTCGCGAAGACCTTGGCGTCGGCAAGCCCGCCGGACTGGAATTTCTGGATCGCAATGCCCTTGCCGCGCGACATTTCGGGAAGCTCGGCGAGCGGGAAGACGAGGAATTTCTTGTTGTCGCCGACGCTCGCCACCATGTCGCCCTCGGCCGGGCGGCAGACGCACGCCTCCGCGCCGGACGATACGTTCAATATCTGCTTGCCCTTGCGGGTCGAGGAGAGACAGTCTTCCTCCCGGACGAGGAAGCCGTGGCCGGTCGTCGACGCGACCAGGAATTTGCGCTCGCCCCGATAGAGGAACGCCGCCGTCGTCGTCTGATCATTGCCGAGATCGACCATCAGCCGGATCGGCTCGCCATGGCCGCGGCCACCGGGAAGATTATTGACGTCGAGCGTGTAGAATTTTCCATCCGTTCCGAACAGCATCAGCTTGTCGGTCGTCATCGCCGGGATGATGAAGGCCTCGTCGTCGCCTTCCTTGTATTTGATGTCGGCCTTGTTATCGACATGGCCTTTCATCGTCCGTATCCAGCCTTTTTCCGACAGGATGACGGTGACGGGCTCTTTCTCGATCAGCTGGTCGAGATTGATTTCCTCCGCCGCCGGCGCGTCCTCGACGCTGGTGCGGCGCCGGCCGACCTCCGACTTCGGATCGAAGACCTTCCGGACCTCGCGCAATTCGTCGGCGATCTGCTTCCATTGCGCGTCGTCGGATTTCAACAGCGCCTGAAGCTCTTTTTGCTCCTTCTTGAGATCGGCATGCTCGCCCTTGATCTCCATCTCCTCTAACTTGCGCAAGTTTCTGAGGCGCATGTTGAGGATCGCTTCGGCTTGCGCCTCGGAAAGTTTGAACTTCCGGATCAGCTCCGCTTTCGGATCGTCCTCATAGCGAATGATCCGGATGACCTCGTCGAGATTGAGATAGGCGACGAGAAGCCCTTCGAGGATTTCAAGGCGTTCGGCGATCTTGCCCAAACGGTATTTCGTGCGGCGGACGAGCACGTCCTTGCGGTGGTCGTTATAGGCGACCAGCGCCTCGCGCAGGCCCATGACGCGGGGGCTTCCGGTCGCGTCAAGAACATTGAGATTGAGCGGAAAGCGGCTTTCAAGCTCGGTCTGGCGGAACAGGGTTTCCATCAGCGCGGCGGGGTCGATCGTTCCGGCGCGCGGTTCGATGATAAGGCGAATATCCTCCGCGCTTTCATCGCGCACATCGGCGACGGCGGGAAGTTTCTTGGTCTGGATCAGCTCGGCGATGCGCTCGATCAGTTTCGACTTTTGCACCTGAAACGGAATTTCGGTGACGACGATCTGATAGCGCCCGCGCCCGAGATCTTCGCTGGTCCAGCGCGCGCGCACGCGAAAGCCGCCGCGCCCGGTCGCATAGGCCTCAATCATCGCCTCATAGGGCTCGATCAGAACGCCGCCGGTCGGAAAGTCTGGCCCCTTCACAAAGCCGAGCAGCGTCTCGGTGCGCGCGTTCGGCGTTTTGATGAGATGCAGACAAGCGTCGATCAGCTCGGCCGGATTGTGGGGTGGGATCGATGTCGCCATGCCGACGGCGATGCCATTGGCGCCGTTCGCCAGCATGTTCGGAAACGCGGCCGGAAGAACGACCGGCTCTTTCCCCTCGCCGTCATAGGTGTCGCGGAAGTCGACCGCATCCTCGTCGATGCCGTCGAGAAGGAGGGCCGCAGCCTCCGTGAGCCGGCTTTCGGTGTAGCGCATCGCGGCGGCGTTATCGCCGTCGATATTGCCGAAATTCCCCTGCCCGTCGATCAGCGGCGCGCGGACGGAAAAATCCTGCACGAGGCGGACCATCGCATCATAAATCGCCTGGTCGCCATGCGGGTGATAATTGCCCATCACCTCGCCGACGACTTTCGCCGACTTCTTGAAGGAGCCCTTCGGGTTGAGACGCATCTGGCGCATCGCATAAAGGATGCGCCGATGCACGGGCTTCAGCCCGTCGCGCACGTCGGGCAGCGCGCGCGCGGTGATCGTCGACAGCGCATAGGCGAGATACCGCCGCGACAGCGCCTCGTCGAACGGCTCGATGAATATTTCTTCGGGCTTTGGCGGCTCGCCGCCGCCCTTGCGGGTCTTTGTCTTTGCCATGGCCGGGGAATAGCAGAGTCTGGCGGCGAGGCCAGCGCCTTTTCACGCCCGCCGCGCGGGAGGGGGAAAAACGGCGCTTGTTTGCGCCTCCCTTGCTGGCGGTTGGTCTATCGTCTCTGGGTTATATGCGACCGCGCCCCGCCAATCCGACGATGAACGGAACTGATCATCGGATACGTAATTCCGGGGCTGACGCAAAGCGGCGGAATTCGGAATCCTTTTTGCGGCCATGGATTCGGTGTTCAGTGCGCGCCGCCCCCCCCCACCCAAGAATGACAGCCCTTGATACGGTTCCCGCCCTCTTTCGCGCTTTTAAAAATGCGATATGCTCAATGCAGAGCGAAAAGCTGAACAATATAGGGGGGATCATGGTCCAGATAGCGGACAATGAAGAAGAAGATCAGGCGATCCTCGAGATCAAACGATATGAGAACGAAGTCGCCACCGATCCACAGGGCTTCAAGCGTAAGGTCGTTCGGATGGCGATGCTCGGCTATTGGGCGCCGATCATCATTCTCGCGCTTTTCGCAGTAGCAGTCGCCGGAGGCTATTTGCTATTGGAAGCCCTTGGCGCGCAGAGGAATGCGCGCGTTGCTCTCCTCGGCGCATTAGCATTGGTTGGCGGCATCGTCTTGAAGTCGATGCACTCGAAATTTCCGCCGCCGGCCGGCGTCAAACTTGAACCCCGTGATGCTCCGAAACTATTTGCAGAAATTGTAAGAACTCGAGATGCGCTCAGCGGACCCAAGATCGACGAAGTCTGGATTGATTCAGATTCAGAGATCTCAATCGCTCAACAACCTCGTTTTGGAATTCTGGGCGGATCGACAACACGACTGACGATCGGCTTGACATTTCTTCACGCTCTGAATCCGCGCCAATTCAGCGCAGTTCTGCTGCGCGAATACGCCAAGATTTCGGGCGAGATCGGGAAGAACGACGCCTCGCTCAATCGAACCTATCAGATGTGGAGCAGAATTACGGACCAGGCTGTTGTTGACGGGTCGCCGCTATTTGATCCCTTCCTTCAGTTTGCAAACTGGTATCAGCCGAAGCTGGAAGCAATGAGCTTTCCCCTGCGTAGGGAACAAGAATTCGCGGCAGACAGGATTTCGGCCAGGATTTCCGGCGAATCAAAGCTCGCCGCCGCGCTCGTCCAATACGGCGCTGCCAGATACTGCCTTTCTGAAGATTTCTGGCCGGGCGTCTGGAAACGGCCGATCGATTCCGACATTGAAGACTTTTCACCCTATGAGGAAATTTCTGCCGCGTTAGCGGCGGCTCATCGCTCCCCTCGCGCAACGGTGTGGCGGCATCTCGCCTTGGCGGAGAGGCCGGATTACGCTGATAGTCGTCCCTCGATCGCCGACAGGATCGCTTCACTAGGCGTTGCTCCGCCGGATCTTTCACCTATTGAGGAGAGCGCAGCCGTCTTGCTCGGTGACACTGCGCATCAGACCGCAGCCTTCTTCAACGCTCAGTGGCGCGAGATGTCCGCTGCCGGCTGGAAGGCCGCAGGACAAAAAGGGCGCAGCGCACTAAGGCGGCTGGACGAACTTGACGGGAAAGGGGGCGCGGCGACGCTCAGCGAAGCGTTGGAACGTGCCGAGATCGCGTCTGAATTTATCTCCAATGAGGAGGGCGCGCGCCGTTACGCCGACGCGACACGGCAGCATCCTTCATCAGCAAATGCATGGCTGGGTTTTGGCTGTTCGCTGGTAAAGACTGCAGACCGCCAAGGGCTCGCCGCGTTGGATCGAGCCGCCGAAGTCGATCCCTCCCGCATTCTGGATTGCGCGCAATCCGCTTACCGGCTGCTGATCTCGCTCGGCGACGACAAAGCCGCCGGGGAGAAACTTCAGCAAATAGAGGGGTTCAAACGCACCTTTGGGCCGGCCTTGTCGAAACTGAACTCATTATACAAGAAGGACCGGACGGAATCGCACAATCTCTCGCCATCAGAAATAAAGCAACTTCAGAGCGCGTTGCGGTGTATCGTCGGTCTTAAGTCAGCCAGCCTTGTTCGGAAGTCCGCGCAGCAGATTCAAAATCTACGTGTCTATCATCTTATTTTGACGCCGAACGATGCACGTAATTTTGACTATGACGGAGCCGCGCGAACGGTCCGCGATGCGAAATTTCCCGGCGCCTTGAATACGCACTTCGCCGTTGAAGGTAAATTCTGGATGGCGGCGGCGTTTGAATCCGCGAGTATTCAGTTCTGAACTTGTTCCGCCAGCAATTCCACGACGCGCTTGCGCGCTTCGGGAAGTTCCTTGTTGGCCAAGTGCAAGATGCGCGTTTCGATGAAGTGGCCGGTCGTCGTCAGCGCGTCGAGCGCGTCGGCGCGCGTCGCATCGGCGCCTGAATCGCGCAGGAACGCCGGCAGCGGCAGCATCCGGTCCTTGTAGGGCTCACCCGCCTCCGCCGACACCGCCGACGCCGATTTCGGCGACACATAAATAAGGTTCTCCCGCGCGCCCGTCGCCGCGCAGCGGTCAAGCGTCAGCCCGAAACCAAGCTCGGCGAGCAGCCCCAATTCCCACCGCGCCATCAGCGCCGGCCAGATATCCGGATCTCCCAGATGATCGAGCAGGATGCGCATCGTGTGATAAGCGCGTCCATGCGCTTCGCGCTCGGGGAGCGTCGCGGCGGCGAGCGCGCAGGCGGCCGTCAGCCCGGCGAGTGACAGGCGATCCTGCATCAGTTCGCCGGCGCGCGCATGGGTCAGTTCTAGCGTGAAAAACCCGAGGCTCTCATCGAGGCGGCCTTTCCAGTGCGCCCTGACGCCATTGCCGGGTTGCAGCACCGGACGCTGCGTGCGCCCCTGACCGCCATAGACGAGGCCCGCCCATTTCCCGTGATGCGGCGTGAAAATTTCCGCGACAGCCGCCGTCTCGCCATGCGCGCGCGCCGAGAGAATGATGCCGTCGTCGGTGAATTCCATCGCGCCAGCGCTTAGCTGAATTCAACCGTCATCGCATCGATATGACGGATCGCCGCCGCGCCCTTGATCGTCGGCGGCTTGCCGATCATTGCTATGTTCGGCGCGAGGCGCGCGATCGTCGCGATCGATTCTTCCATCTCGGCGCGCGCAAGCGCTTCGCCGAGGCATCGATGCGAGCCGCCGCCGAAGGCGATGTTCCAGCGCGGAATTCCCTCGCGGCGAATGTCGAACCGGTCGGGATCGGGGTAGACATCAGGATCGCGCAGGCCCGACAACACCGACATCGAGACGACCCGGCCTTCCGGAATGACGACGCCCTCGATTTCAAGCTCGCGCAAGGTGAAGCGCGGCACCGATCCGACCGGCGGATCGTAGCGCAAGCCCTCCTCGACCGCCGCCTTTTTCCATTTGTCCGGGTCCTCGCAGACAAGCGCCCATTGATCTTGATGCTGCAACAATTGCGACAGCACCGAGGCCGTGCCGGTTCTCGTCGTGTCGGCGCCCGCAAGAATAACGCCCGCCATCTGCATCCGGATTTCGTTCTCGGTCAGATCGCCGGCGGAGGCGGTCGCCCGCGCATAAGAGGTCAGGAAATCGTCGCGCGGCGCGGCGCGGCGGTCGTTCAGCAATTCTTCGACATAGGCGCCCAGCGCGGCGACCCCGGCGTCGATTTCGGGAAGCTCGTCATTTTGAAAGAACCCGATGCCGCGCGCGGCGGCGGCGACCCATTTCGAAAACTTCTCCCAATCGCTAGGCGGCGCGCCGATGATTTCGGCGATAATGCGCGCGGGGATGGCGCGGGAAAATGCGTCGAGAAAATTAACCGGGCCCTTGCCGCGATGGGCTTCGATCACCTCGCCCGCGATCTCGCGGACGCGCGGGCGCACGCCGTCCATCAGCTTGTAGGCAAAGGTGCGCACCATCGGCGCGCGGCGGCGTTTGTGGACGTCGCCATTCGCGAACAGCATGACGTCGCGATAAAATTCGTAGAGCGGGCCGGATGAAATGCCGCGCAGCATCATGCCTTCAAGCTCGAACTGGCGCGTGTTGGCGTTGTCGAGCAGCATGTCCATGTAACGATGCTTCAAGACGACGAAGACGCCGATATCGGTGATGGCGACAGGGCACTGCTCGCGCAGCGACTTGTAATAGGCGTGCGGCGTCTCATAGGAGATTGAGGAATCAATCTTGACGGGTTCCCTGGCGGCGTTTTGGCTGACGGCGGACATGTTTCGTCTCCATTTTCCGGAGAGTTTCTCACAGCCCGGCGCGCACCTCAATCGACGATATCGAGGCCCATTTCGCGATAGCGCGCGGCTTCTTCCGTCCAGCCTTCGCGGACATTGACGGTGAGGAACAGATGCGCCGGCTCGCCGAATATCTCGGAAAGCTCCTTGCGCGAGGCCTCCCCGATCGCCTTCAGCGTCTGGCCGCCCTTGCCGAGCACGATCGGCCGGTGGCCTTCGCGGCTGACATAGATCGTCTGTTCGATCCTCAGCTCGCCCTTTTTGGTGCGCGTCCACGACGTCGTCTCGACGGTCGACTCATAGGGCAATTCCTGATGCAGCCGCTTGAAGACTTTCTCGCGCGTCACTTCCGCCGCCATCAACCGGTCGGAAATGTCCGAGAGCTGATCTTCCGGATACATCCACGGGCCTTCGGTCGCGCGCGCAGCGAGATAGGCGCGCAAGTCCTTCACCCCGTCGCCGTTTTCCGCCGAGAGAAGGAACGTCTCCTCGAAGACGCCCTCGGCGCCCATGTCGGCGATCAGCTTTAAAAGGTTCGGCCGCGCCACCTTGTCGATCTTGTTGAGAACGAGCACGGCTTTCTTTTCGCGCCGCTTCAATTCGCCGATGATCATTTCGGTGTCGGCGGTCGACTTCGAAGGGCTGCCCAGCTCCGCCGCGGCATCGACAACGAGGACGATCGCGTCGGCCCCTTCAAGACCTTCCCAGGCGGCGGCGACCATCGCCCGGTCGAGCCGTCGGCGCGGCGAGAAAATGCCGGGCGTGTCGGTGAACACCAGCTGCGCGTCGTCAATGACCGCGATGCCGCGGATGCGCGCGCGCGTCGTCTGCACTTTCTGGGTGACGATCGAGACTTTGACCCCGACCAGCGCGTTGACCAGCGTCGACTTGCCCGCATTGGGAGCGCCGATGACGGCGATGAAGGCGGAACGCTTTGTCATTTGGAGCCCGTCATCCCGGATGCGCTGCAGCATGCAATGCTGCTGCGCTGATCCGGGATATCTTCGACCGGACGCGATCCTGTGTCTGCAACGCACCGCTGCGCGCTGCGTTGCGCACGGGATGACGAGTGCATTGCGTTACTATTCATCTTCCACCCAGACCTTTTCGCGCACGAGAAACGCCGCCGCCGCCGCCATTTGCGCCGCGCGTTTCGACTGGCCTTCGCCGCGCACCCCGTCGAAGCCCGGCACGTTCACGTCGATCGTGAAGGCCGGGGCGTGGGCGGGCCCTTCCGCATTCACGGTTTCGTATTTGGGCGGACCGAGGCCGCGTTCCTGGCTCCATTCCTGAAGCGTCGTCTTGGCGTCGCGATGGCGCTTCGACAGCGTTTCGAGATTGGGCGTCCAGTAAAGGTCATAGGCCTTCTTCGCCGCCTCGAGGCCGCCGTCGATGTAAAGCGCGCCCAAAAGCGCCTCGCAGGCGTCGCCGAGGATCGCCTTTTTCCGCCGCCCGCCGGATTCTTCTTCCTGCGCCGACATCTTGATCAGCCCGTCGATACCGAACGCGAGCGCCGCCTTGGCGCAGGTCTCCTTGCGGACGAGGGCGTTGAAGCGCGGGGCGAGATCGCCTTCGCGCATTTTCGGATATTTCCGCCACAGCGCTTCCGCCGTTATCAGGCCGAGCACCCGATCGCCAAGGAATTCAAGGCGTTCAAGATCGCCGATCTTCGACGTCGCCGCGAGCGATGAATGAGTAAGGGCGCGCTTCAACAAGCTGAGATCGGCGAATTTATGGCCGATTCTTTCCTGCAGAGCGGCAAGGCCTTTGGCGCTCATTATACCTTTTCAAAGATTCGAGAGTAGCGGATGGCGAACGGCCATTTCCATACCTGCCAGAACGCGGCGCGATCGCCGTCGACCGAGAAGAAGATGCGCTCGGCCCTGCCGACAATATCGTCGAGCGCGACATAGCCGACCTGGGTTTCGACGCGGCTGTCCTGGCTCTGGTCGCGATTGTCTCCCATCATGAAATAATGACCGGCGGGCACGCGGTACGGTCCGACGAAATCGAGATTGCCCTCGTCGCCGTGGCATTCCTGAACGACATAGGAGACGCCGTTCGGCAGCGTCTCGCGGTAGCGCGGCGCCTGCGTGTGCTTGAAATGATCGCAGTCCGTTTCGAACATGCCGATGAATTCTTTCTCCACCGGCTCGCCATTAATATGAAGATGTCCGGCGATCATCCTGATCTCATCGCCCGGCAGGCCGATCACGCGCTTGATGTAATCCTTGTTGCCGTCCTTGCGCGCCTTGAAGACGACAACGTCTCCGCGCGCGGGACCGTGGCTCGACAGGAAGCGGCCATGCAGATTCATGCGCGTGAACGGATAGACGAGCGAGGCGCGCGAATAGCCATAGGTCGGCTTAGAGACGAACAGGAAGTCGCCGACCTCCAGCGTCGGCTTCATCGAGCCGGACGGGATGTTGAACGGCTGGAAGATCACGATCCGCAAAACGAGCGCGATCGCCACCGCGTAGAATACTGTCTTGGCCAGGTCCCACGCCTCTTCGGCGGCGGACATTTCCGGCTTCGCCGCGGCCTCGGTCTTCTTCTCGCCGCCGTCCGCGCCGAACTTGAATCCGCCGATCTTGAAATCAAACGCCATTGGACTGTCGAACCCCTGCTTTTTGGCGGCCTGCTCTTATGCCGGGCCTTGCGCCGCCGGCCGAGCGTAGATGATGACGATAGCCTGGGCCAAGGGGAACTCGTCCGTAATGGTCAGGTGGATGTCGGCGATGTGGCCCGGCGGGGTGATTTCTTCAAGCCTTTTCGCCGCTCCGCCGGTCAAAAGCAGGGTCGGCTTACCCCCGGGGAGGTTCACAACCCCCATATCCCGCCAAAAGACCCCCCGCGAGAGGCCGGTCCCCAGCGCCTTGGCGCAGGCCTCCTTGGCCGCGAATCGCTTGGCGTAGGAGGCCGCCCTCATCCTCCGGCCATCCGATTTGGCCTGCTCGACCTCGGTGAAGACGCGTTGGGTGAACCGCCCGCCGTGCTTTTCGAGGGTTTTCTCGATCCGCCTTATGTCGATCAGGTCGTTGCCGATGCCGATGATCATGGGGTCAGCCGATCTGCGACATCGGTCCGCGGCGCGGCGCGCCGCCGAAATAGCTGGTCGCGGTCGGCCTCAGGCCGATCTCCGCCAGCTTGGCGCGCTGCTCGGGCGGCGGCGTTCTGCTGAGCGCGTCCGCCCATTCGGCGGTCAGCCGCATGGCGGGATGGGCCTCGGCGCGCGCCAGCAAGGCGCAGACCTTCGGCCAGCGCGCGGCGTCCGGCGTCCAGCGCGCATACATCATCATCTTGAACATCACCGCGACCGAAATGTCGGCAAGACCGAAAGGCCCGCACAGGAACCCCTCCTCCGACGTCACGCTTTCGAGATAGTCCATCACCTCGACGACTTCGGTCGCGAGCAGCGTCTTGTGCGCTTCCAGATCGCGCGTCGCGCCGAAAAATGCCGGCGCCAGGACCATTTTGCCGAACCCCTTCCAGACGAACACATCGCCCATCCGGCTGTCGGCGTATTCCTCAAACCAGCGCGCCTTCGCGCGCGCCGCCGCAGTCGCCGGCAGGATCGAGGGAAACGGATAGGTCTCTTCGAGATATTGCGCGATGACCGAGGAGTCGTTGATGATCATATCCCCGTCGATCAGCACCGGAATGCGCCGCAGCGGCGAAATTTTGGCAAATTCGTCATCGCCGAAAAACGGCACGATCGGATCGATCTCGAACGGAATTCCCTTGATCGTCAGGACGACGAGAATTTTCCGCACATAGGGAGAAACGGTGTTTCCGATGATGGTGATCACTCAGTAAAGCCCTCCCGTGCGCGCGTCGGCGATCAGCTTTTTCATTTCCTTGACGCTCTCGGCGAGGCCCATGAAGACCGCCTCGCCGACGAGGAAATGGCCGATGTTCAATTCGGCGAGTTCCGGGATCGCCGCGACCGGCTGCACATTGTGAAAGGTGAGGCCGTGGCCGGCGTGGACTTCAAGGCCGAGCGACGCGGCGAAGGCCGCCGCTTTTCGCACCAGTTCCAGCTCATGCTTGATCCGCGAATTCGTCGTCGCCGCGCAGGCTTCATGATAGGCGCCGGTGTGAATTTCGATGACCGGCGCGCCGACGCGTCTTGCCGCCTCGATCTGGCGCGGATCGGGATCGACGAAAAGCGAGACGCGGATGCCGTGATCTGAAAGGCTCGCGACCAGCGGCGCGATGAAATTCCCCTGCCCCGCGACGTCGAGCCCGCCTTCGGTCGTCTTCTCCTCGCGGTTTTCGGGAACGATGCAGCAGGCGTGCGGCCTGATCTCGATCGCCAGCATCTGCATTTCGGCGGTCGCCGCCATTTCGAAATTCAACGGCAGCGGAATTTCGTCTTTCAGCCGGCGCATGTCGTCGTCGCGAATGTGCCGCCGGTCGCCTCTCAAATGCGCGGTGATCCCGTCGGCGCCGGCGCTCATCGCAAGCTCAGCGGCCTTGACCGGATCTGGATGATCGCCGCCGCGCGCGTTCCGGATCGTCGCGACATGGTCGATATTGACGCCGAGGCGAAGGTGCTTTGAAGCGCTCATGCCGACTGGCTCACCCCCCGGCTGCCCGGCTTCACCGCCGGAATGTTCGCCAGATGCGTCGGCAACTTATCCGCCGGCCAGGCTTCGACATTCAATGCCGCGAGCGGCACGAGCGGCACGTCGAATTCCGCCTTGCCGCCGGAGCGGTCGATGAGACAGGCGAGCGCGACAACATCGCCGCCGGCTTTCCGGACCGCGTCGACGCACTCGCGCGCCGACAGGCCCGTCGAGACGATATCCTCAACGATCAGCACCTTCGCGCCTTTGGGAACCGCAAAGCCGCGGCGCAGCCGGAATTCGCCATCGACCCGCTCGGTGAACATGAAGGGGACCTTCAGCCAGCGCGCCGTTTCATAGCCGTATATGATCGCGCCCATCGCCGGCGAGATCACATAATCGATCGCGCCCGCAACGCCGGCGCGCGCTTTTTCGGCGAGCGCCTTGCAGAGCCGTTCCGTCCGGCCCGGATACATCGAAACGATCGACTTGTTTAAATAAGTGTCGCTATGAAGCCCCGAGGACAGCACGAAATGCCCGCGCATCAGCGCGCCCGCCTCCTCGAATTCCTTCAGCACGTCAGCGGTCTTCATCCTTCGGCCTTTCATTGCGTTCAGCGGACAATACATTGGCGGAGGCTCTGATGCCGGCGAGCATCTGTTCGAGCTGGCGGATATCCCGGACGACGACATCGATGAAAAGTTCGACGAATTCCGGCGATTTATTTTCAAGCCTGATATTGGCGATCGACACATTATAGCGCGCGATGATGCCGGCGATTTCCGACAGCACGCCGATCTCGTTCCGGACCGTCACCACCACTTTAGCGTAGGCGATGTGGTTGTCCTTGTCGCGCCATTTAAGGTCGACCCACTGCCCTTGCGCGGCGCCTTCCTTGACGAGCGCCGCGCAGTCGATCGCGTGCACGGCGACGCTTTCTCCGTCGACGACGCCGATGATGCGCTCGCCCGGAATGGCGGAGCAGCACCTCGCCATAATGACGGTCTTGCGCGGCGGCAGGCCCTCGATCGCCAGCCTTGGCCGGAACGCATACATGCCGGCCGCGCGAATCTCGCCCTCAACCTCATGCGAGACGCCGGGATAAACCGCTTCGACAAGTTCATTCACGGATAGATCGCCGCGCCCGACCCGCGCGAAGACGTCATCGACGGTCTTCTCGCCGAGTTTTTTCAGCGCCGCGCCGATCGCTTTGGGCGACAGCTCAAGCTGCGCGCCCTGAAAAACGCTCTCGGCCATCGCGCGCCCAAGCTCCAGGTGCTCTGCATACTGCATTTTCTTCACCCGCCGGCGGATGGCGGAGCGCGCGCGGCCGGTGATCGCCATGCCTTCCCAGCCGGGCGGCACGGTCGCCTTCTCCGAGCGGAGCACCAGCACCACGTCGCCGTTTTTCAGCGGCGTGCGCAGGGGTTTGGAGACGCCGTTGACCTTGACGCCAATGCAGGTGTCGCCGACATCGGTGTGAACGGCGTAGGCGAAATCGAGCGCGGTCGCCCCCTTCGGCAGGGCGATGACGCGCCCTTTGGGCGTGAAGCAGAAAACCTGATCCTGAAACAGTTCGAGCTTGACGTAGCGCAGCGCTTCTTCGGGGTCTTCGCCCTGCTGGAACATTTCAACCAGCCGGCGCGGCGTCTCATAAGGGTCGAATTGACCCGGCGCGACAATGACGACCGAGGAGCCGTCGGCGCCTTTGCGTGCGCCCTTGTCCTTGTACTGCCAGTGCGCGGCGACGCCGCGTTCGGCGGTCTCGTGCATTTCGCGCGTCCTGATCTGGATTTCGATCCGCTGGCGCCCGCCGTCCGGTCGCGGCGGACCGATCACCGCCGTATGAATCGAGCGGTAATTGTTCGGCTTCGGCGCCGAGATGTAATCGTCGAATTCCGACGGGATCATCCGCCAAGATGAATGAATGACGCCCAGCGCGCGATAACAGTCGTCGACAGTCTCCACGATGACGCGGAAGGCGTAAATGTCCGCCAGCTCGTCAAACGAGACGTTCTTCGTCGACATCTTGCGCCAAATCGAGTAGGCGCGTTTCTCCCGGCTGTGGACCTCCGCCGCAATACCGGCATCGTCGAGTTTCTTGCGCAAATCCTGGGCGAGCGAGACGACGCCCGAACCGATCGTGCGCTGCAGGTCGTCAAGGCGCTTTGAAATCGTCTCGAAGGCTTGCGGGCTCAGCTCCTGAAAGGCGATGTCCTCCAGCTCGTCGCGAAATCGCTGGACGCCGATGCGCCCGGCAAGCGGCGCGTAGATCTCCATCGTCTCCAGCGCCACCTTGCGGCGCTTCTCCGCATCCTTGACGAAATGAAGCGTGCGCATGTTATGCAGCCGGTCCGCCAGCTTGACGAGCAGCACGCGGACATCGTCCGCCATCGCGACGACAAGCTTGCGGAAATTTTCCGCCTGCTTGGAGGCTTCCGATTTCAGCTCGATCTGGGACAGTTTGGTGACGCCGTCGACGAGATTTGCGATCTCGCCGCCGAAGCGTTTGCTGATCTCCTCGACCGTCACATCGGTGTCTTCGACGACATCGTGCAAAAGCGCTGTCGCGACTGTTGCGGGATCCGCTTTCAGATCGGTCAGGATCGCCGCGACCGCGAGCGGATGCACGAAATAGGGGTCGCCTGATTTGCGAGTCTGCCCGCCATGCGCCTTCATCGAAAAAACATAGGCGCGGTTCAGCAGGGGCTCGTTGACATGCGGATCATAGGCGCGAACGCGGTCGACTAGCTCGTGCTGGCGGATCAGGTGACCGGTCGCCGCCTTCGCCGTCTCTTTTGCGTGCTGAGAAGCCGTTTCTTTTGCAGCCGGGCCTTTTGGTCCGCTAGCGTCAGCTTTCTTCGCGCGGAGGCTTTCTGATGAATCCGCTTGCGCAACAGCCTCATTCTTGTTCGGCGCATCGTTCGTCCTTTCAGACGCGGCTGCGTCCCCAGTCGGCGTCGCGCCGCCGCGATCAGCCCCTTTGAGCCTGGTCTCGCGCCCGTCTTCGGCCATTGCGGCTAACGCGCCTCTCGATGCTGGCCCCCGCGCAACAGCGCGCACAGGCGATAGCGCTATTATCGCAGGCCGGAATCGGCGATCAACAAGATTCCCGGAATTAACGGGGACTAGCCAGAGATCAGCCCTTGGGGAGAGATTGCGGCGTCGTCATGCCGGCCGCCTTGATCTGCTGCAGGAACTCGTCCTGGCTGGTGCGGTCGAATTCCGGCGTGTCGGCTTTTTCCATGACCGCATCGCCGCCGGCGTCCTCCTCGACGTTGAACTGCTTTTGCAGCGACGCCACGAGGTCTTCACGCAGGTCTTCCGGCAACATCCCGCCATCGGCGATTTCGCGCAGCGCCACGACCGGGTTCTTGTCGCGGTCGCGATCGACCGTCAGCGGCGCGCCCGACGACAGCACCCTTGCCCGATGCGCGGCGAGAAGCACGAGGTCGAACCGGTTCGGCACCTGTTCTACGCAATCTTCGACGGTGACGCGGGCCATTCTAGTCTCCTGAAACGGGGGCAAAACGCACGGGCGGCCGCCCTGCGGTCGGCAGGCCGGCGGAGGGTGGGCAGATAGCCCCCTTCTTCAGGGATTACAACCTTTACCGGTGAAAATCGCCTGGCGGACCGATCGGCGTCGCCGTCACCCGCCCGAGGGCCGCCAGCATCTGGCGGGGGGTCGACCCGGTCGCCGGGGAGGTCCAGTCCGGGGCGATATCGCACAGGGGCGCCAAAACGAAATCGCGCATCTCGATGCCGGGATGGGGAAGCGCCGGACTTCGCCCGGTCAGCCGGCCATAGGCCAAAAGGTCGAGATCGAGAGTCCGGGGAGCGTTTTTCCGGTTGCGACGGCGGCCGAAAGCATCTTCGACCTGGTGCAGGGCCG
>MEMM01000073.1:0-5589 GCA_001767925.1 Alphaproteobacteria bacterium RIFCSPHIGHO2_12_FULL_63_12
AGCCGGAGCGGATCGCGCTCTGGCAGTCCTATTTCGAGCAGGTCAACGTGCTGACTCGTGTGTGCGTCGGGGTGGTGACGACGTGCGGGGCGGGGCATCGGCACACTACATCCGCGCTCATGGCGGCCGTCATCTTGATGCCCCGGGGGGCGCCGGGCTATTTCGGGGACGCGCTACAGTTCTGCGAGTTCGTCACCACGGGGAAACCGGGCGATGAAATCTACCGGGTCTGCGGGCAACCGATCATCGAGGCAAAACACCGATACCTCTACGGCGTGGTTCTCCCCGAGGGAAAGCGGGGCCGGAGACAACGGCCGACCGAGATCGCCAAAGGCCCATTCGACCTCGACGACATCCCTTTCTAGCCATGACGCGCCCGGTGACCGAACACGACACCATCGAGCCCATGAGTCGCGCCGTCTGGCTGGTCTGGGCGCTGCGGATCGTCGCGACGTTATTCGTTGCGATGAATATCATCGGCCGGATCACCGGTTTCAGCAGCGGCATCATGATCACCGACGCGATGGTCGCTGTTCTGCTGGCTAATGTCGAGGAGTTGCGCTGCCATGTGACGAAGCGGCAGCGGGTGAAGACATGAGCGCACCCCGCTCCGCCCCAGCCCTCCTCGCCCTCGCGCCGGCCGAGCTCGTCGCGCTCGCGCCCGGCCTGTTCACCCCGGCCGTCCCTGGCTCGCACTGGTCGCAGCTCGCGGTGGTCGTCGGCCGGATCGAAGCTGAGGGGCTCTACGCCCCGCGGTTCGAAACGGCCCGCGCGTACTGCGCCGACCAGCTCGGACTCCCGCCGCGCGACACCGAGGAGTTGCTGAAGCTCTGGGCGATGGTCACACGTCACCAAGACCGCGTGCCGATCGAGCGATGGGAGCGCGTGCCGAAGTCGCACGCGATGCTGCTCCGGCAGCTCTTCGCGCTCGGTGCCGATCCAGCCGATTGGCTCACGGAGGACGCCGACTACACGACGGCTGACCTCCAAGACGCGCTTGAGCGTCAACGCGGGCGCGATCCGTGGGTCACGGTCGAGTTCGTGGTGCCCGCGTCGACCGCGGTCCTGGTCGACCAGGCGCTCACGCTGGCGATCCGCGAGCTGGAGATCGAGGATCTCGGGCTCGACGCGCTGACCGACCGACAGACGCGCCACCAGTTGATCGAGGCGGTCGCGCGCGGGTACATCCTCAGTGAGTCCCGCCCGCCGGGAGAAGCGCCTTGGCGCGCCCCGTAGTCACGGTTTACACTACCGCCCATGGATGAGCCTGTCGCTGCCCTTCCGCGCTGCCAAGCCGTCGACACGACCTACGACGTGCGCGATCTCCCTGTGACGACACCCTGCCCGTCCGCGGTCGAGATCGCCAAGCACGGGCTCTGCCGGCGTCACTACATGAGGTGGTATCGCTCCAAAGGCATCTCGACCGCGCTGAAATACCCGCACTCGAAGCTCCCCACGTTCGACCCGACGGCCTGAGCCGTGCTGAAGCGCTCGCCCATGAAGCGTGGGCATGTTCGGGTGGGCTCCGCGTCGATCCGGCGCCGGAAGGCCGGCGGGAAGCTCGCGCTGGGCCGTGATTCGTGCACCAGGGCCTCTCTGAGCGTCGAACGGGCGGCCGTCATGGCGAGGGGGGCGGGGTGGTGCGAGATCGGCCAGCGGGGGCACGCCTGCGACCCCGTGAGTGGCAAGACACGGCCCGCCACGGACTTCGCCCACGTCATCGCGAGGAGTCAGGGTGGCGCGGACGTGAGATCAAACGCTTTGGCGCTCTGCCGGAGGCATCACGAGATGATGACGGCGCCGTTCTCGAAGGGGCGGCTGCTCGCCCACACGGTCATCTGGAACAAGGTCACGGGTATCCAGTGGAGAGTGCTCGTCTGCGCCGATAAAGCCGCCTACTACATCGGCGAATACACGTCGCGCGCGGCCGGGTTCATCGCGACATGAAGCTGCGCCCGTATCAGGAGACGTGCATAGCGGCAACGCTGGGCGCCTTCCAGGCGCACCAGAAAGTGCTTATTGTGGCGGCGACGGGTACTGGTAAGACGGTCGTTCTGGCGAAGATCGCCGAGCACTTCGCGGTCAAGGGCCGTATCCTCTTCCTCGCCCATCGCGAGGAGCTTATCCGGCAGGCGTGCGACAAGATCGCCGCGTGGACCTCCTTGAGCACCGCCGTCGAGATGGGCGGCGAGCGCGCGGATGGGTTCTTCGGCCAGCCCCCCGATGTCGTCGTGGCGAGCGTGCAAACCCTCGCGCGAGCCGCTAGGCGCGCCCGGTTCCAGCCCGACGAGTACAGCCTAGTGATCGTGGACGAGGCGCATCACGCCGTCGCGGAGACGTGGCAGCGCGTCATCACGCACTTCGGCGACGCGAAGGTGCTCGGATGTACCGCGACGCCAGACCGACTAGACAAGAAGGGCCTCGGCACGACGTTCGACACGGCCGCGTTCATCTATGAAATCCGCGACGCGATCACCGACAAGTGGCTCGTGCCGATCCGCCAGATGATCGCGCGCATCGAGGGCCTCGACTTGTCGGCTGTTCGCACGACGGCCGGTGATCTGAACGAGAGCGACCTTGAGGCGGTCATGCTCAAGAGTACGGCGGTGCATGGCGTCGCGCAGGCGACGATCAAGGCGGCGCGTCGGCCAGACGGCACGATCCGAAAGTGCCTGCTGTTCGCGACAACGATCGCCCACGCGCACGCGCTCGCGACCGCCATCGGGACGTACACGGACCGCTCGCGCGTGCTGGCCCTGAGCAGCAAGGACGGCAGCGAGGAGCGTCGGGCTGGCCTGCGCGCATTCAGGAATGGTGAGATCGACGTGCTGTGCAACGTCATGTTGTATTCGGAGGGGTTCGACGAGCCCCTCGTCGAGATGGTGAGCGTCGCGAGGCCCACTAAGAGCCGCGCTCTGTACAGTCAAGTTATCGGCCGCGGGACTCGGCCCTCCTGTCCTCACGGCTGCGACGGCTACTGCGATCACGCCGACGCCAAGCGTAATCTCCTCGTCCTCGACTTCGCCGGCAACGCTGGCAAGCACTCGCTCGTTAACTGCCTCGACGTCCTCGGGGGCGGCGCCGACCCCGTGATCCACGCTCGCGCGATGCAGAAGATCGCGGCCGATGGCGGGTGCGACGTCATCGAGGCGATCGAGCAGGCGCAGAAGGAGCTCGCGGACTTCGAGCGCCGTATGGCCCTGGAAGCGGCCCGCCGCCAGAAGGACGTCCGCGTCACTCTGCGCGAGGTGGACCCGTTCGCCACGATCTTCACCATCCTCGGCATCCATCCGGCGGCGGGGCGGTGGGGCGGTGTCGCGCCGACGCCGGAGCAGCGTGGGGAGATCGAACGTCTCAAGATCGACCGCGAGGTCAACGTGCGCCTCTTGGATCGCGGTCAGGCCGCCGAGATCCTCGCAGCCATCCGCCGACGTCGCGCGGCTGGGCTTTGCACCTTTCCACAGGCGCGCGTCCTGCTCAAGTTCGGCGAGAACCCTGACGTTCCGTTCGAGGCGGCCAGCGGCCTGATCGACCAGATCGCCAGGAACGGGTGGAAGCCGTTGCCGAAGCCCGTGAGCAATTCCTTGACTCCGACCTCGGTGGTTCCGTAGAGTTTTGGACGTGATCCTCGGGACTGTGTCGCGTTATTCAATCTCGTCGCCCACCTCGGCGCAAGCTGGGGCAGTCTCCACAACCTCCCGAGGGTCACGGAGCGGGCGGCGAGTTCTTTTCACGGTCTCGCTGCTCAAACGGTGCCAGCCGGGGTCGTGGATATGCGCTCTATCCCAACCCGGGCAGCGAGTTTCTTCTTGAGCCACATCACCCCGGCTCGCTTTCTCTATCGCGCAGAGGGCGAGATCGACGCCATGCCGCCCGAGGAGCGAGAGTTCGTCATGCACTACCTTGTGCTCCGGTACGGGAGCCAAACGACTAAGACCCTCAGCGAACAAGAGATCGCCGCGCGTCGAGCGGGAGGCACGGCACGCGCGTCAGCGAGTAGGGTGAGCGGACGCTTCACCAGCAGCGCACCAGCAGACGACCAGCAGCGCACCAGCAGACGACCAGCAAAACCACCACCAGAAGAACCAGCAGCGCCACCAGCAGACGACCAGCAGCGCACCAGCAGGCTGCTGGTTGTTTCTGCTGGTGAGGGGGGACTAGAGGGGGGAGTCCTGGCCTTGGTCGATCCTGCTTCTAGCCCAAAAGGCCAGAGCAAAGCAGGAGAACCGCAGGGCTTCTCCGAGTTCTACGAGCTGTACGTACGTAAGCAGGACCGTGCGCGCGCGATGCGTGCGTATGCGCGCGCGCTAGGCCGCACAGACCCCGAAACGATCGAGCGCGCACTGAGAGCGCAACTGCCAGAGATGCGCGACAAGGTGGCGCGCGGCGAGAAAGAGTTCATCCCGCACCCAGCGACGTGGCTCAACAACGACCGCTGGCTGACGGAGGTGGACGCGCACACGACGAACGGCACCCACGTACTCGGCAAGAAGCTCGCCGCGAGCCTGCCTGCGATGCAGAGGTTCGTAGATAGGGGAACGTTATGACGAATGGTGACCGCGAGGCTTTCGTGACGCTCATGGCTAAGCTGGCGGCGGTGTACCGAGAGGCGCTGGACGACGCCCTGTTGGAGTCGTACTGGGATGCGCTGAAGGACTACGAACTGGAGTATCTCGAGCCCGCCGTGGCCTATGTGATCCGCACGAGCCGGTGGTTTCCGAAGCCAGTTGAGCTCCGTGAAACAGCTAGTCAGTATCGGGTCGAGGCCCGGCACATGGCGCTGCCGGAGTCGTCGGAATACGCGCTGGTCGAGCGGGCGCTGACCGTGGATGAGGTCACAGCGTTTCTTGCCAAACTACGCGCTCGGCCAGAGAACGCCGGCGCGCCCGTGGAGATCCCGCGGAAGGGCGCGGACGCGCTGAGCGCTGATGTGGAGAGGATTAACGCCTTAGGCGGGCGCGACATGACCGACGAAAAGAGACGCGCGTTGGAGCAGTTCCAGCGCTATATCAATCCCACGCGATGACGAAGCGAAAGTACCCCACGGATCAGGAGTGGATCGAGATCGCTTGGGCGCTCCACGGGCTGCCCGAGGACGCGAGCGTGACGGAGATCACGGATGTGGTCCGGCGCCTCGAAGGAGCCAAACGATGATCAAGGGGGTCGCGATGACCGGGGGGAAGCGCACGCTGATCCTCGGGTTGACGGGGGACATGATCGACGCGCTCTTGAAGAAAGAGACGGCGTAATTGATCGAGCTGGACGGTATCGAGGAGTTACGGGATGAGACGCTGGAGCGGGTCATCATCGCGTACGCGGAGACGGACCACGACCTGATGGAATTGATCGCGCCCCACCTGGACCCCGAGGCGATGGTGCGGGGCGACACGGAGACCCTATGATGGCGCGAGCGCGCGTTGCTGAACGAGACGAAGAGATCGACTTCTCGTGGGCGCGCGCGACCGACGTCGAGGTCATCGCGCGCCGGCTCGTCGGGCAGTACCACCCCCACTTGCGCGATGCGTCGATTCGGGCGTACTTCCGTCCGAAGGCGCGGAAAGTCCACCAGAAAGTCGTTGTCGCGGACAT
>MEMM01000073.1:5600-6103 GCA_001767925.1 Alphaproteobacteria bacterium RIFCSPHIGHO2_12_FULL_63_12
ACCGATGGGCCACGCTCTCCGACGACAAGCGGGAGCCGTGGATCGACCACGAGTTGTGTCACGCGGCCGGACGTGATCCTGATACCGAGAAGTGGACGCTGTGCGCGCATGACATCGAGGAGTTCGAGGCAGTCGTGAAGCGTTGGGGCACGACGTGGCGCAAGGACCTCGACAGTTTCGCTCGTGTGTGCGTTCAGATTCCGCTGCCCGACGTCCTCGATCCTGGGCGTGCGTGATGTCCCTCGACGCCCTCGACCCGCCGCTTCCCGAGGCCCCGCGCGGCTCCGCGCCTCGGCCGTCGCTCGAGGAATCGTCCCCGGAGACGATCGGCGCCGCGTTCGACACGGGCTGCGACGGGCGGACCGGGGGCCACACCGCGCCGCCGTGTGCCGCGTGCGAGGGGATCCGCCGGCGCGTGACGGATCTCGTGGTGAGCCTGCGCGACGTAGACCGGCGTTCACGGCAGACGCGGGCCGAGCAGGCGCTACGCTCGCGCGTCGAGA
>MEMM01000074.1:0-20961 GCA_001767925.1 Alphaproteobacteria bacterium RIFCSPHIGHO2_12_FULL_63_12
CATGATGACGGCCAGATGACCTGGGATCTTGAGCCCGCTGACGTCGTCATTGTCGGGGTCAGCCGCACCTCGAAAACCCCGACCTGCATGTATCTCGCCAATCGGGGGGTCAAAGCGGCGAACATTCCGCTGGTTCCGGGCCAGGACCCGCCGGCCTCGCTGTTCACCCTGCGAAAGCCTTTGGTGGTCGGCCTCATTGCGTCTCCGGAACGATTGGCGCAGATCCGGCAAAGCCGCCTTGGCGGGATGAACGCGGCCGACCACGCAGACGAATATTCCGACCTCGAAACAATCAGGGCGGAGGTCTTGAACGCCAAGCGCCTCTACGCCCGCCACCGCTGGCCGGTGATCGACGTGACGCGCAAATCGGTCGAGGAAACCGCCGCTGCGATCCTCACCAAACTGTCGGCGAAGCAGAACGAATGACCTCCGGCGCCGCCCGCCTGACCCTCGCCTCGGCCAGCGCCATCCGCGCGGCGATCCTCGCCAATGCGGGCGTCGCCTTCGATGTCGTTCGCCCGGATGTCGATGAGGACGCGATCAAAAAGGCCGCGCGCGCCGAAGGGCTGACGCTTCCTGAAACCGCGCAGCATCTCGCCGACGCCAAGGCGCTCGCGGTGAGGGCGGCGGGGCCCGTCCTTGGCGCCGACCAGATCCTCAGCTTCGAAGGTCAAGGCTACGACAAGCCGCGAACGCGCGAAGAGGCGAGGGCGCGCCTCGCGCTTTTGCAGGGACGCCCGCACACGCTGATCAACGCTCTCACCATCGCGCGGGAAGGGCGCGTCGTCTTTCGTCACCTCGAAGAGCCGCGGCTGTTCATGCGCGCGCTTTCCCCAGCGGAAATCGACGCCTATCTCGACGCGGCGGGCCCCGACATCTTGGCGAGCGTCGGCGCCTATCAGGTCGAAGCGCTGGGCGCGCGGCTGTTCGAGCGCATCGAGGGCGACTATTTCGCCGTGCTCGGCCTGTCGCTTCATCCGGTGCTCGGCTATCTTCGCCGCGCGGGATTGCTGGCGTTTTGATGAAGGATTTGAAGACCAACGACATGCGGCGCGCGGCCGTCATCGGCTGGCCGGTTTCGCATTCCCTGTCGCCGCTCATCCATACGACCTGGGCCGCGCGCGAAGGCGTCAACGCGCGCTACGAGGCGATCGCCGTCGAGCCCTCGGACGAGGCGTTCCGTAGACGGATTAATGAGCTGCGCGCCGAAGGCTACGCCGGCGTCAATGTGACGATCCCGCACAAGCAGCGCGCGCTGAAGTTCGCCGACCGGGCGAGCGCGGCGGCGACGGCGATCGGCGCGGCCAACATGCTGACTTTCGCCGCTGATGGCGTCATCGCTGAAAATTCCGACGCGGCAGCGATTAGCGCCATTCTCAAAACCCTCCCGGCGCCGCCGGCGTCGGCGCTGGTCCTTGGGGCCGGCGGCGCGGCGCGCGGGATCCTCTTTGCGCTGGCCAATGGCGCGCGCCCGCCGAAAATCATCCTCGCCAACCGCACGCGCGCGCGGGCCGAAGAAATCGCCGCCATCGCCAACGCCGACGTCATCGACTGGTCGCAGAGAGACGACGCGCTCGACAGCGCCGATCTCGTCATCAACGCGACATCTTTGGGCATGAAAGGCCAGCCGCCGCTCGACCTCGATGATCATCGCTTCAAGGACGGCGCCGTCATCCTCGACATCGTCTATTCCCCCCTCGAAACGCCCTTGCTCGCCGCCGCGAAGGCGAGGGGGCTTCGCGCCATCGACGGCCTTGAAATGCTGATGCGACAGGCGGTTCCCGGCTATCGCGCCTGGCTCGGGAACAAGGCGGAGGTCGACGCCGATCTTCGCGCGCGTCTTGAAGCGGCGCTGAAGGCGAGGGGGTCATGATCTCGGTCGGCCTCACCGGATCGATCGGCATGGGCAAGTCGACGGTGACGCGCATGTTCGAAGACGAAGGCGCGGCGGTCTGGAACGCCGACGACGCGGTGCATCGGCTCTACGCTGTCGGCGGCGCGGGCGTCGCCGCGATCTCCTCGCGCTTTCCCGCCGCGATTGTCGACGGCGCGGTCGACCGGACGATATTGGCGCGCTTGACGCTCGACGATCCCTCGGCGCTCGCGGATCTCGAAGCGATCGTCCATCCGCTGGTCTCTTCCGACCGCGCGCGCTTTCTCGACAACGCCGCGCGCGCCGGCGCCGACATTGCGGTGCTCGACATCCCGCTGTTGTTTGAAAAGGGATATGAAAAATTCTTCGACGCGGTGGTTGTCGTGACCGCGCCCGCCGACATTCAAAAATCGCGCGTGATGGCGCGCCCCGGCATGAGCGAAAAGAAATTCCGCTCGATATTGATGAAACAAACTCCGGACGCCGAAAAACGCCGCCGCGCCGATTACGTGATCGACACCTCCGTCAGCCTCGACGCGACGCGCGACCAGGCGAGGGCGGTCGTCGCCGCCCTGAAGGAGCGGTTTGGGATATAGCAGGCGTAGGGCGGTGCAAAGCCGAACCCTCCCTTTCACGCAAGGACGCCTTCGCTTCGCGAAGCCGTGCGTGAAAGCCCTCCCTTTTCAAGGGAGGGAAGAAAGAGTCGCGCGCCTCTCCCTCCCTTGAAAAGGGAGGGCTTTCGAACCCGGCGTCGAAGACGCCGGCCTTGTTCGAAAGGGAGGGTTCGCTGCGCGGTGCGCGCGATCAACCCTCAGGCGTCATCCCGTGCGCGCTGCAGCGTGGAACGCTGCTGCGCAGACACGGGATCAGGTAAGGCGAGAGAGCGCCGCTCCCGCCGCGCTTGATCCCGGACCAGCGGCGCACCACTTCGTGCTGCGCCGCATCCGGGATGACGGTGAACAGATCTGACGGTCCGCGTACATGGAAGGCCCCTCACCCGCATCGCTGCGCGATGCTTGCCTCTCCCAAGGGAGAGGCAAGAAAGAAGGCGCCTTCGCGGGCGGGCGGGAGCGGCGAAGAAAGAAGGTCGCCGCGCGTCGCCTCTCCCTTGGGAGAGGCCAGCGAGCGCGAAGCGCGAGCGGGTGAGGGGCCTTCCATGGGCGGGTTCGCTGCGCCCGTCGTGACGCAGCTGCATTTCCCCGTCACTCCAGGGCGATGCGCAGCATCGAACCCGGAGTCTACATTGCAACGCTTCCCCTGCCTCAAGGTGGATTCCGGGTTCGTGAGCTTCGCTCACGCCCCGGAATGACAGGCGGGCGGTTTTCCCTCGCCGGTTGACCTTCCGCACACGGAACACATGCCGGCGGCTGTGCGGCGGCGGTCATGTCCGCCGCGAAAATTTTTCCGCGTGAACCGATAGTTGCGCCGCCCCGCCGCGCCGCAGCTTTTTGGGATATTTATTTCAACGTGGAATCAATGGGTTGACTGAATCGGACCAAGTTATCCCCCTACTTATCCCCCTCCCCCTGGAGGGGCCTTATCATGCTTGCGCCGGGTTGGGAGAGGCGTTGAGCTCACCGTTCCTCAGTCGGACCCGGCGCGGCGCGCGGCGCCCATCCTGCGGCGTGACGGATGCAGGACGGCGTCGCCGACCCTCGGGCCCGGGCTCTACTCGAACGGCGTTCGCGCCGGATGCGGGGGCGGCCGGGAGAGGTTCTTCGACAAGTCGCCGCAGTAGAAGGTGAGACCCGAAAGGTCAGGCCCCTGCGATGCGCGGGACGCGGAGCGTCCCACATTAAAATTAGAACGGATGGTTCGCGTCCCGCGCACCTCTCCATTCTTTCAATAGCGTGCTGCCGGCGGGGTTCCGCGCGGAGAGGGAGAATCTGTATTCGGGAATGGGGAATGGGGAATGGGGAATGGGGAATGGGGAATGGGATAGGGAACGAGAGCCGTGCATGCCGGTTGGCCGCGCCATTCCCCATTCCCCATTGCCCCTCCTGTGGAATGCCTCTCGAAGGATCGTGCGCTCAAATCCGCGCGTTTTAGAAAATCCCGAAGAGCTTTTTGCGGGACTTCAGTTTCGGCGTCGCCTTCGGATTGGCCGCCGCGAAGGACGCGTAATCGAAATCGCGGCGCTGCGTGCGCATCTCGGTCGAATGCAGACCGCGAATAAGATCGCGGACGCTATCGGGCGCGAGGGTCTCGGGCGCATCGCCGGAAAGCGGGGCGGGCGGCGCGGAAAAGGAGCGTCCCTCGGATCGCGCCCGGCGCTCTTCCTTGCGAAGCGCGCGCTGCTCGCCGGCGGAAAGCCGGTGCTTCAGCGCGGTGAAAGCGGCGTCCGCCGGCGGCGAAAAACTCTTCGGCAGGAACATTTCATCCTGCGCCTGATATTCGCGCCGGTTCGGGACGTCGATATTCTCGACGCCGCGGCCGGTGAGGCTGCGCTCGGTGACGCGTTCAAATCCGCCCCAGATCTGTTTCAGCCGTTCGGGCATGACGCTCTCCTACAAATCCGGTTTATCGCGTTTCATCTCGAGCCCGCCATTGCGGGTGATGACGGCGACGTCGATCGGGCCGCCGACGGTCTCGACCGAATGCATGACTTTCTGCTGGAAGGAATTCAGCTTGATCAGCGACGCCGCGGTCTCGCCAAGCTCGCGCTTGGGGAGCGATCCGATGGCGCGATAGATCGGCCGCGTGTGCACGGCGTATTGATAAGCGTCGATCGACCGGAAGAACTCGCGCAGCGCGTGGCCCATGTTGTTTTCCGAGTAATCGCGGAACAGCGCCTGGCGCTGCTGGTCGGAAATCGGGGCGCGGGTGATCACGTCGGAGACAAGATTCATCGACAGCTTCAAGGTCTCGCCATACATGAACATCCTGAGATACTGGTCCATGCCGGTCAAAAAGGTGCGGATCATCCGGTCCTGCGCGAAGGGCTGAACCACCGGCCCGCCATCAGACGTCATGTCGGCGGCCCGATCCTGCTTGCGCTTCAAGATGCCGAGAATGACGCTGGAGGTCAGATAAGACCGCATCGCCGGGAATTTGTCGCGCGCCCCGAAGCCGGCGAAAACGACGCCGGTGTAATGCTCGAAAAAGGCGTCGCGCGTCACTGCATAGACCGCGATATCGCGCAGCCGCTCACGCGTCGCGTCGGCGACGGCGAACTGTCCGTAATCGTTCCTCAGCGAGACGACGAGGCTCTCGATCAGCTGTTCGATTTCATTGCGGTAACGGCGGCGGACCTGTTCGCCCATGCCGCCCGGAAAACAGGAAAGATCGCCGCGCTGCGTGTCGTCGGGATAGCGCTGATAGTCAGCGTGAAACTGGCCGACGACGAACTCGAATATCGAGCCGAGATGGTCCTTGACCCGCGCGCCCGGCGTCTGGCTCAGCTTGCCGACCTGCGCGTCGAAATCCTCGGCGATCACCGTGTAGACGACGGCGAGCAGCTTGAAGAACTCCGTATCCTGATGGTCGGCGGGGAAGAGATCCGGATTGCCGGAAATGAAATTCATGAAGTCTTCGGCGTAGTCCTGAACGGTGTCGAGCGAGCGGCCGCGCGCGGCGTCGCGATAGAGCGAGATCACCGTCTCCCACGGCGTCGACATGATTTCGGCGTTGTTATAGATCATCACCGCGACCGGCTGGCCGTCGACCAGCGGGAACAGCTTGTCGACCGACTGATAGGTCTTGAGGTATTGGTGGCCGGTGATCGTGACGGCGCTGTCGGCGGCCATCGCAACCGCCTGGCGGTTCATCAACACGACTTCGGAGGTCATTGGCCCCTCATCCTCACGATACCCCGGCTCACGATACCCCGGCTGGCCCCAATCGCCTGCCCCAGCCCCGGCCCCAGCCCCGGCCCGAACCAACGCCGCGCGGACCGCGCCGCCGTCAGGGAAAGCGAATTCCCCGAAAGCGGCCCATCCCCGCAGGACCGGTCTTTCGATGTTAACGATAAAAGCCGGCCTTGGAAACGCCGCCGCCCGCCGGCGCCTGTCGCCCGTCCGCCACACAGGGGGTGGCGGGGCGGCCGGGCAGGGGGCAGTCCGCCGCAAAACCGCGTCCGCCTGCCGGAAATCACCCGAATGTGCGGTTTCGTGTGATGAAAATCGCACCGCCAGCGCCTAAATCGGCCCAAATAAGAACAGCCGGACGGGCCCAAAAACCAGCCGCCGGCGGGAGAAAAGACCATGACAGCCATCGGACCTGCCGGCCTTTCGATCATCTTCTTCGTCGCCTCCATCGCCTCGCTCGCTGGCGTTTACGCGATCGAACAGGCGGTGCGCCGGGCCCTCGGGGCGCCGTCGCCGCGTTAACCCCGCCTGTTCGGCGGTCGCGATTAAAACTTGAGACAATTTTTACCTCCCCGGCGCTTCATGGACGCTGGCAACCAAGGCGGCTCGCTTATGAGTCCTGTCGCAGTCTCACTGATCGCGTTCATCTTTGTGATCGCCGGCGCGAGCGGCGTTCATGCGATGGAGATCCGATCCGCGCAGCGCAAGAGCGCGCGCCGCTAGAGCGTGACGCAAAAAAATCGGTACCGGATTTTTGCAAAGTCGCGCGACAAATCAAAAGACTGGCGCATCGGGTTGATTCCAGTGTTGCGCATTTTGCGCCAGGCGGCGGCGCGACGGCGCCAAAGCCCGCCCTCCCTTCTTGCCGCAACAGGCGAATGCGGCAAGGACAGGTTCGATGACCCGTTTCCGCCCTGTATCCCTTGCTAACGCTTACGGCCTGATCGCGTTCGTCCTCGGGCTATTCTTTCTTTTCGTGACGCCGCCCTTCGGCGTCGGCGACGAAACCGCGCATTTCGAGCGAGCCTATGAAGTCGCGACGGGACGATTCCTCGGCGCCGACGGCCTGCCTGCCGGCCTGCAAGAACTGATCGACGACGCCTTCGGGCAGGTGAAAGCTCTCGACCGGATCGCCGAGGAAGATTTCGCGCGGTGGAGCAAGATCGATCTTGCCGCCGAAACCATCATCCCCTGGCCGCAGCCGCTGCGCGCCGTCATGCGCCTCCACAGCCCCTTTTGCTATATCCATCTCGCGCCGGTCGTCGCCGCCGGCGTCGCGCTCGACCTGCCGCCATTGGCGATTTTCTATCTCGGCCGCCTGTCTGCGCTGATTGTCGGGGTGCTGCTCGTGCGCGCCGCGATCGCCGCCGCGCCGACGGTGTTCCGCCCGGCGCTCGTCTTCATCGGCCTGCTGCCGACGACGATCGTCTATTTCGCCGCCTTCAATATTGAATCGCTGGTCGTCGGGCTCGGCTTTTATTTTTTCGCCCTCGTCGCGCGTCACGCCGTCCGCCCCGACATCCGCCTTGCGCCCACTGACATCGCGACCATCGCCGCGGTCGGGTTTTTGCTCGGACAGTTCAAAAGCGCCTATCTCTTCCTGCCTTTCTTCGCGCTGATCCTGCCGGCGGCGAAATTCGCCAGCCGGCGCGCGCAGGCCCTCACGCTGGCGGCGATCATCCTGCCCGGCGCCGTCGCCACGCTCGGCTGGGCTATCATCGTCAAGGACCTGATGCTGGGCGACATCAGCTATTCGACCATGAACGGAAATCATGTCGAGCCGTCGGCGCAACTCGCGGGCGTGCTCGCTGATCCTTTCGGCTATGCGGTTGTCGTTCTTCGCACCCTTTTCGCCTCCGACACGCCCGCCATGGCATTGCTCTCTTTGCTCGGGCTCGGCGGATGGACCAACATCAAGCTGCCGGGCGTGTCCTACGCGCTCCTGTCGGCGGGACTGGCGCTGGTCTGGATGAGCGGGGAAAAGCCGCCGAAGATTTTTACGCGGCCGGCGGCGATCGCGCTGGAAGTCGCCATTGTCGCCGCGACGGCGCTCGCCATCTTGACCCTTGTCTATTTCCAGTGGAACGGCGTCGGCGACAAGGTGATCACCGGCTTTCAGGGCAGATATCTGCTCGCCGCCCTTCCGTTCCTTCTCGCCGCCGCGCCCTACCGGCTATCCTTGCTGGCGCCGCCGGCGCGCCGCATGGCGGTCGCGTTCGGCGTCCCCTTGCTCGGGGCGGCGGCGATGGCGGCGTCGGTGATCGGGTGGTATTACGGATGATCGTCCGTATACGGACTTTTAACCCATCGCGACGCATCAAAATCGAACGCCTCGCGCATGCGCCCGATCTGGCGAAGCTTTTTCTCGAACAAGGACCAGTCGTCGCGCTCGGCGATCGGCGCCCATATCGCTTCAACCTCGCCGATCAGCATTGCGCACGGCGCGCCTGAAAAATAGGGATGCGCGAGGCGCTCCGGCCGCACCGGTGCGAAGGCGGACAATTTCTCCCTGAGCGGCGCGAAGCCTTCATCGCGATACAGCGCCGCCGACGGGCTTTGCTCCGCGCGCATCCCCGACGCCGCCCCGCCGAACCAGTCGAAGAAAAACCGCTCGAACGGGATTTGCGTCGTCTCCATCCACTGCAAAAGGCTGACGATAAAATCGAAATCGCCGCCGCCAGACGGCGCAACGCCGAGCCGCGCAAAAAACGCCTCGACCATCGCCGTCTCGAAGAGCGCGGGAAATCTTTGCAGCGCCGTATTCAGCGCCGCCTCCTCGACATGCGCGGCGAGCGTCCCGCCGAAGCGCGAAAGATTCCACATCGCCGCTTCCGGCTGGCGGCCATAGGCGTAAAGGCCCGAATGATCGAAATAGGCGGCGGTGAACGAAAAATCCATGTGCGCCAGGAAACGCCAGGGGCCGTAATCGAAGCTCTCGCCGTTGATGTTCATGTTGTCGGTGTTGAGGACGCCGTGAACGAAACCGGCGGCCATCCACTGCGCGGTGAGGCGCGCGGTGCGAGCGACGATGCGCTCGAACCAAAAGCGCATTTTCTCGCCCGGTCCGAGCCCGTCGAGATCGCTGTCGAATTCGCGAATGCAATAATCAGCCAGTCGCCCGATCGCGCCCGCGTCGCCTTCAAAGGCAAGACGCTGAAACGACCCGAATCTGATATGGCTGTGGCCGAGCCGCACGAGAACGCAAGAGCGCGTCGGTGAAGGCTCGTCATGGCGGATCAGGTGTTCGCCGGTTTCGATGACGCTGATGGTCTTCGAGGTATAGACGCCGAGCGCCTCCAGCATCTCCGTCGCCAGAATTTCGCGCACGCCCCCCTTCAGCGTCAGCCGGCCGTCCGCGGTGCGCGAATAGAGTGTCCTTCCCGACCCCTTGGAGCCGAGATCGAGAAGTCGTCCCGCGCCGTCGCGCATCTGCGCATAGACGAAGCCGCGCCCGTCGCCGAGATCGGGGTTATAGGTGCGAAACTGGTCGCCGTGGTAACGCAGCGCCAGCGGCGTTTCGAGATTGTCCGAGAGCGGATCAAAAAGCGCGAAATGGCGGATCCAGTCCTCGTCGGAGAGATCGCCAAGCCCCACCGCCTCGGACCAACGCTTATTGCGATAGCGCGTTACCGTCGACGGAAAGCGCGCCGGGGTCGCCGGGTCGTAGAACGGCGCGCCGCCTAAGGCGGCGATCCGAGGGTCGGGTGAATAGGTCCCAGAAGGCATAAAACTCCAATAGATTGGCGATTTTGGGCGCGACCCCACGAGGAAGCTCGCCTTCTGCGGCAGAAAACGCCAAATTTATCTTGCAACTGCGAAAAAGATCGCGCATCCACCGCCATGCAAAAGGTGCTTCAACCCTATGGCTTCGAACGCAAGGCAGCAATCGCCCGCGCCGCTGATGTCCGCGCCGACCGCAACGGATGTGCGTGCGGCGGCCGCCCGCATCTATGGGCGCGTCATGCGCACGCCGCTGGTGCGCGCGGAAAAACTGTCGGCGATCACCGGCGCCGATCTCTGGCTGAAGCTCGAAAGCCTTCAGTATACGGGCGCCTTCAAGGAGCGCGGCGCCCTCAACAAGCTGCTGACGCTCAGCGCCGCTGAGCGAAAGCGCGGCGTCATCGCCGCGTCCGCCGGCAATCACGCGCAAGGCCTTGCGCGCCATGCAAAGGCGCTTGGCGTTCCGGCGATGATCGTCATGCCGACGACGACGCCCGACGTCAAAGTCCGCCAGACGCGCGCGCTCGACGCTGAAGTCGTGCTCGCGGGCCACACGTTCGAAGAGGCGCGCGAGCGCGCCGACGCCTTGTGCGCCGAACGCGGGCTCGTCTTCGTGCATCCGTTCGACGACCCGGAAATCATTGCGGGACAAGGAACAATCGCGCTTGAGATGATCGAGGACGGACCGCAATTCGACGCGATGATCGCGCCGATCGGCGGCGGCGGCCTGATCTGCGGCATGGCGCTGGCCGTCAAGGACGCCTCGCCCCGGACGCAAGTCATCGGCGTTCAGTCGGCGCTATTCCCGTCGATGAAAAACGCACTCGACGGGACGGCGCGCGCGGTCGGCGGCAACACGCTCGCCGAAGGCATTGCGGTGAAGGAAGCCGGCGCGCTGACGCGGCAGATTGCGGCGCGCCTCGTCGACGACATAGTTTTGGTTGACGAACGCCTGCTGGAACGCGCGCTCAGCATGTTGATGAACGAACAAAAGACGCTGGTCGAAGGGGCGGGCGCGGCGGGGCTGGCGGCGATCCTGTCGGACGCGGCGCGGTTCAGGGGGCGGACGATCGGCCTCGTCCTGTGCGGCGGCAATATCGACGCGCGCCTTTTGTCGATGATCTTGATGCGCGACCTCGCGCGCTCGGGGCGTCTCGCGCGGCTGCGCGTTCAGCTGCTCGACATGCCGGGCCAGCTCGTACGGGTCGCCTCGATCATCGCCGAGAACGACGGCAATGTGATCGACGTCGGCCACCACCGCACTTATTCCGACCTTCCGGCGAAAATGACCTGCATGGATGTGACAATCGACACCCAAGGCCAGGAGCATCTCGACCGGATCATCGAAAATTTGCGCGTCGCCGGGTATCCGGTTGAAATCGCGGCATATTAGGCGGCATCGCCCGCCACGGGCGAAAGCTGTCATCCGATTGCGATTGAACTCCTGCCCGCGATCCTTATTTTCATCTTGTGACGGCGGCCTACGCCGCCGCATGGCGGGGAAGGGGAAAGCATGCGCGACGCACAAACCGGGTTTGCCCGGGCGATTGTCATCCTTGCCGCCCTCGCCGGCCTCATGCTCGCCGGCGGCGTCGCGGCGCAGGACAACGCCGCCGCGAAATCTGCGGTCATCCTGAAGCTCGACGGACCGGTGACGCCGGCGAACGCGGACTATCTTGCGCGCGAGATCGGCCTCGCCTCGGCGGCGAAGAAAGAATTGATCGTCATTGAAATCGACACGCCGGGCGGCCTCGTCGATTCGATGAAGACGATCATCAAGGCGGTGCTGGCTTCCGAAACGCCGGTCGCGACCTTCGTCTCGCCGCAAGGCGCGCGCTCGGCCTCGGCGGGCCTTTATATCATGTATGCGGCGCATATCTCCGCCATGGCGCCCAATACCAATACCGGCGCGGCGACGCCAATCGAGCTTGGCGGTGCGCCCAGCGAAGAAAACCCGTTCGAAAAGGAAAAACCAGCCGCGCCCGCGCCGGACGAAGACAAGAGCGCCGCCGGCGACCAGTCGCCGCCGTCGGAGGAAAACGCGATCGGCGCCGAAGATGAATCCGTTCGGCCGCTCGCCAATGACGACGCCTTGCGCGCCAAGATCATCAACGATTCCGTCGCCTATATCCGCGCGCTCGCCGAAGAACACGGACGCAACGCCGACTGGGCCGAAAAAGCGGTTCGCGAGGCGGTCTCGGTGACCAGCCGCGACGCCCTCGATCTTGGCGTCATCGATCTTGTCGCCGACAATCTCGACGATCTCCTGAAACAGATCGACGGGCGCGCCGTGAAGACGGTCGCCGGCGAGAAAATTCTGTCGACAGCGGGGATCGCGATCGAACGGATCGAGCCGTCGCTGGTCGAAAAAATCCTCGGCTTCATTGCGAACCCGAATGTCGCGGTCATCCTGATGTCGCTGGCGACCACCGGCATCATCATCGAGATGTGGAATCCCGGAACGATTTTCCCGGGCGCGGTCGGCGTCACCTGCCTCGTTCTCGGGCTGTATTCGCTGCAGGTGCTGCCGACGGAATGGCTGCCGCTGGCGCTGATGGGGGTCGGCGCAGTGTTGATCGCGGCGGAGGCCTATACGCCGACCTTCGGCCTTGTCGGCGTCTTCGGCCTCGGCCTTTTCGGCTTCGGCATGTATTACCTGTTCCCGGAAGGCTTTCGCGTGTCGGGCGGCGTCATCGGCGCATTGCTGTCTTTTGTCGGCGTCTTCCTCGCGCTGATCATGATCGCGGTCGTCGGCTCGCGCTCGCACGGGCCGATGATCGGCGCCGAAGCGATCCGCCGCCGCGAAGGCGTCGTCGACGACTGGCATGGCAAGGAAGGCTGGGTGATCGTCGAGGGCGAACGCTGGCGCGCGCGCGCCGACAAGCCGCTGCATCCGGGAGACAAGGTGAAAGTCGTTGAAATCGACGGGCTGGTGCTCGTGGTGCGGCAGGCAAAAGCGCCGGGACTGCTCGCCGGATTCGTCAAGGAAGCGGCATGAGGCGGCGCGGGCATGACTGACGCGGGTTTTCCGGCGGGACTGGCGGCGCTGGCGATGGCGGGCGTCGTCCTGTTCGCGATGGTCAAGATCGCCTGGGGCGTCGCGCTCTGGTTTAAGCCGAGCCGCTTCCGGCTCGGCCAACAGATGCAGACGGAGCCCGGAACGGTTCAGGACTGGTCCGGTCGTAACGGTTTTGTTGACGTCGGCGGCGAATTATGGCGCGCAGAATCGAAAGACGAGCTAAAGCCCGGCGACGCCATTCGCGTGTCGAAAGTGAAGGGCCTGACGCTCGAAGTCAAAAAAGGCTGACCGCCCGCGTCGACAACCGACGCCGCATTTCAGGAGGAGACGCCCATGCCTGGTCTTGGTTCAATCGGAATTCTGGCGGCGCTGGCGCTATTCCTGCTCACCAGCATCGTCAAGATCCTCAGGGAATACGAGCGCGGCGTCATCTTCACGCTCGGTCGCGTCGGACGCAAAGCCGCGGGTCCGGGTCTGATCTTGCTCATTCCCGGCATCCAGCAGATGCGCAAGGTCGACATGAGGACGCTGGTGCACGACGTCCCCGCGCAGGACGTCATCAGCCGCGACAACGTTTCGGTGAAAGTGAACGCGGTCATCTATTACCGCGTCGTCGACGCCGTGCGCGCCGTCGTCCAGGTCGAAAATTACATGGCGGCGACCAGCCAGCTGGCGCAGACAACGCTCCGCTCGGTCCTCGGCAAGCACGAACTCGACGAAATGCTGCAGGAGCGGGACAAGCTCAACAAGGACATTCAGGAAATCCTCGACCATCAGACCGAGGCGTGGGGCATCAAGGTCTCGAATGTCGAAATCAAGCATGTCGACGTCGCGCCGGAAATGATCCGGGCGATCGCCAAGCAGGCGGAAGCCGAGCGCGAACGCCGCGCCAAGGTCATCTCGGCCGAAGGCGAGCAGCAGGCGGCGACAAAGCTGGCGGAAGCCGCGACGATCCTTGCGACCTCGTCAGGCGCGATGGAGCTGCGCTACCTCTCCGCCTTGCAGGAGATCGCCTCCGACAAGACCAACACCATCGTGTTCCCGTTCTCGCTCGCGGACCTCGCGCGCTCGATCGGCGGCGGCCGTTAGCCGCCGCCTGTTGACTCGTGGCAACACCCGGCCGGAACCGTTCAATATACCCCCGCATATTAGACGGGACGCCGCGCGCGCCCCTCGCGTCGTGGCGGTTTCCTGCGTAGGCTTCCTCCCACAAATATAGCGCCGCCGATGAACGGCGGCGAATCCAGGGAGGAATTATGAACACTCGCTTGATGGCGAAAGCCTCGATAATTGCGCTGGCGCTGGCGGCGCCCGGCGGCGCCTACGCTCAGGGCGCGGCTGGCGCGCTTCGCGATGAAATTCTGGTGACGGCGACCAAGAAGGCCGACGCCGAGAACGTTCAGGATGTGCCGCTGGCGGTGACGGCCTATGGCGATGAACAGCTCGACGCGCTTAAGGTCCGCGACCTTCAGAGCCTTTCCTACTCGATGCCGAACGTCGCACTCGACGATGTCGGCACCGCGCGCGGCGTCGCCAACTTCTCGATCCGCGGCCTCGGCATCAACTCGTCGATTCCGTCGATCGACCCGACGGTCGGTGTCTTCGTCGACGGCATGTATCTCGGCATCAATGGCGGCGTCGTCCTCGATATTTTCGACCTTGAATCGGTCGAGGTCCTGCGCGGCCCGCAGGGCATTCTCTTTGGCCGCAACACAACGGGCGGCGCGGTGCTCATCAACACCAAAAGGCCGCCAGACGAATGGGAGGCGAATTTCAAAGGCGCGGCGGAGAGCGGCCTGCGCGGCACCGGCATGAATTATTACGCCATGGGGTCGGTCGGCGGACCGATCATCGGCGACTCCCTGAAGGCGAAAGTCGCGGTCTATTACAACAAGGACGAGGGCTGGTTTAAAAACTACATCGGCGGACCGCTTCCGAATGCGCTCGCCAGCTCGTTCTCGTCCACCCTTGGACCGCTAATCGCCGGACCGGGAACCGATGCGTTCGAGGATTTCGGCGCCGCCGAAACGCTGCTTATCCGGCCTTCAATTTACTGGACGCCGACCGACGCCTTTGACCTGATCGTGCGCTACGAACATGGCGATTCCGACAGCGACGGTCCGGCCGCCCAAAACCACACCAACGGGCTCGGACAGACAAACCTGTTCTTCAACGCCCCGCGCGACAGCTTTGACTTCTCCGTGAATGAACGCGGGTTCGCCAACACCACCACCAATCAGGTGATTGCCGAGGCGCGCCTTGATCTCGGCGCCAGCGGTGTCATCACCAACATTTTCGGCTGGCGGGATCTGGAATCGGTGACGCGCAGCGACATCGACGCAACGCCGATCTCGCTGTTCCACGCCACCGCCACAACGGATCAGGATCAGATCTCGGAGGAAATCCGGTACAACAACCGCTTCTTTGACAGGGTCGATACGACTCTCGGTTTCTTCTATTTTACGCAAGACATCGCCTACAACGAATCCCGCAACATTCTGGGACCGGCCCTGCTGTTTAACGGCGGCGGCGTGCAGGACCAGAAGACATGGGCGTTCTTCGGTCAGTTCGACCTCGATCTCTCGGATAGGTTCACGATCAACCTTGGCGCGCGTTATACGCACGAGGAAAAAGATGCGGTGATTTCGAACCTGTTCCTCAACTCGAACCACCCGCTTAACCCCATACCAAACCCGACACCTGTTTGCGACGTACGCATTCCTAACGACTGCCGGGAGGATTTTGTCGACAGCGACAGCTGGAACAACTTCACGCCCAAGATCGGCTTTGAATGGGCGGCAACCGACTTCATGAATGTCTATGGACATTGGACGAAGGGCGTGCGGTCCGGCGGTTATAACTTCCGCAACACGTCTGTCGCCGGCATCCGCGAATTAGCGCCGGGCGGCCTCAACCCCCTCTTCAATCAGAACTTCGCGCCCGGACCGTTCGACGAGGAAAAGGTCACTGCGTGGGAGGTCGGGTTCAAGGCCCGGCCGGCGGACGGCAAGGCGACCATCAACGCCGCTGTCTACATCAACGACGTCAAGGACATGCAGCGGGAGTTGAACCTCGCCGATCCCAACGCCGGTGTGGTCCAGACAATCCTCAACACCGCCGATGCGACGATCTGGGGCTTTGAAATCGAGAGCCAGATCGCTTTCACCGACAACTTCATCTTCCTCGGCAGCCTCGGCTATACAGAGGGCGAGTACGACTCGCTGCTCTTCGACATCGGCTTCCCGCTCACGCCGGGCGCCGTCACCCCCGAAGATCTCCGGCTCGAAATCCCGCGCCTTGCGCCATGGACTTACGGTGCCGGCTTCGTCCACTCGCTTCCGTTAGGCGGCGATACGACCGTTGACACGCGGTTCAATTATTCTCACCGCGACAGCTCGTTCTATACGGATAACAATCTCGGCTTCCTGAACGAGGTGGATATTATCGACGCCTCCATCGCGCTAAATTTCGGGGGCGCTGTTTTGTCGATCTACGGCAAGAACCTGACCAATGAAGTCAATTTCGGCGGCGACACCCAGCTTCCGCCGAACCTTGGGGCTTTCCCGATCGGCGGCGGCACCTTCTCGCCGTTGCAAAAAGGCCGGCGCGTCGGCGTCGAGCTTCAGGTCGGCTTCTAAAAGCTGCGCCGTTCCAGCCCATCAAGCCCCCCGCTTCGGCGGGGGCTTTTTTTTCAACGCGGGCGGCGCGACAAGCGGACGCCATGGCGGACGAAACGATCCTTGACGCCCGGGGCCTTCGATGCCCCCTCCCGGTCATCCGAATGGAGGCGGCGTTGCGCCGGCTCGCCGTCGGGAAGGCGCTCCGGATCATGGCTGACGATCCGGTCGCCGCCGTCGATATACCCCATTTCGCCCGGGAGGCCGGGTGGCGCTGCGACCGGGCGCCGGGGCCCGAGGGGGTTTGCGTCTTTCTGGTCACGCGGGACGAAAAACCGTGATTTCCGGGCCCCGGGGCCTTGCGGGGGCGGGCCCTCAGGTCGCCAAATTGTCTTTGGCCGTGCTAATGGTTAATGTGGGTTAAGGCAGGCGTTCGCGCGCCGGGCGAAAGACGGCCCAAGGGCGGCGGGACCGGGCGCTTGGGGACAGTAGGCCGGGGAGTCGAGGGGTTATGAGGAAAAATCAGGTCATGCATCAATCCGGATTGCGCCGGACGCTTATCGGCGTCGCAGCGGCGACGGCCTTTGTTCTCGCGGGAACGGGCGCGGCTCACGCAAATTACGACATCGGCCTCAAGGCATACGAGCAGGGCCAGTACGATGTCGCGGTCGACATCTGGGAGCGTTTCGCCGTCGCCGGCGACGTCCGGTCGATGAAGGCGCTCGGCGATGTTTATTCAGGCGCCGTGCTTGAAGGCGCCAAAGGCGCGAAGATCCCGCTCGAAACCGGGCGCAAGATCGACAATGTCGAAGCGCTGCGCTGGTATTCGCTCGCCGCCTATCACCGGTTCAACGAAGGCTTCCAGATGCCGTCGGCCGAAGAGCGCAACGCGCAGATCCTCGCCGAGGAGCGGCTTCCCGATATTCGCTTCCGCATGAGCACCGCGGACGTCGCCAAGGCGCAAAAGCTGGTCTCCGACACGTTCGAGCGCGGCAGCCCTTACGATCTTTATACGCTCGGCGACATGTATCGCCGCGGCACCGGCGTCGACAAGAACAACACCAAGGCGCTGACGATGTATGCGCTCGCCAAGGCGCGCGGTGTCGGCGCGGCGTCGATCGCTTTTGAAGAACTTGAAGCGCTGATGTCGTCGACCGAAGTCAAGACGGCGTCTGAAAACGTCGTCGACTGGCAACCGCCGCTGCCGGAAGAACATGTCGGCGACACGCCGCAGATGAAAGAGCTTGAGCGCACCAAGAAAGAGCTCGAAGAGCTTCGCCTGCAGCAGGCGTTGACGGCGATCGCCGATATCGACGTCGAGCTTATCCAGCGCGCGCTGAAATCGCTCGGCCTTTATTATGGGACGATCGATAACGAAATGGGTCTTGAGACCCGCGAGGCGATCCGCCGCTTCCAGTATTCGCGCGTCAGCGCGGACTCGCAGCTGACGGATGAAGAAAAAGACGCGGTGAAAACCGGCGTCCTGACCGCCCGCCAGACGGTCCAACTGTTCGAGGCCGCCGCCAAGGAAGGCCATCCGATGTCGCAATATGTGCTCGGCGTCATGCATGTCCGCGGCATTGGCGTCGTCCAGGACGGCGACAAGGCGCTCGACTGGCTCGGCAAGGCCGCGAAGTCCGATCTCGCCATCGCCCATTACGCGCTGGGCGTCGTCTATCGCGACTCAACGCCGGGCCTCAATCCCGTGCGGCCGGACAAGGCGAAAGCGGCGATTCACTTCGCCCGCGCCCAGTCACTTGGTTATCGGCAGGCGGCGGAAGCGCTCCGCCAGCTTGAATTCGAAAAGCCGCGCAGCATCGAATAGGCAGGAGAGCAGTTCCATGAAACGCGTACTCACACTTCTGGCGGCCGTGAGCGGTCTTTCGATCGCGCTCTCCGACATCGCCTCGGCGCAAAGTCTCGGCGGATTTCCGATCCGGGAGCCTGGCGCCTCCGGTCCGTCCGGCGGCGGATCGTCCGCGGGCGGAACGCCCTCGTCGTCGCGCAATGAAGTCATCGTCAGCAAGGACGCCGGCAGCAAGGTGACGACGATCGCGCAAGCGATGAAATTGGTGCGCCCCGGCGGCACGATCCTCGTCAAGGGCGGCGTCTACGATGAAAATGTCGTCGTGACGAAACCGGTCGAAATCCGCGGCGTCGAAGGCGATTACGGCCGCAACGCGATCATCCGCGCCTCGGCGAATTCGCCCTGCGTCTCGATAGCGCCCGATTCGCCGATGGCGAGCGTCAGCCTCTCCTCGCTTATCTTTGAATTCGACGCATCGGTCCCCTCGGGAAGCTGCATCGACATTCGCGGCGGCACGGTGTCGGTCTCCGACAGTTTCGTCATTCCGTCGGATTCGGATATTCCACTGCGCGCCGCCTACGGTCCGCTGGGCGGACAGCTGCGCCCTGAGCTTCTCGATCACCTGGCGCGCCCGTCGCGCGATCCGGGGCTTTACACCCGGGTCGAAGACGCCTTCGGGAAGTGCAAGGAATCGAGCAGGGACGGCGCCTGGTGCAAGGCGACGTCGCCGGAAGCGGTTTCCTCTTGCGCCGACTCTTTCTCGGGCATGATGATGTGCCAGTCGAGCTTTGCCTTGCGCGGCTCAGTCGAGTGCAAGGAAAAAGGCGGCGATCTGTGGTGCCGCGCCGGCGATCTTATCCCGGCGGGCGGCGACGATGATGCGACGCGGCTTGAAAGCTATATCGCGCGGCATTCCCAGCCTGTTGGCGCCGAGAATAAGAGCTGGCAGGTTGCGACTGGCGGCACGCGGGTTGAAGAAATGCTTCACGCCCGCACCGCGCGCGGCGTGGGGCTTCTCTCGGGTCCGTCCTCGGGCATCCGGGTCACCGCGGGCGACGTCCGCCTCGACAGCAACGTGATTGTCGGCGCACGCACTGCCGTCAGCTTTGGCAGCGACAACAACGCCTTCATCAAGGGTTCGCTCACCAATAACGTGGTTATCGGCAACGGCGTCGGCATCGCCGCCAGCGGCGGCGCTGCGGATCTTCTGCTGACCCGCAACACCATCCGCTACAATGCGGGCGACGGCGTCAACGCCGACGTCTATGACGGCGTCAAGATCATCGCCAACGAGATTTCCGGCAACCAGAACGGCATTTTCCTGTCGGAAAAAGTCCGTATGGCGACGGTCAGCTCGAACCTCGTCGCGAAAAACTTCTCGGACGCGATGCGCGTGTCGAGCGGATTTTTCGGCGCGGTCGGCGGCAACACCTTCGCCGAGAACGGCGGCTGCACGATCCAGTTCTTCTCGGCCGAGCAGAAAATTCTGAATAACGCCGACATCAAAGTGACCGCGTTCCGCGATTTCACGCCGCAGGTGATTTACGAAAACACCAATTACGCGGTCGGCAACAGCGGCGACGCCAAGCTCGGCAAAATCAGGAAGAAAGACCGCCAGGATGACGAGGCGCGCCGGCCGGAAGCGCAATTCGCCTCCTGCAACGCGCCGCTCTAGAACGGCTGCCCTCTCAACGAAACGCCCCCGGAAACGGGGGCGTTTTTGTTTTCGGCGCCGCCGGCGCTTCGGCTGGTGCGGGCGGTCGGGGTCGAACCGACACTCCTCGCGGAACCAGATTTTGAGTCTGGCGCGTCTGCCAATTCCGCCACGCCCGCGCCGCCGAAGGAGCGCGGATAATAGGGATGACTCCCTGACGGTCAAGGCGGCGCGCCCGCTGTTTTGTGAAGCGCCCGCGACGATCCGTCCGCAGCCGGCAGGGGGCTTTGCCTGTAGTCTCCCCCAATGCTCGGCGCTCTTAAAAACAGACCCTTGGTCGATCAGGCCCTCATCATCGCCGCGCTGTCGAGCGCGTCGCTCCTGATCGGGGCGCACCTTTTCGAGCATTTCGGCGGGCTTGCGCCTTGTGCTTTATGCCTTGATCAGCGCGAGGCGCACTGGACCGGACTTGCGATGTCGATGGCCGGCGTCATCGTGGGCGCGGCCCTGAAATGGCGCCGTGCGGCGATTGCGACGGCCGGGGCGTGCGCGCTGGTCTATCTCTTCAGCGCCGGCCTCGCCTTCTATCATGCGGGCGTTGAGAACCATTTCTGGCCAGGTCCCGTGACCTGTTCCGGCGGCGGTCCGGTCGATCTTGGCGAGGGATCGCTCACCGATCTGTTGAATGAAAAACCAACGGGCCCCTCCTGTTCCGAAGCCGCCTGGCGATTTCTCGGCGTGTCGATGGCCGGCTATAATCTCCTCGTTTCAGCGGGCCTCTTTGCGGTCTGTCTGGGGGCGGCGCTGCTGGCCGCGCGGGATGCGCGCCGCCAATCGCGCCGGAATGCGCCGGGGAAGCCATGACCAGGCACGTCAATTTCGATCCTCTCACGCCCGGCCCGCGCGCCGGTCGGCTCGCGGAAATGCTGCGTGTCGATCATGCGGGCGAGCATGGCGCGGTTGAAATATATCGCGGCCAGAGGGCGGTGTTCGGCGCGCTGCCCGGAAAAGCAGCACTCAATGACACGCTGCGCGAGATGGAAGAGGGCGAAGCCGAACATCTTGCGACCTTCAACCGGATGCTCGCGGAGCGGCAGGTGCGGCCGACGCTATTGTCGCCCTTGTGGAGCCTTGCGGGGTTCGGCCTCGGCGCGGTCACCGCGCTGATGGGTGAAAAAGCCGCGATGGCGTGCACAGCGGCGGTCGAGGAAGTCATTGAAGAACATTACGCGCGACAGGCCGAGACGCTTGATGCCGCCGATCCTGCGCTGGCGAAAACCGTCAGGGCGTTTCGTGAAGATGAGCTGCAGCACAAGCGCATTGCCGAGGACCATGGAGCGCTCGACGCGCCCGGCTATCATGCGCTGAAAACGCTCATCCAAACGGGATGCAGAGCCGCGATCAGATTGGCGGAGAAGATCTGAATTTTGCCCTGTGGCCCCAAAAAGGCTAGGCTGAGGATCGG
>MEMM01000074.1:21020-21097 GCA_001767925.1 Alphaproteobacteria bacterium RIFCSPHIGHO2_12_FULL_63_12
AGTCGAGACGACCTATCGCGCCGCCTTCGAAGAGGCCGGCCGCATCCAGTGGGTCAACGCCACGTATATCAATTACG
>MEMM01000074.1:21115-23922 GCA_001767925.1 Alphaproteobacteria bacterium RIFCSPHIGHO2_12_FULL_63_12
CCAAAAACGCCGGCGCGCTGACGAAGCTGTCGGTGGATTTCGCCAAGGAAGCGGCGAAATTCGACGGCGTCGATCTGCCGCCCGATATTCGCCGCAAGCTTGATTTCATGAAACTTGGCATCGTGTTGCCGGCGCCCGGCAAGGAGGGCGCGGCGGAAGAGCTGGCGACGATCACCACCCGCCTCGGATCGACTTATTCAACCGGGTCGATCAGCCTCGATAGCGCCGCCTACAAGAATGAGCTGGCGGATATTCGCGGCGCTGACGGCGATCTGTCCGGCGAGAAAGTCTCCCAGAGCGAAACCGAACTTTTGATGCGTCGGATGCGCGACCCGAAAAAGCTCGCCGAAGTATGGACGAAATGGAACGATTATGCCGCGGGAATGAAGGATGATTACGCGCGCATGGTCGAAATCGCCAATGAAGGCGCAAAGGAGCTCGGATACAATGACGTCGGAACGCTTTGGCGTTCGGGCTACGACATGTCGCCGGAGGAATTTGAAGCGGAAACCGATCGCCTCTGGGGGCAGGTGAAGCCGCTCTACGACCAGCTTCATTGCTATGTCCGCGCCGAACTCAACCAGAAATACGGCGACGCCGTCGTTCCGCTGGACCAGCCGATCCGGGCCGATCTCCTGGGCAATATGTGGGCGCAGGAATGGGGCTCGATCGGCGATATCGTTTCGGTCGGCGAGAGCGGCCAGCCGATCGATCTCGACACGATCCTTGCGGCGAAGGGCTATGATCCCGTCAAAATGGTCAAGACCGGTGAGAGCTTTTTCACCTCGCTCGGGTTCGATCCTTTGCCGTCGACATTCTGGGAGCGCTCGCAAATCACCAAGCCGCGCGACCGCGAGGTCGTCTGCCACGCCTCCGCCTGGGATATCGATCTCAAGGACGATCTCCGGATCAAGATGTGCACGACCGTCGGCGCTGAGGATTTCGTCACCATCCACCACGAGCTTGGCCATAATTTCTATCAGCGCGCCTATAAGGACCAGCCGGTCCTGTTCCAGAACGGCGCCAATGACGGCTTCCATGAAGCGATCGGCGACATGGTCGCGCTGTCGATCACGCCGGAATATCTAAAACAGATCGGCCTCATCGATACGATCCCGCCGGCGTCGGAAGACCTTTCGCTTCTGATGCGGCAGGCGCTCGACAAGATCGCGTTCCTTCCATTCGGCCTGCTGGTCGATAAATACCGTTGGCAGATCTTTTCCGGCGAAATCACGCCGACGACCTATAATGACGGCTGGTGGGCGCTGCGCACCAAATATCAGGGCATTCGTCCGCCCACGGATCGTCCGGCGGAGGGGTTCGATGCGGGCGGCAAATACCATGTGCCCGGCGGCGTGCCTTATACGCGCTATTTCCTGGCGCGCATCCTCCAGTTCCAGTTCTACAAGGCCGCCTGCGATCAGATCGGATGGAAAGGCCCGCTCCATCGCTGCTCCATCTACGGATCGAAAGAGGTTGGTGAGAAGTTCAACGCCATGCTCGAAATGGGCGCATCCAAGCCCTGGCCCGACGCGCTCGAAACCTTCACCGGCAGCCGCCAGATGGACGGTTCGGCGATCGTCGCCTATTTCAAGCCGCTGATGGACTATCTCGAAACTGAAAACGCCGGCCGCAGTTGCGGCTGGTGATCTGCGGTCTAGCGCGCTGGGCGCAAAAGTGGAAACCGGTTTTGCGCAAAAAGGCGCGCTGAAATAATAGCTTGATCATCGGTCGCGATTCAGAAATCGCGACCGATGATCTAAAGTCAACATGAAGCCGCGCCGGCGAAAGCGATCGCCGGCGCGGATTTTTTCAAATCCGAAACCTGAATAAAGCCGGATTACGACTTCGCTTTCGCTTGCGCCAGAAGCGCGTCTTTCACCCGCGCGCCAAGCTCAGCCATCGGGAACGGCTTTTGAATATAAGCGACGCCGCCGATCTGATCCATTTGATCGCGGACCGCGGCCTCCGCGTAGCCCGACATGAAAATGACGGATGAGCCGACGCCGTACTCGGCGCGCGCTTTTTGAATGAGCGACGGACCGTCGATCTCCGGCATCATGACATCGGTGAGGATGAGGTCGAAATCCTGATCCTCTTTGAGGATTTCAAGCGCCGCGACGCCATCTTCGGCCGGGGTCACTTCATAGCCCGATCGCTCGAGCGTCGCGACGACAAAAGCCCGCACCGGGTCTTCATCCTCAACGACCAGGATGCGGCCCGTGCCGGAATAATCGCCTGACGGCGCGAGGACTGGCGCCGGCGCTTCCTCCTCATCAAGGCCGCCCTGATGGGCGGGCAGGCAAATTTTGAACACAGCGCCGCCTTCGGGCGCATTCTCAACCGTGATCGCTCCGCCCATCTGGCCGATAATGCCGTGTACGGTGGAAAGGCCGAGGCCGGTTCCTTTTCCTTCGTCTTTTGTCGTGAAAAACGGATCGAAAATCTTTTCGACGATGTCGGCGGGAACGCCGGGCCCCGTGTCGGCGACTTCGATCAGCACATGGTCCTGCGCGACAAGGCCCGGGGTCCCTTGCGCTTCGACATCCGCCGCCGGCAGCAGCTTCGTGCGGATGGTCAATTTGCCGCCGTTCGGCGCCATCGCATCGCGCGCATTGACGGCGAGATTCATGATCGCCGTTTCCAGCTGGTTGCGATCGACCCTGACATTCGGGAGGCCTCGGCCATTGACCAGCTCGAGTTTCACTTTCTCGCCGACGGCGCGATCGAGAAACCGCGAAAAATCGAGCAGGATATCGGTGATCGACTGAACCTTGCGGGTCAGCGTCTGTTTGCGCGAATAGGCG
>MEMM01000074.1:23938-35152 GCA_001767925.1 Alphaproteobacteria bacterium RIFCSPHIGHO2_12_FULL_63_12
GGCGGGGTGGCGAAGCATCAGCTGCTCGCAATTGCCCTGGATCACCTGCAACAGATTGTTGAAATCATGCGCGACTTCGCCGGCGATAAATCCGATCGCCTTCAGCTTCTGGTCTTGCGCGTGGTCCTGCTCCATGCGTTTGCGGTCGGTGACGTCGACCGTATAGAGGAAGGTGCGGCGCACCCCGTAGCCGCCGCGCCGGCGCTTTACGGGGCGCGCATAGACGCCATAGGTGCGCGCGGCGGGGCCGGCGCCGATCGTGGCGTCAATGACTTGCGGCGCGCCGCCCGATGAAGCCTTGCGGCGAATTTCAGCGGCGATCTCCTCGATCGTCTCCAGCGGCAGGACGCGGGCGAGCGGCGTGTTCTTTTTCACGCCCTCGAAAACGTCGGTGAACGTCTTGTTCGACTCAATAATTCGCGCGTCGCGTCCGATCTCGCCCTCTATGACGGCAAGACCGAAAGGCGCTTCCGTAATGTCGCCGGACATCGCCGGCGCTTCCGGATCGGCGGCTTCCTCGATCGCCGTCATTTCGACGCAGACAAATCCCTCGCCGACGCCGCCGCGGCGGAACGCGCTAAAGCTCGCGTCGATCGGGTCGGCGTCGCGGCGCCGGATTTCAGCCGCCGCCGGCGCCCCATCCGCGCGCCACAGCGCCCGCACGAGATCGCCGGACTCGCCCAGAATGATGTCGTCGATATGATGAAGCTCATGGCGCGCCAGCCCGACCGCCTTGCGCGCGGCGGCGTTGGCCCAGGCGATCTGGCCGGATTTTTCGAGCGCGAAGACGGGCCGCGGAAAATCCGCGTAGGAGGCGGCAAGAACATCATGCTCGTTTTCTTCAACCGGCAGTTCGCGCAAGCGCCAGACGACAAACTCCTTTGACGGCTCGATCGCGCGCGTCGTCACTTCGAAGCGCCGGCGCGCGCCGCCGCCTTCAAGGCCGATCTGCTGGTAAATAATCTCGGTCGCCTCGGCCGCGCTTTTCGCGGCGCGACAAAGACGAAAGACTTTTGTCGCCTCGGCCCCCTGCTGCGCGAACAGGCGATCGATGCGCGGCGGAAGACCCGCAAGGCCCATCACGCCCGCCTCGCGCGCCAAGGCGAAATAGGCGGTGTTCGCATAAATGACGACGCCGTCCGCACGCGTGATCAGGCGCGCATCCGGATCGGCGTCAAGGACTCGTTCTGACAGCGCGAGGCTCTGCAGCATGTCAGAGCCCGCAAGCTGCGCCGCATCATCCGCCGACCGTCCGGAAACCCGCTTCATCGCCGCGCTCGCCAGCATCGCCGACGGGGTCGGGCGAAAGGCGGCGAGAAGAAAAACAATCGCCAGGGCGCCGATGACGACGCCGAGCACCATGCCGGTCCCGCCGAAGGCGCCCGTCGCGAGAATATAGGCGGCGATCGCCGAGGCGACGGCAAGGCCGCCCCATAGGGCGCCGAGGAGCGCATGCTGGAACAGTCGCGCATGCTTCTGGCTGCGATCCGACTGAGTCTTTTCAAGCCGCTCGCGGGCCCGTTCCTCGGCGTCGCGCATCATCGCGGCGATATCGTCGGCGCCGGGCGGCCTTGGCGCGGCGGCGTCGTTCGCGCCAGCGATGGGGGATGGCTGATCGTCGGCAAGGGCTGGATTTGCAGTCACGGGGCCTCGGGCTCGCTCATAGGGAAAAACGATTGACTATGGGGCGACTCGGAGAGGGGCGCCACACGAGAGGCTCCCGATCGGCGGTGTATTTTTCGACAGAAGTCTAGGCTTGCGTGCGCCGGAGCCGGGATTTTCCCATGACAAAGCCGATGACCTTTGCGACCGCTTCGTAATGCTCGACGGGGATTTCTTCGTCGATCTCGACAACCGCATAGAGCGCACGCGCGAGCGGCGGATTTTCAACGATCGGCACGCCGGCCTCAGCGGCGACGGCGCGCAGGCGCAAGGCGAGATCGTCGAGCCCCTTGGCGACGCACAAGGGCGCTGCAGCCTCGCTGGCGTCATATTTCAGCGCCACGGCGAAGTGGGTCGGGTTCATGATCAGCACCGTCGCATCTTTCACCGCGCTCATCATGCGGCGGCGCGCGCGCTGGTCGCGTTGCTGGCGCTGGCGGCCCTTGATCTGCGGATCGCCCTCCGATTCCTTCATCTCACGTCGGACTTCCTCTTTGGTCATTCTGAGGCGCTTGCGCCATTCGCGCCGCGCCCAGGCGTAATCAAGCGCGGAAATCACCGCCATCGCGGCGACCGCTGCGGCGATCAGCTTGCCGACTTCAAAACCCGCGACGGAGAGAATGGAGCTCATGTCGGCGTTCGGCAAACCAGCGAGGCGTTCATGATCCGGCCACAAGGCGAACGTCAAAATAGACCCGACGATGAAAATCTTGCCGACGCCCTTGGCGAAATTGACAAGCGCTACCGCGCCGAAGAGACGCTTGGCGCCTTCGAGCGGCGACAAGCGGTTAAGCTGCGGCTTGATCTTGTCCGGCGCAATGACGGGAAACGCTTGGCCCGCGTTTGCGACAAGCGCGGCCGCGACGAACAGAAAGGCAAGGCCTGCGAGCGCGACGCCCGCCTTGATGGCGACCGCGAGGAACAGGCGCTGCAGGCTGTCCGCGTCGGCGGTGAATTGATGAGGATGATCGAGAAACGCCGCGCCCGCGGAAGACAGCGACCGCGCCGCCGGCCCCGCCAGAAGCCACAGCGCAAGCCCCGCCGCGCCGATCATCACGGTCGCGACAATCTCCTGGCTTCGCGGCGCGTCGCCTTTCTTGCGCGCCTCATCCAACCGCTTCTGCGTCGGCTCTTCGGTGCGCTGGTGCTGGTCGGGGGCTTCCGCCATCTTCTTACCGAATAAAGAGACTCATCTGTTCCTCGAAGGCGCCGAGAAACGTCGTCATCATGATGCCGGTCGTCAGCATCAGGAGCATAAGGCCGAGTATGAGATTGGCCGGCATCAGCATGAAAAAGACCTGCGCCTGCGGCATCAGCCGGTTGAGGATGCCGGCGCCCGCATAAAAGACGAGGCCGAAGACGATGAACGGCGCGGCGAGGCGGACGCCGAGCGAAAACGCGATTGATAAGGTCGCGATCATCGTCTCGGCCATGTCCCCGACCGCGATCGCGCCGCCCGGCGCGAAGAGAAGATAGGAATCGCGCAGCGCTGCCAGCAGCACATGGTGCATGTCGGTTGCGAAAATCATCGTCGTCCCCAACACCGCGAGAAAGCCGCCGATGATTGCACCCTGGGTTTCCTGAGAAGGGTCGAAAATCTGCGCGAGCGACAGGCCCATCTGCAACGCGATGATCTGACCGGCGACATTCAGCGCCGATGCGATCATCCGCGCGACAAGGCCCAGAAAAAGCCCGACGGCCGCTTCGCCGACGATAAGGGACGTAATTGCAAGGGCGTCCGGCGACCCGGAAATTTTTGGAAAATAACCGGCGAGCGACGGCGCCAGCGCGGCGCTCACGGCGAGGGCGACGGCGAGCCGGATGCGCGGGCTGAGCGTGAAGTCGCCAAAAGCCGGGGCGGTCATCATCATCGCCCCAACACGGGTCAGCACGGCGAAAGCGACGAGCGCATCTATGGGAAGCGCCGCCAAAAGATCCGAGGTCGAGTAAACGCCCGGCGCGGTCACGGCAGATCACCGCCGGCGATGATGGCGAAGATCTTCGTTGCAAATCGGCCAAGCGTCGCGCCCATGAAGGGGAGCGTCACCGCGATGACCATGAACATGACGATGATGCGCGGCACGAAGACAAGCGTCATCTCCTGCACCTGCGTCAGCGCCTGAATCAGCGCGATGCCAAGACCGACGATCAGCCCGGCGATCATCGCCGGCCCGGCGACCATCAGCGTCACCCAAAATCCCTCGCGCGCAAGATCGAGAAGCTCAGCGCCCGTCATCGAATTTCCCCTATTCCAGCTCGGCATATTTTGCCGGCCGCATGGTTAAGGGCGCGATAAGGGGAGGGTTAAGGAGAGGTAAAGCGCCGCCCGGCCGGGGTGCAGCGAAGGACGTTTCTTCTCGTCGCCGCCAGCGCTAAAAGCAGCCATCAAAGAGGGCGGCATGCCGGCGACGGTTGAAAGATATGACGTCATCGTCATCGGCGCGGGGGCGGCGGGGCTGTTCTTCGCCTCAGAAGCCGGCCGTCGCGGCCGGCGCGTGGTTGCGATCGACCACGCCGTAAAGCTCGGAGAAAAAATCCGCATCTCCGGCGGCGGGCGCTGCAATTTTACGAACATCCATGCAAAGCCCGCAAACTTTATTTCGGGGAATCCCAAATTCTGCATCTCCGCCCTCAGCGCCTTCACGCCGCATGATTTTCTGGCGCGCGTCGCGGCGGCAAAAATCACCTGGCATGAAAAAAAGCTTGGCCAACTATTTTGCGACGGCAGCGCCCAGCAGATTGTCGACATGCTGATTTCCGGATGCGTCGCCGCGGGCGTCGCCTTGCGCGCGGGCGTCGACGTTTTGTCGGTCGAGAAGGAAACTTCCGGGTTCATCGTCACGACATCCGCCGGCACTTTTTGCGCGCCGCGCCTGGTTATCGCGACCGGCGGAAAGTCCATCCCGAAAATTGGCGCCACGGAATTCGGGTGCAAAGTCGCAAAGCAATTCGGGCTTGGCGTCGTCGAACCGCGCCCGGCCCTCGTTCCGCTCACCTTCGAGGGCGACATCAAGGAAATGGCGAAAACTCTCGCCGGCGTTTCGCTTGACGCATTGGTTTCCTGTTCTGCCGCGGGCATTGCCGAAAACGGGCGGACCAAAAAGCCGCCGGCCTTTCGCGAGGGGTTATTGTTCACCCATCGCGGCCTCTCGGGCCCGTCCATCCTCCAGATTTCATCTTATTGGCGCGAGGGCGATGTTCTGCGAATTGACTGCGCGCCGGCGGCGGATGTCTTCGGCATGTTGAAAGCAAGGCGCGACACGCGCGGGAAAGTCGCGTTTCAGACCGCGCTTGGCGAAATCTTGCCAAAACGATTCGCGCAGGAAATTTGCAAGGCTTACGGTTGGAGCGGAAATCTTGGCGACTGGTCGAGCGAAAAGCTTAAAGAAGCATCTGTTAAAATCCATGACTGGACGATCAAGCCCTCAGGCTCTGAAGGCTACAGGACGGCGGAAGTCATGCTCGGCGGGGTCGACACCGACGGATTGAATTCGAAAACCATGGCAGCCAAATCCGTCAACGGATTATTTTTTATCGGCGAGACCGTCGATGTCACCGGCTGGCTTGGCGGATATAATTTTCAATGGGCGTGGGCGTCGGCCTATGCCGCGTCGCAGGCGGTTTAAATCGGCATCCGCATGATTTCCTGATAAGCCTCGATGACGCGGTTCCTGACCGCGAGCGCGGTCTCAAGGCTCGCTTCGGCGGCCGAGATGGCGGTGACGACGTCGACAAGATTCGCTTCGCCGTTCGCCACCTGAAGGGCGGCGCCTTCGCCGGCCTGCAGCGAGGATGCCGTATCGGCGATCGCCGATTTCACCATCTCGCCGAAATTGGTCTTGGCGGCATCGCCGATCGCGTCGGCGGGCGCTGCGGCTGCGGTTCTCGCGGCCTGCGCATAGGCCTGGGCGGCGCGAATGGCGTCCATCGACATCGGTTACTCCAGAATTCTCAGCGTCGCGGCCGCCATCGAGCGGACCTGATCGAGCGCGCCGAGATTTGCTTCATAGCTGCGCTGCGCTTCGCGAAGGTCCATCATCTCGATCAGCGGATTGACGTTCGGCAATTGCACATAGCCTTCCACGTTCGCCGCCGGATGCGAGGGATCGAACTTCAGCGAAAAGGCCGACGGGTCAAGCTCGACGCGCGACATCCGCACCATGTTGGCGTCGGCGTCGCGGTCGAGATAGCTGGCGAAAACCGGCACCTGACGGCGATAGGGGTCAAGGCCCGGCGCGCCGGCGGTCGAATTCGCGTTGGCGAGGTTTTCCGCGACGATCCGTATCCGTCCGGATTGCGCCTTCATGCCGGAAGCGGAAATCGCCAGCGCCGTATTAAGATCGTCCATCTGCTATCTCCTACCTGCCGCCGCGGGCTGCGAGCCGAATAAGCTCGATGCCTTTGCGGTAAACGCTCGAGGCGAGCTGGTAATCCATGCGCGTCTCGGAAAGCTTCATCATCTGCGTCTCAACCGAGACCTTGTTGCCGTTCAGCGTCGCCTCGCCATCCGGCGCGAGATGCGGGCGGGCAAGCACGGCGGCCCCCGGCGACGCCGCGATATGGCGGGGATTGCTGACCTTCAGGGCATGCGCATTGACGCGGCCTGAAAAATCGGGCGCGCCAAGATCGCGCGCGACGTAACCGGGCGTATCGGCGTTGGCGATATTTTCGGCGACGACATTGGTGCGCGCGGCGAGAAACTGAAGCCGGCCCGCAAGGCTCGCAAACAGCGACGATTTCATCAAATCCATGGCGCTCCAGCCTTTCCCCGCCGGACAAAATCGCGCCTTATGGTTAAGCGACCCTGAAAGTCAGGCGGTTGAAGCGGGGCCGAAGGCGGGCCAATATGCGGCTTAACACCTCCTAACCAAGGATTAAGCTCCGGATGGCGCGAAAGCTCGGACTGGTGCTGGGATCTGGCGCGGCGCGCGGCTGGGCGCATGTCGGCGTTCTGCGCGCGCTCGACGAAATCGGCGTCAAACCCGACATCATCGCCGGCTGCTCGGTTGGCGCGCTGGTCGGCGGCGCCTATCTGGTCGGCGCACTGGAAGAATTTGAAGCCTGGGGCAGGGAGCTCTCGCCGCTGTCGGCGATCGGCGCCTTCAATTTCTGGGTCAGCCGCGGCGGGCTGATCGACACCGGCCCGGCGTTCGAAGCCTTCGACGCTTTCGACAGGAATATCGAAGACCTTGCGGTCAAATTCGGCGCGGTCGCCGCCGATCTTGGCACCGGCGAAGAGGTGTGGATCACGCAAGGCTCGGTGATCGACGCCGCGCGCGCGTCGAGCGCGATTCCGGTGCTTTTTCACGCGGTGCAACGGGGGTCGCGCTGGCTGGTCGATGGCGCCGTCGCCAACCCCGCCCCGGTGTCGTTGGCGCGGTATCTCGGGGCCGATATCGTGATTTCAGTCGATCTGAATGCCAACCCCCGTGTTCTTTCCCGCTTCAATCCGCCGCCGGCCAGCGTTCCGGCGCTCGATATCAAACAACATGCTGCCGCGGACGACAGTTTTTCGGGGACGGTCGCCAAACTCATCGAAGAAACTCGTAGCCGCATCGACCGGCAAATGGCGATCGCCAGAGCGCGGGCGCAAGCAAAACCGCAACTGTTCGAGACCGCCTATGCGGCGATCGACATTTTCCAGATGCATTTGACGCGGATGCGCTCCGAGACGTCGCCGCCGGATTTGCACCTGACTCCCGATATGCGCGATGCGCTGCCCAACGCCTTCGATCGCGCCGATGAATTCATCGAGAAAGGCCGCCTGGCGCTGCTTGAAAAGCGCGATGAAATCGCGGCTCTTTTGAAAGAGTGATCTTGAGCGTGAGGGGCTGGGGGCCATGGTGAGGTTCAAACTTGCGGGATTGCTATTGCTGTCGGCGCTGCCGACTTCGGCTTATGCGCGCGATTTCACGTTAGACGATTTGCTGTCGATCAAGGAGGTTTCGTCGCCCAGACTAAGTCCCGACGGCGAAAGCATCGCCTATGTCGAGACAAGAAACGATCTGGACAAAGACGAGCAGCGCTCCAGCATTTTCGTCGTGTCGCGCGATGGAGCAAATGCGCGCCGCATGACGGCAGAAAGCTATTCCGCGTCCGACCCGCAATGGAGTCCCGACGGCAAATTTCTTTCCTTCATCGCTGCGCGCGACGATCTCGACGAAAACGCCGCGTCCCAGGTCTATACGCTCGATCTCGATGGCGGCGACGCCGTGCGGTATTCGAACGCGCCCCAGGGCGTTGAAGCGCATCTGTGGTCGCCAAAGGGCGATAAGATGCTGCTTGTCATTCGCGATGAAACCCCCGTCGCGAAAGAGGCGCGCCTCGCACGCGAGGCGGGTGAGGATGAAAAAGCCCGTCCCTATGTGATCGATCGGCTGCAGTTCAAGGAAGACGGCGTCGGTTATCTCGACCGCGCGCGCGCCCATCTTTACCTGCTCGCCGGGCGCGACGGCGAGCTCCGCCAAATTACGTTCGGCGATTACGAAGACGCCGAGCCCGCCTGGCGGCCGGACGGCGCCGAAATCGCCTTTGTCAGCAACCGGACGAAAGAGCCCGACGGCAATTTCAATACGGATATCTGGATTGTTTCTTCCGATCCCGCGAGGAGGAAAGAAAAGCCGAGGAAATTGACCTTCAATGAAGGCCCCGAACGGGCGCCCTCATGGAGCCCCGATGGCCGTCGCATCGCTTATGTCTCGTCCGTCGAGCCGAAGCTTCTCTGGTATGCGACGAACCATCTCGCGGTCATCGACGCCGCCGGCGGCGAGGGGCGTCTCGTTACCAAGGCCCTCGACCGAAATATCGACCTGCCGCGCTTTACGCCAACCGGGGAAAGCGTCATCGCGACCATCGAAGACAACGCCGAACAAAAGATTGCGGAAATCTCTCTTGCAACGGGGGAGGTGCGGCCGCTGATCGCGGAGGCGAACACCGTATTCGAATTTGACCTTCACCCGTCAGGGGCGATCGCCGCGCCGGTCAGCCGTCCCGATCTTCCCGGCGAGATATTTCTTTATACGGACGATAAGCTGACGCAAGCGACAAGCGTCAACGCCGCCGCGCTGAGGGGCGTTAAATTTTCAACCCCGCTCAATGTCACCTTCAAGGCCGCTGACGGCGCGGCGATTCATGGGTTCATTTATCCGCCGACCTCAGGAAAGAAGAAGGCGCCGGGATTTTTGTTCATCCATGGCGGTCCGACAGGCCAGTACGATCATTCATTCGCCCGCACGGCGCAGATTTTCGCCGCGAACGGCTACGCGGTCATCATGCCCAATCCGCGCGGGTCAACCGGCTGGGGACAGGAATTCGCGGCGAAGCTTTTCGCCGACTGGGGCGGGGTCGATTTCGGCGATGTCATGGCGGCGACCGACGATGCGGCGGCGCGCGGCCTCGTCGATGAAAAGCGCCTTGTCGTCGGCGGATGGTCCTATGGCGGCATCCTGACCGATCACGTCATCACCAAGACCAACCGCTTCAAAGCGGCGATCTCCGGGGCCAGCGAAGTCATCTATATCGGCAATTATGGCCACGATATTTATCAACGGGAATGGGAAACCGAGCTTGGCCTGCCATGGGAAAATCGCAACGCATGGGAAAAGATCACGCCGTTTTACGATGTCGCGAAAGTGACGACCCCGACGCTCGTCATCGGCGGCAAGGAGGACTGGAACGTCCCGATCGTGAATTCAGAGCAGCTCTATCAGGCGCTAAAGCGTCTCGGCGTGCCGACGGAGCTTGTGGTGTATCCGGGCGAGGATCACTCGATCGACAGGCCGAGCTTCGTCAAGGACCGGCTCGAGCGCTATCTCAACTGGTATGGGCGATATGTGAGATGACCCCAGTTTCCGCACAATTTTCCCCATCGCGTTGATGCGGCGGCGAACCGGGGTAAAAGGCTCCCATGCGGCAAGTCGTATTCGACCTCGAGACCACCGGATTCCGGTTCGATGAAGGCCACCGGGTCGTTGAGATCGGCGGCGTGGAACTCGTTCGCGGGGCGCTGACCGGCCGGACGTTCCACACCTATGTCAATCCTGAACGCGACATGCCGGAAGGCGCGTTCAAGGTTCATGGCTTGTCCGAAACATTCCTCAAGGGCTTCCCCGTATTCGCAGACCGCAAGGTCTCGCGTGCGTTCGTCGATTTTGTCGGCGACGCCGAGCTGATCGCGCATAACGGCGTTTCTTTCGACGTGCCGTTCATCAACGCTGAACTCGCCGGCGTCGGCATGGCGGCGCTGACCAACAGCATCATCGATACGTTGCATCTTGCGCGGCGCAAATTTCCGGGTTCGCCGGCGAGCCTCGACGCGCTCTGCTCGCGGTTCGGCGTAGATACCAGCCGGCGAGAACGCGACGGGCACGGGGCGCTTCTGGATTCAAGGCTCCTGGCGCAAGTTTATATCGAGCTGACCGGCGGCTTGCAGGCGGGTCTTGATTTCGCCGTCGAAGGACCGACCGCGGCGGAGCGACAGGAAACCAAAGTCCGCGGCGCCCGCGTCCGCCCGCACGCGATCGGTAGGCTGCTTACCAAGGACGAAGCCGCGGCGCATTCGACTTTTGTCGAAAAGGAGCTGGGGCCCGCAAATCTCTGGGCGCGTCACCAGGCGCAAAGCTGACCGCCTGCGCGGGACAAGGAAAAATTCAGATTATCAGTGACGGAAGCCGGACATCGCATCCGTCATCCCGCAGCGGCGCGGCGTCAGGCGTTTGCCGTTTCCTGCGCCTGTTCCGCGCGCGCGGAGAGATTGCGCTGATAGATGCCGAGGAAATCGATCGGATCGAGCATCACTGGCGGAAAGTTTCCGGAACTGGTGGTTTCGGCGACGATCTGGCGCGCGAACGGAAACAGAAGGCGCGGGCATTCGATCAGCAGGATCGGTTCGATCTGCGCTTCCGGCACATTGCTGATTTCAAAGACGCCGGCATAGGTTGTCTCGACGACGAATACGATATCCTGACCGCGGCGCGCACGGGCCGAGACCGACAATTCGACTTCGAATTGTCCGCTGCCGAAGCCGCGCGCATTGACGTCGACATTGACTTCCATGGCGGGGGCGGAGTCGCCCTCGCGAAAGCTCGCCGGCGCGCGCGGATTTTCGAATGAATGATCCTTAAGGTATTGGGCGAGGACACGCATGCCCGGCTGGCCGCCGCCTTGAGCTTCACCCGCGCCATTTGGCGTCGTTTCCGACATCGTTTTCACCATTGCGTCTTTGAACGGCCGCGTCATACACGTCGACGCTCGGGGCGGCAACCCGAGCTTGCGCCGCTGGGCGGGCTAAAAATCCTCAAAATGGCGGGATGCCCGGAATTTAAGCGGTTTGCGGCGTCGGCATTGGTGTTTTCCTAGCATCTCGGCCTATATAGTGTCGTAAGGGTCTCCCGGCGGCGCAGGTTTTGTTCGCCGGGGATCAGACCATCGGAAACCAAAGCGGCGACATGGATCCAACGCTCATCATTTTCATCGCGCTCTCCGCATTCATCGCCTACCGGCTTTATTCGGTCCTCGGCGCGAAAACCGGTGAAGAACGCCCGCGTGACATCG
>MEMM01000074.1:35160-45863 GCA_001767925.1 Alphaproteobacteria bacterium RIFCSPHIGHO2_12_FULL_63_12
CAGCGCGCCAAGCCGCCTGCGGAAACCCGCGCCCGCGAAGAAGCGGCGACACCCGCAAAGCCCCTGCCGCCGGTCTCGGCGGCGGCGGAACCGCTCAGGGCCGCCGATCCGGCTTTTGACGAGCGCGCTTTTCTGGACGGCGCCCGCGGCGCGTATGAACTGATCGTTGAGGCGTTCGCGTCGGGCGATCTGAAAAGCATCCGCCGGTTTTTGAGCCCGTCGGTGTTTGAAGCCTTTCGCGCGGCCGTCGCCGCCCGCGAGGCCTCTGGTCACCGAACGGATTTGAAATTTGTCGGGATCGATGACGCCAGGATCGCCGCCGCCCGCGTGGAAGCCGGCGGCCTTGTCGCGGTGACCGATTTCCTCTCCAATCAGGTGCGCGCCACCTATGACAAGAATGGCGCGATCGTCGACGGAGACGCCGCGCGCATCGATCTGGTCAAGGACCGCTGGACGTTTTCCCGGCCGATGAACTCGAGCGATCCGAATTGGATTTTGGTGGCGACAGGCGGCGGCTGATCGGCGCGCCGATTTCCAGGGGCGAGATCATTGCGTCTAAACACCGATAAAGCGCTGGCGGCCGCTTTGGTCGCGTCCCTTCTGACGGCGGTCGGCGCTATAACGTATTCCTTGACGTCGGTATTCGGCGACCGGCCGACGAATTATCCGGACGAAGAATTCGACATCGCCGGCGCCGCGTTTGAGCGCGTGGATTATTCCGAACTGGACGGTTGGCGGCTTGACGAGGCGGACGCAAGCCTGCCGGCGTTCATGCGATCGTGCCGTCGCCTGTCGGATCTGCCCGACAACGCGCCTTTCGCCGTCGCGCTTTCAAAGGCGGGCGCGCCGACGGGCGTCGTCGGCGATTGGCGCGCGGCCTGCAAAGAGGCGCCGCGGGTTTTCGAGCAGCCTTATGCCGACACGAATGCGAAGACGAGCGCGATCAGGGCATTTTACGAATACCATTTCCGGCCGGTTCGCATTTACGCCCGGCTGACTCCGAAACCAGGCGGGGCTGCGCAGGGGAAGGCGGAGCGTTTGTCGCCCCTTGGACGGTTTACCGGCTATTTTGAACCGTTTTACGAGGCGAGCCCTCAACGGACCGCGGTTTATTCGGCGCCGGTCTATGCGCGGCCAGACGATCTTGTGACCGTCGATTTGGGGCTGTTCAGGCCGGAACTTGCGGGGCAGCGCGTCGCCGGCCGAGTCAAAGACGGGGTGCTTGATCCGTACCCAAATCATGCGGCGATCAATGCGGGCGCGATCGTCGGCCGCGCCCGCGTCCTCGCATGGATGCGTCCGACCGATTTGTTCTTTTTGCAGATCCAGGGATCGGGGCGGCTGTCGCTTCCGGCCGGCGAAGTGCGTGTCGGTTATGACGGGGCCAATGGTCGGCCTTATACCGCGATTGGAAGGACGCTGATCGACATGGGTGCGCTCACGCGCGAGGCGGTCAGCATGCAGACAATCCGCGCATGGTTGAGCAACGCGGCCGACGCCGAGGCACGAAAGGTGCGCGAGACAAACGAGTCGTTCGTCTTTTTCCGGATCCTCGACGGGCTTCCCGACAGGAATTTGGGACCGATCGGCGCCGAAGGGACGCAGCTGACGCCCGGCCGGTCGCTGGCGGTCGATCCGGCCTATATCGCCTATGGCGCGCCGGTATGGATATCGATCGACGGCAAGCCGGAGAGCAATAAGGCGCCGGTCCGGCGCCTGCTGATCGCGCAGGACACAGGCGGCGCCATCAAGGGACCCGTGCGCGGCGATATCTTTGTCGGCAGCGGGCCGCTCGCCGGCGACGTCGCGGGCGGGTTCAATGAGCCGGGCGAGATGTATGTGCTGCTGCCGGCGGCAGTCGCCATGCAATTGCCGAAGGCCGAAAAACCGTGAGACGGCGCAGCGTTACCGGCGAGGAGCGGGAATTATGGCGACGCGCGGTTCGCGACGTCGCGCCATTTCGGGGTCGAATGCGAGTCATCGACGCCCCGTCCGACGCGAACGCGCCGCCCGATCCGCTGAGCCGTCCGGCGCTAAGGAGCGCGGCGCAAACCCGCGCCGCCGCGCCGGCGCCATCGCGCCACTTCGTCTTTGGCGGCGGCGATCCGGGCCTTGATCGCGCGGCCGCCGCCCGGCGCATCGGGATCGAACGGACGCTTGATCTCCATGGGATGACGCAGGTTCAAGCGCACCGCGCACTCCTGCAATTCATCGCATCCGCTGTGCATGACGGCGTGCGGCTCGTCCTCGTCATCACCGGCAAGGGACGCGCGCCGACGCCGGAGGCGCGCGGCGGCGTTTTAAGATCGCGATTTCTCGACTGGGTGGAAGAGCCGCCCTTGAAGGGCGAACTCGCGCGCGTCTCGCCGGCGAAGCCGAAAGACGGCGGTGCGGGCGCGTTTTATGTTTTTCTGAAACGGAAAAGCCGGGGAGGCCCCCCGCGCGCCTGAGCGCACGCGGGAAGAATTACTTGCCGCCGCCGATCAACATCCACGCCGCATAGGCCGCGAACGCGACCGGAATGACATAGAGCAGCAGGCGGGAGAGGCGGATGAACCAGGTCTCGACCGCGTCCGCCGCCCAGGCGCTGAGGCCTTCCGACCACCAGCGCCGCTTGCCGGGTTTGGGCAATTGATAGGCGCCATGTTCGATCGGCATCGCCGCAACAACGAGGACGCCGCGGTTTTTCCAGCGCTGGAAAGCCTTCTTCAAGGCGCCGTTGGCGACGGAGTTTTGCAGGCGGCTCGTCAGCGTCGTCACCGGATTGAAGGAGAAATCGTCCGGCGTAAATTCGACATCAATAATCACCGGCGCCGGCTCATGGCCTTCGCTGTCTTCGTCGGTCCGGACGACGGCGTAGCGAACGCCGTGATTGCGCAAATAGTTTTCAAAGTCGCCCGTGGAGGCGGCGGTGCTGTTCCTGAGGAAGCGGAACATCACCCGCACGCCCTGCTTCGCGCCGCCCTGCGCCTGCGTCAGCACCCAGGATAACGCGCCAACGCCAAGTCCCGCGAGCGCCAGCGCAAACCCTGTCTGGGTTACCGTGCCAAGCAGCGCCGGAAGGCTCATCTGTCCCTGATAGCCGGCAAGACCCATCAGGCCGAGCGCGACCATTCCGGCGCCGACCCCAAGCCCGATAGCGCCGACCGTCTTGACCCCGCGCGTTTCAAGCGAGCCGGCCGCTTTCGACAGCGCGCTGAGACGGCGATACCAGTACCGCGTTTTCTGGTCGGTTGTGCGATAGGCGTCTTCGATCAACGTATGGTCAGGGTTCGCCTCGACCACCATGAAGCGCGTTTTCGCCGCCTGCCCGTCATCGTAATTGTGGTCGACGATCACATAATCGGACGAGCGCATGGCGACTTCATAGGGAAGCACCATGCCGAAAAGCTTGCCGCCCTGCGCTTCGGCCCCAAGGCTTGAAAAGAACTTCGTCTCGCCGCTGGTCGGGTCGAAGAAGGTGTTGGTCTGACGCGTCGAATTTGCGGTCGCGCGGGCGCGCCGGGCGAGTTCGCGATGCGGCTCGATCATCGCCGCGGTTTCCTGAACCTCGACGCCGATCGAGCGCAGCCCGTCCAGTTTCGACTTGCAGCGCCGCGACGCTTCAGGACCGGCGAAAACGACATCAATCCGGTCCCGGATCAATTTCTGGTCCGACATGTCGATCGGAAGCCCGGCGCGCGGCATTTCCGCATCGTAACGCGCCCCCGGCGCATTGCCGCTTCCGGCGTCCACCGCGCCCCAGGATTTCCGGAACCGCCGCTGCAGCGCTGAAAAGCCGGTGCCGGGATGCGACGACTGAATAAGATCGTAAAGCTGCGACTCATGCACCGCGAGGCAGAAATTGTCGGTCGCCTCGACCTGTTCGACACCGAGCAGGAAGATCAGCGAGCCGAGCGCGCGAAGCGTCTCGAAATCATAGCCGAAATAGGGATGGTAAAACGGCACCACGGCGAAATCGGCCGTGTGCTGCTTGACCGCCATCAGCGATTGCTCTTTCGTCCGCAGCGGCTGCCATGTGGGCGCGCTGAAATCGAATTTCTTGTTTTCGCCGCCTTCAAAGCGATCGGCGTAAAGGCGAAATTCCTGTTCGGTGCGCGCTTTCGCGACGGCAAGGCCGGCGTCATAGACGGGCCGTTCGCGGCCCCGGCGGGCGAACAGATCAGCCGCCTGATAGCCAAAGCCGAACTCCTCGCCGGTAAACGCGACGCGCGGGCGTTCCTTGTGATGGTGCTGGCCGAAGGCGTGTCCATGACCACCATGATCGGCGGCCGGAGCCGGGTCATGGCCGCCATGCGATCCGTGCGCCGACCGCCGGATTGACTGACTGGATGCGCCGTCCGCCATGGTCATGGCCCCACTACTTCCCCAAGGAGCGCAGAGCTTAACCCGCCATTAACGAAACGAAAAGGCCGGGGAAGGCCATTCCTGTGGCCCCCCGGCCACGCCGCCGGCCCCTTCGCGGCTTAAAGGATATACCGCGAAAGGTCTGAATTCCGGGCAATTTCGCCAATCCTGGCCTCGACATAAGGCGCGTCGATCGTCACGCGCTCGCCGGCCCTGTCGGTCGCGGAGAAAGAAAGATCCTCCAGAACCGCCTCAAGGATCGTCGCCAGCCGCCGGGCCCCGATATTTTCAACCGAGGCGTTGACCGCGGCGGCCGCGTCCGCGAGGGCGTCGAGCCCATCCTCGGCGAAGGCGAGATCGACCCCTTCGACCGCCAGAAGGGCTGAATATTGCCGCACCAGGCTTGCCTCGGTGTCAGTGAGGATCCGCCTCAGATCATCCCGCGTCAGCGCGTCGAGCTCGACCCGGATCGGCAGCCGGCCCTGAAGCTCGGGGAGAAGGTCGGAAGGCTTCGACAGGTGAAAGGCGCCCGACGCGATGAACAGCACATGGTCGGTTTTGACCGGGCCGTATTTGGTGGCGACCGTCGCGCCCTCGATCAGCGGAAGAAGGTCGCGCTGTACGCCTTCGCGGGAAACATCCGCGCCGCGCGCGCCTTCGTGACCGCCGCGCGCGATCTTGTCGATCTCATCGAGAAACACGATCCCGTCATTCTGCGCGAGATCGACCGCCTCGCGCGCCATCGTCTCATTGTCGAGAAGCTTGTCGGATTCCTCCGCGACCAAGGGCTCATAGGCGTTCTTGACACGCATCTTTTTCTTTTTGACCGGCCCGCCGAACGCCTTGCCGAGCATGTCCGTCAGATTGATGACGCCCATCTGCGCGCCCGGCATGCCGGACAGGTCAATCCCGCCCGCGCCTCCCGCCTCGCGCAAATCCAGCTCGATCTCGCGTTCGTCAAGCTCGCCGCGCCGCAGCTTTTCGAGAAAACTCGCCCTCGTCGCGGCGCTGGCGCTATCGCCGACAAGGGCGTCGACGACGCGCGCTTCCGCCGCCTGATGGGCGCGCGCCTTCACTTCCTCCCGTTTGCGCTCGCGCACGAGCGACATCGCGATTTCAACGAGGTCGCGCACGATCGAATCGACGTCGCGGCCGACATAGCCGACCTCGGTGAATTTCGTCGCTTCGACTTTCAAAAACGGCGCGCCCGCGAGTTTCGCAAGACGGCGCGAAATCTCAGTCTTTCCGACGCCCGTCGGCCCGATCATCAGGATGTTTTTCGGGGTGATCTCATCGCGCATGGCGCCCTCGACGCGCCGCCGCCGCCAGCGGTTGCGCAGCGCGATCGCGACCGCGCGCTTGGCCGCATTCTGGCCGACAATGAAGCGGTCAAGCTCCGAAACGATTTCCCGGGGGGAATAGTCAGACATCAAACGCCTTCGCCCATCTTAGTGCGATCGGCATTTAAGCGCTCTAACCCTATATGAAAAGAGCGACAAAAAAAGCGGCCCTTGCGGGCCGCTTATCGCTGATGGGCCGCTGGCGTCGCGGTCAGCTCATCGCGGGCGCGTAGCGCGTCGCGGTGATGGTGACGCTGCTGAGGCCAGGAGTGAGTTTGATCAGGAAAGCAAAATTATAGGTGATGACGATTTCCTTGAACGCCTGGCCGCCGAAATCCACGTCCCTGAAGGTCACATTGGCGTCAAAAGGAAGTTTGGCGTCGATCGCCGCTTCGATATTAGTCTCGTCATCGCCGCCGTAAAGCGTCACCGCGCGCGCGCCCGCCGACGCCGCCGCAGCGAGCCGGCTTTTTTCATAGGTGAGGCGCCCGACCTCGAACACGCCGAAGATGAACGCGAACAGGACGGGCGCGATGATGGCGAATTCAACCGCCTGCGCGCCGGACCGGTCGCGTGTAAACTCGCGAAACGCAAACAACTTACGCATCTTAGCGCACCTGCACTTTCATCTCCGTCTCCAGGGTGAAATCGGGGATGAAGATGCCCTGATAATCCTTGCTTGCCGCGAAATCATAATAGATCGACGGCGGAACGTCGCCGACGCACAGCGCGTCGCAGGCGACGGCGACGCCGCTCGCGTCCGGACATTCGCAGGACTTCGTCACGTCGACATCCGGAATGTCGCTTGAATTCACGTCGCCCATTTGGGTGCCATAGGCGCCAGTCGCCGCGGACTTCACCATATCCTCGAGTAATGTTTCATCCTCGACGCTGTTCATGGCGAATTCGGCGCCGGCCCTGACCGACTGGTCGAGATTCATCCGGTCGCTGACGGCGAGGCCGATATCAGTCACGATGATGAGGCCGATGAGAAGAACCGGCGCGCCGACCGCGAATTCGACGGCGGAAGAGCCGCGCTTGTCGCGGGCGAAAGCTTTCACATTGATCTTGAAATTACGCATGTGTCTCACCCCACGATTTTGATCGATTGCGCCGTCACGATCGATGTGGTGCCGGACGCTGAACAGTCGACGTCGAAGTCTGCGTCGCCGCTGAACGTGACGGTTCCGCCGATGACTTGAGTGCATTCGCCCGGCGCAAAACCCGAGCTGTCGCCAATGAAGGTGATGTGCGAATTTGGCGAATAGACCGCGCCGACGACGGTGACGCCGCTGGTGCCGGAAAGGTCAAGCGCGCCGGCGCTGTCGCGATCGCCGAATATCGCGATTCCGGAAAAAGCGCCGGAGACGGGAGCGGAGATGTCGAGCGACGCGTTGCCGTTGATAGTTATGGATGATGTGCCTTCGAGATAAATCGTAATATGCGTACCGGCGATCAGTCCGCCGCCGCTGAGGTTGATGTTCACATTCTTGAAGACATAGGTGCCCGACGCATTGAGATTTACCGTCTTGGTGACGCTGAGCGTCGTTTGCGCCGCGCCGCCCCAGCAACCGACGGAGTTGATGTTCTTCGGACTGGGGCCTGCAGTGAAATTGCCGACGGGCTGATAGGAGGCGCAAGCCGGCGGCTCCGCCACGTTTCTATAAGGATCCTGGGTCACTGGGGCGTTTTCGATCGCTTCCGGGCATTCAGTCAGATCGATGACGCCGCCGCCGTCGCTGACGCCGCCGACCGTCGATATGCAGTTGGTGTCGAGATCCGCCGCGCCGCCATTAGTCAAAATCGCCGAGGACGAAATCGAGTTCGCTGCGACATCGCATCCCGTAAGCGAGATATTCGCGCTTCCGCCGATGCTCACGGCGCCCGACGCGCTCGGGTCGAGCGCGAGAACGCAGGCCGGCCGGCCGTTTTGAACATGCGCGAGCGCTTCCGACTGGATAGTGATCGAATTGTTGGCGGCGAAGAATTTCGTGAAATTGCGATTCGCCGTCTGCGATAGCGTCACATAAACATAGGATGCGTCGCCGTTCGGATCGGTTCCGTCAGCGGCGTTCGGGGCGCTCGACGGCGGATTTTCAACGGAAAGGCCGGCTGCATCGCCCTTGTAACCGCTGACTTCCGCAACGGCGAGAGCCGCCGCGGCGACGACGTCTGATTCCATGCCGGATCGAACTTGCGTCGCGGCCGCGTAAGCCGCCGTGTCCGCGGCGTTCTGCACCTGGCGCTTTGTCAATTCCCAGCCGCCGACTTCGGCGCCGAACGCCAATCCGCCGATGATGATCGGCGTCATCAGCGCCATGATGATCGCGGCGCCGCCATAAACATCTTCAAGATAGGAGACGCCGCTCTTCAGCGCGGATTTCAGCTTGAATGTCGTCATAAACATCATCCCCGTCTTTTTGCGCTGCTGCGCCGTATTCCGCGCGAACCTTACATGCGCGCAAGAATGCACCGCTATTTATTGACGAGCGGTGTTGACGGGTCGTTTAAAAAGATGAAAACTTTTCCGTTAATCGGATCGCATGGATAACGGAAATTAAGGTTAATCCGTACACGGCAACTGCCTGACTCAGGCTGCTGCCGCGCCGATCTTTTCAACCGTCAGTCGGTCGTTCGTATAAACGCAGATCGAGGCGGCGATCGCCATCGCGCGCCGGACGATCGCTTCCGCGTCGAGAGAGGTTTCTTCAACCAGCGCGGTCGCCGCCGCCCGCGCGAAATCGCCGCCCGATCCGATGGCGGCGATCCCTTGGGCGGGTTCAAGGACGTCGCCCGCGCCGGTGAGGGTCAGCGTCACGCTGGCGTCGGCGACGATCATCATCGCCTCAAGGCGCCTCAGATAGCGGTCCGTCCGCCAGTCCTTGGCGAGTTCGACCGCCGCGCGTGTCAGATTGCCGGGGTGCTGTTCAAGCTTGCCTTCTAGCCGCTCCAGAAGCGTGAAAGCGTCGGCGGTCGCGCCCGCAAAGCCCGCGATAACCTTGCCGCCCGTCAGCCGCCTGACCTTTCGGGCGTCGCCCTTGACGATCGTCTGGCCGAGGCTGACTTGCCCGTCGCCCCCGATGACGACGAGGCCCGCCCGGCGAACGCTGAGAATGGTCGTTGCGTGCATGTCAGCCTTCATGCCGCCTTTTCGCCCGCTGCTTTCCAAATATCAATGCGCCTTAAACGGCGGGCGGCTCGGCTTGTCGCGCTTGACGGCGTTAACCATGGCGGGCCACAAATCGTCCCGCTGGGAGCCGATCAACATCGAAGGGGCCTACATGAAATTGATAATTGCATTTGGCGCATTGGCGGCAACGCTCGCCGCGCCCGCCCTCGCCGGCGAAATGGCGGATGCGTGCGTCGCCAAACTCGAAGCCGAAGGCCGCGATACGTCCGGCTGCGGCTGTCTAGAAGGAAAGGTCGCGGCCGATCCCGCCTTGCAGGAGGAATTTCGCTCGCTGGCAGAAATTGACGACCGGGAGGCGCGCTACGCCGCCGCGTCGGATAACGCCAAAGCGGCGATGGACGCCTGCACGCGCTGAAATTGAACGTCATGATGGAGCAAATCTGATGATGAAATTTATTTCCGCCGCCGTCCTGCTCGCAATGCTGTCGCCGGCGAGCGCCAATGAAACCGCCGACTCCTGCCGGTCCTATGTCGCGGAGAATGGCGGCGACGACTCCGGCTGCGAATGTCTTGGCGCCGCAGCCGCAGCCGACCCCGATCTCGCCGCGGCGATCGCGGCGATCGAAGGGCCGGAAGATCTCGAGGCGGCCGACCAGTCGACAAAGGACAAAATCGCCGCCTGCTTCCCGAACGCCGATCAGGGCTGACCGGCGCCGGATAAGATGCCGGCATCGACGGCGAGCTTTTTAAGGCTCGCCTGCGGCCGTGCGCCGAAATGACTGATCACTTCGGCCGCCGCGAGCGCGCCGAGCGCGCCGCATTTTGCGAGGCTCAGTTTCAAGGAGAGCCCGTAAAGGAGCCCCGCCGCATATGCGTCGCCGGCGCCGGTGGTGTCGACGAGTTTGGTCGGAACCGCCGCCGCGACGCGCACGACATCGCCGTCGCGCGGGATGAGGATTGAGCCCTTTTCTGACATGGTGACGGCGGTCAGCGGGCAAAGCGCGCGCGCGCGCCTGATGATTTCCTCGAGATTGTCGGTTTCAAAAAGCGTTTCCGCTTCCCGCTGATTGGCGAGGAGCACGTCGACATGCGCGCCGGAAAACTTGACCAGCGCCTCATGCTGACGATCGACGCAGCTCGCATCGGACAAGGTCAGCGCGGCCATGCGGCCCGCCGCTTTGGCGAGCCGGCAGGCTTTGACGAACGCCTCGCGCGCCACCGGCTGCTCGAAGAGGTAACCTTCAAAGAACGTGATCGCGGCGGCCTCGATCTGCGCCGCATCGATGTCATCCGGCGAAACATAACCCGCCGATCCCAGATAGGTGGTCATGGAGCGCTGCGCGTCCGGCGTCACATTAATGAGGCAGCGCGCGGTTCCGGGACCCTTGTCGAGTGGCAGGGTGTCGAAAGCGACGCCGAGCGCCCTCAGATCATGGCGAAAAATATCGCCGAGATTGTCTCTCGCGACTTTGCCGACAAATCCCGCCCTGCCGCCGAGCGAGGCAATGCAGGCGACCGAATTGGCGGCCGAGCCGCCGGAAACTTCGACGCCCGGCGCCATGTGGCCGTATATGTCGCGCGCCTGCGCTTCGTCGATCAGCATCATCCCGCCCTTCGGGATCGAATGGGCGGCGAGAAACGCGTCGTCGGCCTCGGCCAGCACATCAACAATGGCGTTGCCGACGCCGACGACATGGAGGGCGGTTGAACTCATGGGTCTTCCTCTGGCTGATTGCGGGCTGACGCCGGTCAATCTAAGACGACAGGCGGGCGCGGCGGAACTTCGGCCGCCTTGTCATCCGCTCGGCGGCGCCGGTCAAGCCGAGCCGCCGTTCTGAAGGGAGCCTTTGGGAATGCTGCGCGCGCTCGCGATTGTCACAGGAATG
>MEMM01000075.1:0-615 GCA_001767925.1 Alphaproteobacteria bacterium RIFCSPHIGHO2_12_FULL_63_12
CGCTCTTCCGATCTCCAGCCGGTTGGCGGCGTCGAGCAGCTCGGCCATCAGGGCGGCATTGCGGCCGGGCAGGGCACGGATCCGGTCCACACGGGCCTGTTCGGCCCGCACCTGGTGGGTCGCGTCGAGGGCGAGCACGACGGTGGGCAGGCCCGCATCGAAGACGATCGCAGCGGCGTGGGGGTCGGCGTAGATGTTGAACTCGGCGGTGGGCGTGATGTTGCCGCCAGCGGTGTCGGCGCCGCCCATGACGACGAGCTCGCGGATGCCCCTGGCAATCTGCGGCGCCATGATCAGGGCAGTGGCAAGGTTCGTCATCGGGCCGGAGAGGATGACCGTGTAGCCGCCCTTTGGCGGGGCGGAGAGCTTGTCGATCAGGACATTGACCGCATGACCAGCGGCGAGCGGCGCCTTCGGCTCGAAGACGTCCATGCCGGCGATGCCGGATTCGCCGTGGAAATCCTCGGCGGTGACCATCTTGCGGGCCATCGGGCGCGGGCAGCCAACATGGACGGGAATGTCCGTCCGGTCCATCCGCTCACAGACCATGCGCGCATTGCGGCTGGTGAAGGCGAGGGGCACGTTGCCGGCCACGGTGGTGATCGCCTCGACATT
>MEMM01000075.1:640-6133 GCA_001767925.1 Alphaproteobacteria bacterium RIFCSPHIGHO2_12_FULL_63_12
GGCAGGGGCGTGTCGGTCATCCGCGGGCTCTCAACTCGGCAATGGCGTGGGTGAACTGGGAATCCAGCGGCGGACTTTCCAGCGTCTGTCCCAGCACTTCAAGCGCCATCTCGGCGGTGATCTTCACTTTCTTGCGGCCATAGAGGCGCGCGACCATGTGGCTTTCGGCGCAGACGCTGCCATTCGAGACGAACTTGTGCTCGAAGCAGAGGAAGGAGCCGTCCCAGCCGGCGAGGCGGGTCTGCACTTCGAATTTCTGCGGGAAGCGCAGCATGCGGATGTAGTTGAAGGATTCGAACTGGACGATCGGGATCCAGCCGCGCTTGCGGTAGGCCTTCAGGGCACCGGTGCGGCCCATATAGTTCATCATACCGAGATCGGTGAAGGACGAATAGCGCGAGTTCGTCATGTGGCCCATCGGGTCCTGGTCACCCAGCCAGACGGCGGAGCGCACGATGTGCAGGTCCATCAGGCCGGTATGCACCTTCGTGAAGAAGGCGGGCAGGAAAACCCGCAGGAATCGGAAGAAGAGGTTCATGTCTGGCCCGGTCGTTTCCTCGGCGGAGTTTTATCGCCCATGTCTATGCGAAGCATGAAGGCGCGTTTCAAGCGCCATGCCACAGACAGGCCGGGTTGGCGGCGCGGGTGCTTTACTCGGCGGGCTGGCTGAGCGCTTCGGTTTCGGCGTCCAGACGGCGGGCAACATCGCCGGGCGAGCCTGTGCGGCGGGCCAGCAGACTGTAGGCGGCGGGTACGACGAGGAGACTGACCGAGACGGCCGCGATGGCGCCGAAGAGCACCACGACACCGATGGCCAGGCGGGTTTCGGCGCCCGCACCGGAGGACAGGATGAGCGGCAGAGCCCCGGCCGCGGTGGTCAGGCCGGTCATCAGGATCGGGCGCAGGCGAGCGAGGGCGGCCTCCTTCAGAGCGACGTCGAAATCCTTGCCCTCATCGCGCAGCTGGTTGGCGAATTCGACGACGAGAATGCCGTTCTTGGCGGCAAGGCCGATCAGCATGATCAGGCCGATCTGCGTGTAGATGTTCAGCGTCTGGCCGGTCATCCAGAGGCCGCACAGGCCCCCGGCGATGGTGGCGGGCACGGCGAGGATGATGACCAGGGGATGGATCCAGCTTTCGAACTGGGCCGCCAGCACGAGGAAGACGATCAGGAGGCCGAGGCCGAAGACGAAGAGGATGGACGAGCCGGACGAGCGGAATTCCAGCGACTGGCCCTTGAAGTCGATCTGGGCTTCCTGGGGCAGCACGTCGCGGGCCACGCGCTCCATGCCGTCGAGCGCGGTGCCGAGGGTGACGCCGGGCGCGAGGGCCGCGTCGATGGTGATCGCCCGGACACGGTTGTAACGGTTCAGCGTGGGGCTGTCGGCATAGGGTTCGATGGTGACCACGGCGGCCAGCGGGATCAGCTCGCCGGATTGGGCGGATCGGACATAGATGTTCTGCACGTCATTGGGCGTGCTCTGCTCGGTGCGCAGGCCTTCGAGGATGACGTCATATTCCTCGCCATTGTCGATATAGGTCGTCACGCGGCGGGCGCCGAGCATGGTTTGCAGGGTCGAACCGATTTCGGAAACCGTGACGCCGAGATCGGCGGCCCGATCGTAATTGATCTGTATACGGTATTGTGGCTGCGTTTCCTTGAAGTCCCAGTCGATATCCGTGAGGCCGGGATTGTCCGTTTCGAGGGCGGCGACGAAGGTGTCGCGCCATTCGACGAGCTGCTCGTAGGACGGACCCCCAATGACGAACTGGACCGGCTTGCCGCCGCCGCCGGCGAGGCCCTGGCGCATGATGGCGAAGGCGCGGATTCCGGGCAGGTCGGACATCTTGCCGTTGATCTCGGCGATGATGTCGTTGGCCGGGCGGCGGTCCGCCCAGTCGTCGAGCACGGCAACCACGTTGCCCTGATTGTAGGCGTTGGAGCCGAAGCCGGGCGCGCGCACCAGGAGGCGGCTGATCTCGCCGGACTCGGTGTAGGGAAGCAGGCGGCGTTCGATTTCGTCGAGATATTTCGACATGTATTCAAACGAGGCGCCTTCCGGGCCGCGCACGCTGACGAAGAAGCTGCCGCGATCTTCCTGCGGTGCATATTCCTGGCCGAGATTCTGGAACAGGAACCAGATGGCGACGAAGGCGCCGATCAGGCTGGCCACCATGATGATCGGGAACCGGACGATCACGTTGAAGACGTGCCCGTAGAGGAACTTCAGCCCGTCGAAGATGCGATCGACCAGGTTCGGCAGGAGCGCGAGCAGGCCTTTTCGGTTTTCCACATGCGGCTGGAGGATCTTTGACGCGATCATCGGCGACAGGGACAGGGCGACGAAACTGGAGAAGCCGACGGCGGCGGCAATCGTGATCGCAAATTCCGTGAACAGACGGCCGGTATTGCCTTGCATGAAGGTGATCGGGATGAAGACGGCCATCAGTACCATTGTGGTGGCAACGACGGCGAAGCCGACCTGGCGGGTGCCTTTGAACGCCGCCACGAGCGGGGTTTCGCCCAGCTCTTCCATGCGACGGTGGATGTTCTCGAGCACGACGATGGCGTCGTCCACGATCAGGCCGATGGCGAGCACGAGTGCGAGCAGGGTGAGCAGGTTCAGCGACAGGCCGAGCGCGAGCATGACCATGAAGGTGGCGATGACCGATACGGGCACGGTGACGGCGGGAATGATGGTCGCGCGGGCGCTGCCGAGGAAGAGGAAGATGACGAGGGTGACGAGCAGGACAGCGATGCCGAGCGTCATCCAGACTTCGCGGATCGAGGCTTCGATGAAGACCGAACTGTCGAATGACATGTAGATCTGCATGCCGTCGGGCAGGGATTTGTTGAGCTCCATCGCCAGCGCCTTGGCGGCCTTGGCCACCTCGACCGTGTTGGCGGTCGATTGCTTGACGATGCCGAGACCGATCATCGGCTGGCCGTTGCCGCGGAAGGTGGTGCGGTCATTCTCCGTGCCGCGCTCGACGCGGGCGACGTCGCCGAGACGGACGAGATAACCTTCGCCCTGGGCGATCACCAGGCCCGCGAAATCGTCCGCCGTGCGGAAGGCGCGGTCGATGCGCATGGTGTAGTAAAGGTCGCCGGATTCGAGGTTGCCGGCGGGGGCTTCGATGTTCTCGGCGCGCAGGGCGCGTTCGATGTCGCCGGAGGTCAGGCCGCGTGCGGCGAGCGCCCGGCGGTCGATCCAGACGCGCATGGCATAGTCGCGGGCGCCGCCGACCTGGACGCGGGCCACCCCGTCGAGGGCGGAGAAGCGGTCGACCAGGTAGCGGTTGGCATAGTCGGTCAGTTCGGGCGTCGCGAGCTGTTCGCTGGCGAGGTTCATCCAGAGGATCACGTCGGAATCGGCGTCGGCCTTCTGGACTTCCGGTGGATCGGCTTCGTCGGGCAGGTTGTTGAGGATGCCGGAGACGCGGTCGCGCACGTCGTTGGCGGCGGACTCGATGTCGCGCGTGATGTTGAACTCGATCGAGATGTTCGAGCGGCCATCGGAGGAGCGCGAGTTGATGAAACGCACGCCTTCGACGCCGGCGATACGGTCTTCGATGATCTGGGTAATGCGGGTCTCGACGACCGAAGCCGAGGCGCCCGGATAGTTTGTGCTGATAGAGACGACGGGCGGGTCGATGTCCGGATACTCGCGCAGGGACAGGCGCGAGAAGGCGACCAGTCCGAACACGATCAGGATCAGCGCCAGGACCGAGGCAAAAACCGGGCGCTTGATCGAGGTATCCGAGAGCAGCATCGCCCTACTCCCGGTTCGCGCCGGCGGGCGATCCGCCGCCGCCTGCGCCGCCGGGGAGGGACGGTTTGAGGATCGACTGGTCGCGCACGATCATGGCGGCGCCTTCGCGCAGGCGCAGCGCGCCTTCAGTGACGACCTTCTGGCCGGACTCGAGACCCGACAGGATCTCGACGCGGCCATCCTGGCGCAGGCCGACCTGGACTTTCACGCGGTTGGCGATGGGGCCCTGGGCGGTCTCGGACACGGCCCAGACGAAGGTTTCCGGACCGAGTGGCTGCAGCGCCACTTCGGGCACGGACAGGGTCTGGCGCGGATCAGCAAGCAGGGTGACGGCGACGAACATACCGGCCTTGAGGATGCCGTCCTCGTTCGGGATGATGGCGCGCACGCGCACAGACCGGGTGACCGGATCGATCATGTTGTCGATGCTGGAGACCTTGCCTTTGAAGGTGCGGCCCGGAAGGTCGGCGCTGCGGGCTTCGATTTCGAGGCCGGACTTCAGGCTGGTCAGGAAGATCGAGGGAACGGCAAAGTCGAGGCGCATGACGCTGTCATCGATCAGGGTGGCCACGACATCGCCGGGGCGCACGAAGGAGCCGACACTGACTTGCCGAAAGCCGAGCACGCCGTCGAAAGGCGCGACCAATACGCGGTCACGTTGGCGCGACTGGACGGCGCGCAGCTGCGCGGCGGCGGCGTTCGAATTGCGGCGGGCGACTTCAAGCTCGGACTGGGAGACGGCGCCTTGCGCCGCCAACGGCTCAAGCCGGGCGAGATCCTGGTTGGCCTGGGCGAGTTGGGCTTCGGCCGCCTCGACCAGGGCGGTCTGCTCGCGCTGGGCCAGCGAGATCAGCGTCTTGCCCGCCTTTACGCGCTCGCCATCCTCGAAATAGACGGCCGTGACGCGGTCCGACGCGCTGAGCGTCAGGTCGGCGCGCTCGTTCGGTTCCAGCGTGCCGATCGCCTCGACGCGGTTGGCGAAGGTCTGCACGCGGGCCGGTTCGGCGAACACGCTGGCCGGGGGCGGGCCGCCGCCGGGCCGGCCACCGCCGCTGCGCTGCTGGGTCAGGCCGGGCGTGGCCATCAGCAGGCCAAGCGCGACGACGGTCACGGTCCGGGTCAGGGGGTTGCGGATCAGGATCTTCATGGTCTTGTTCCTAGCCCGCCCGGAAGGCGGTGAGTTCTTCATCGGTCCAGACGCCGCCCAAGGCGCGATAGGCGCGGATCGCGCGCCGGGCAATTTCAGCTTCGTTGACGGCGAGCCGGTCTTCCGCATCCAGAAGGGTGCGCTGCGCATCGAGGACGTCAAGCGAGGAATCGAGGCCCTGTTCGAAGCGCAGGCGCGCCAGTTCGTAGGAACGCCGCGCCGCCGTCAGGGCGGCGTCGAGGTCAGCGCGGCGCTGGCGTTCGGTCACATAGTTAGAGAGGGCCGTCTCGGCATCGGACAGCGCATCCAGCACGGCGGCTTCATAATCCGCCGCCGCACCGAGCGTGCGCGCATCGTTGACGTCGATCTGGGCGTACACGCGGCGCAGGTCCGGACCTGACCAGCTGATGGCGGGGCCGAAGGAGAGGCCGATCGAGTCTTCGTTGAAGGCGACGCCCGTATCGCTGATGACACCGAACAGGCTGGTGTTCAGCGTGATGCGCGGGAAGAGGTTGGCGCGGGCCGCTTCGCCGAGGGCGAGGGCACTGCCGATACGGGCTTCGGCGCGGCGCA
>MEMM01000076.1:0-22208 GCA_001767925.1 Alphaproteobacteria bacterium RIFCSPHIGHO2_12_FULL_63_12
TGCCGGGCGCCCCGACGGAGGTCGAACGGCTCGCCGACGGCTCCGTCCGCATGACCGCCCAGTTCCGCGCCTCCAATCCGCGCGGCGAAAGCTGGACCCGCCGCTTCGTTTGCGAGGCGGACGATCAGGGCGTCAGGTTCCTCCAGGTCGACTAGACCGCTTCGCCCTGCTAGAAGCGCCTTTATGGCGCTGACAGCGATATTCCGAATTATGCAGGCGGGCCCCCGAATTCGAGACCCTCGAATTATGGGCCCGCACCGCGTTTCCCGCGTCGCTTCGGCTTGACGCGGCGCCCGGCTGCGGGTTTCTCCTCCTCGCCTCCTTATCGTTTTTGGCAACCCATTCGAGAAAGATTGACCGATGCCCCCTGCATCGAAAAATGACGCCGCGCCCGGTTCGGCGTCCCGCGACTATAAAACGACCCTGTTCCTTCCTGAGACCGAATTTCCGATGCGCGCCGGCCTTCCCAAGGTCGAGCCGGAATTCCTCAAAGCGTGGGAAGCGGCCGACCTCTACGGGCAGCTGCGCAAAGCGTCGGCCGGACGGACGAAATACGTCCTGCATGACGGACCGCCTTACGCCAACGGCCATCTCCATATGGGCCACGCCTTCAACAAGATCCTGAAGGATCTCGTCGTCCGCTCGCGCCAGATGATGGGCTTTGATTCAAATTACGTCCCCGGCTGGGACTGCCACGGCCTGCCGATCGAATGGAAGGTCGAGGAGGATTTCCGGGCGAACAACCGGACCAAGCGCGACGTGCCGAAAGCGGAATTTCGCGCCGCCTGCCGCGCCTACGCCGAGCGCTGGGTCGCGATCCAGCGCGAAGAGTTCAAACGCTATGGCGGCGTCGGCGACTGGGATCATCCGTACACGACGATGGCCTTCGAGGCGGAAGCATCGATCGTCGCCGAGTTCCTGAAATTCGTCGACAAGGGCCTCGTCTATCGCGGCTCGAAACCGGTGATGTGGTCGCCGGTCGAACAGACCGCGCTCGCCGAAGCCGAGATCGAATATCACGACCATACGTCGACGACGATCTGGGTGAAGTTTCCGATTAAGAGTGCACAAGACGTTCCCGGTGCGCGCGACTTACCACTAAATCAACTTCTCTCCGCCTCTGTGGTAATCTGGACGACGACGCCGTGGACGATCCCCGGCAACCGGGCGATCTGCTTCGGGCCGAAAATCTCATATGGCCTTTACGAAGTAACCGCGATGGAGAAAGTCGTCGATCCCAAAACCGGCGCGGCGCTGACGCCGTGGACGAAAATCGGCGAAAGGCTGATCGTCGCCGACAAGCTGTGGGAAAATGTCAAGGCTGCGGCAAAGATCTCTGGCGCGGATCGAATTGCATCAGTAAATCCTACGCAAATATGGCGCTGCGAGCATCCGCTTAAAGGCTTCCACGGCGGCTACGAATTCGACGTGCCGCTCCTCGCCGGCGATCACGTCACTGACGATGACGGCACGGGCTTCGTGCACACCGCGCCCGGCCACGGACAGGAAGACTATATCGCCTACGTCTCGGCCTTCGGCACGCATGCCGACATTCCGCACACGGTCGATGAGTACGGCGCCTTCACCGGCGACGCGCCGGGCTTTGAAGGAAAGAAAGTCCTCGTTCTTGAGGGCAAAAAAGCGGGCGAAGACGGCGACGCCAACAAATCGGTGATCGAGGCGCTGATCGAAAAAGGCGCGCTTCTGGCGCGCGGGCGGCTGAAGCACTCCTATCCGCATAGCTGGCGCTCCAAGGCGCCGGTCATATTCCGCAACACGCCGCAATGGTTCATCGGCCTCGACCGGAAGAAGCCGGACGGCCGCACGCTGCGCGAGGACGCGCTCGCCGCGATCGACGCGACGACTTTCACGCCGGCGGCGGGCAAAAATCGCCTGCGCGCCATGATCGAAGGGCGCCCCGACTGGTTGGTCTCGCGCCAGCGCGCCTGGGGCGTGCCGATCGCGATTTTCGTCCACAAGGAAACCGGCGCGATCCTCAACGATCCCCTGGTCAACGCGCGAATCGTCGAAGCGGTGAAGGCGCGCGGCGCCGACGCCTGGTTCGACACGCCCTCGCAAGTCTTTCTCGGCTCGGCCGGGTCCGACAACGAATATGAAAAGATCGAGGACATTCTCGACGTCTGGTTCGATTCAGGCTCGACCCATTCCTTCGTGCTCGAAGGCCGCAAGGACCTCAAATGGCCGGCCGATCTTTATCTTGAAGGCTCCGACCAGCATCGCGGCTGGTTTCATTCCTCGCTGCTGGAAAGCTGCGGCACCAGAGGCCGCGCGCCCTATGACGGCGTTTTGACCCACGGCTTCGTCCTCGACGAAGAAGGGCGCAAGATGTCGAAGTCCTTAGGGAACGTCGTCGATCCCGCCGACATCATGAAGGAATACGGCGCCGACATCTTGCGCATCTGGGTCGCAAGCTCCGACTATGCCGACGATCTCCGCATCGGCAAGGAGATCATCGGCTCGTCGGTCGACGCCTATCGCAAGGTCCGCAACACGGTGCGCTATCTTCTCGGCGCGCTCGCCGGCTTTGACGAGGCGGAAAGGCTTCCGGCGGAAAAAATGCCGGCGCTCGAACGCTACATGCTGCATCTTGTCGCCGGCCTCGACGCCGAGGTGCGCGCTGGATACGAGGCGTTCGACTTCAAGGGCGTCTGGCGCAAGGTGTTCGACTTCATGACGCTCGATCTGTCGGCGTTTTATCTCGATATCCGCAAGGACAGCCTCTATTGCGATCCTCCGGATGCGGAGCGACGGCGCGCCGCAAGGACGGTGATGGATATCCTCTTCGACCGCCTGACGGCGTGGATCGCGCCGATCCTCGTTTTCACCATGGAAGAAGCGTGGGGCCATCGCCACGGCGCGGGCGTCGGCTCGGTGCATCTGCGGCAGCTCCCGCCGCCGCAGGCCGGCTGGCGCGACGAAGCGCTGGCGGCGCGCTGGGACTCGCTGCGGTCGATCCGCCGCGTCGTCACCGGCGCGCTCGAAGTCGAGCGCCGCGAAAAGCGCATCGGCTCCAGCCTTGAAGCCTCGCCGACGCTGTATCTTGCGGACGACGCGCTCCTCGCCGCGATCAGCCACGTCGATCTCGCTGAATTGTTCATTTCGTCGGAGGTCGCGGTTGAAAAAGGCGAGGGGCCGGCGACCGCCTTTCGCCTCAGCGAGACGCCGGGCGTCGCCGTCGTCGCCGCCGTCGGCGGACGCAAGAAATGCCAGCGTTGCTGGCGGTACACGGACGATGTCGGTGCGAAGGCGGACCATCCCGACGCCTGCGGACGCTGCGCCGACGCGGTCGACCGGCAATCGGGTGAGGTCGCGTGATCCCGCCGAGCGAAGTTCTGAAGGAGCGGGCGTTCGCGTGGTTCGCCGAGGCGCGCGCCAATCCGCTTTTCCGGTTCGGCCTGATTGGCGCCGCCGCCGTCGCCATCCTCGATCAGGCGACGAAATTCTGGATCGTCAATATCGTCGAATTGCCGGTGCATCGCCGGATCGAGATTTCGTCGATTTTCGATCTCACTTATGTGCAAAACCGCGGCGCCAGCTTCGGGATGCTCGCGGGCGGGCTCGGCTCACGGGTGCTGCTGTCCTCGATTTCAATCGCGATCGCCGCGGTCATGATCGTCTGGCTCGGGCGGCTGAAGCGCGGTTTTGCGGCGGCGGGGGCCTCGCTCATCATCGGCGGCGCGATCGGCAATCTCTATGACCGGGTCCGCTACGGCTATGTCGTCGATTTCCTCGATTTTTCGGGGCTGATGTTTCCCTGGGTCTTCAACGTCGCGGACACCGCCATCAATGTCGGCTTCGCCTGCCTTATTCTTGACGCGCTCCTCCACAAGGATGGGAAATCGCCGAAATAGGCGGCTTTGCGCTCGGCCGCGGCGGCGGCTATAGAACAGCCGGAAATCAGACGGAGCAGTCGCGTCATGGCAAGAGCAGGATTAATTCGGACAGGACTGGCGCTCGCGGTCGCGGCGTCAGCGCTCAGCGGTTGCGCCGGCATGGGCAAGGCGCTCGGCGGCGGCAAGAACCCGCCGGACGAATTTGCGATCGCCACCAAGGCGCCGCTGGTCGTCCCGCCCGATTATGCGCTGCGCCCCCCCAAACCCGGCGAGACCCGGCCGCAGGAATTGTCGCCCTCCGAGCGCGCCAGACAGGTGCTGCTTGGCGATGTCTCCTCGGCGCCGCCGACTTCGGGCGAGCAGATGCTGCTGCAAGGCGCCGGGGCGACCGTCGCCGACCCGAACATCCGGTCGATCCTCGCGGCGGAAAATGGCGGCCGCGATGAAAAGGATCGCAGCTTCGCCAATCAGCTGATGTTCTGGAAATTCGTCGACGGCAAAGTCGACGACACGGCGGCGCCGCTCAAAGTCGATGATCCGGCGGCCTGGCACGCGGAACGCAAGAGGGCGATCGAAAATGTCACCGGCGAAGGCGCCAAGGTCGTCATCAAGAATGACGACGCGCTGGCGCTGCCGGGCGTGTACTGACAAGGTGCGCACGCTGTCCGTCCTGTCGGCGGGCCTTTTGACGCTCGGCGCCTGCGCCTCGCTTTCAATCGTCGACAAGGCGCCGGACCGAAAAACCGTCTCGGACATTCTCGTCAAGGCGCTCGCCTGCCGGGACAAGCCGGGCGAAGAGCCCTGCGATGCGGCGTTGCAGCCGGCGGAAGTCCTCCTTGCCGCGCTCGACTGCACCCCCTTGCCGCTTCGCTCCGGCTTTCGCGAAGCCGCGCATGCGCGCTGCGAATGGACGGGCGATCTCATCCGCGTCAACGGCGCGCGCGAGGCTCTAGCTGTTATCGCCGGCGATTTTTCCCTGGTCGATCTGACGCCGGGCTCCTACCGGCCGACGCGGGAATGGTCGCTCGGCGTGCTGGAACAATAGCGCCTCTCGCCGCCCGCGGCCCTGACTTTCCGTCGCCGCCGGGCCATAGTGGCGCATGTCGAATCGTCCTGTCCGCCAATCTTCCATTGCCGCCCCGATCATCCGGCGCTTGCCGGCGGACGCGGTCAACCGGATCGCCGCCGGCGAGGTGATCGAGCGGCCGGCCGCGGCGCTGAAAGAACTGGTCGAGAACTCGATCGACGCCGGCGCGCGGCGGATCGGCATTGCGCTCGTTGAGGGCGGCAGGACGGAAATCGCGGTTGAAGACGACGGCTGCGGCATGGGCGCCGACGATCTCCTGCTCGCGATCGAACGCCACGCCACGTCGAAGCTCGCCCCGGGCGAGCGCGGCGACTACGATCTGACGGCGATTTCAACGCTCGGCTTTCGCGGGGAAGCGCTGCCGTCGATCGGCGCCGTTGCGCGCCTCGATATCGCCTCGCGCCGCGCCGGCGACGCCGAAGGCGCGGAACTATCCGTACACGGCGGCATTATATCGGGGCCGCGGCCCGCCGCCTTTTCCGGGTCGGGAACGCGGATCGTCGTGCGCGATCTTTTTTATGCGACGCCGGCGCGGCTGAAATTCCTGAAATCGGCGCGCTCGGAGCTGCTCGCGGCGAGCGACGCGCTGAAGCGCCTCGCCATGGCGCATCCCGAAATCGCCTTTTCGCTGACCGCGGACGGTCGGAAGCTTTTCGCCTATGGCGCGCAAATCGCCGGCGAGGGCGGTCGCCTCGCGCGGCTCGGCGCCGTCATGGGGCGCGATTTTGAAGACAATGCGGTCGCGATCGACGCCGCGCGGGACGCGATGACGCTTAGCGGCTTTGCGGGCCTGCCGACCTTCAATCGCGGCCTTCCCGACAAGCAGTTCCTGTTCGTCAACGGCCGCCCGGTCCGCGACAAGCTGATGGTCGGCGCGGTGCGGGGCGCTTATGCCGATTTTCTGGCGCGCGACCGGCATCCCGCCGCGGCGCTGTTTCTCGACATCGATCCCGAGCTGGTCGACGTCAATGTCCACCCGGCCAAGACCGAAGTCCGCTTCCGCGACGCCGGCGAGGTCAGAGGGCTTATCGTCGGCGCGCTCCGTCAGGCGCTCTCGACCGCCGGCCACCGGGCGGCGACGACAACCTCGGCCTTCGCGCTCGGCCGGATGCAGGCGCCCGCTTTCGCTTCCTTGGCGCCGAGGTCAAATCCGTTTCGCCCGATGGCGCGCGATTTCGGCGCGCTGCACGACCGCCCGCGCGATTACGACGCGCCGCTGGTCGAGACATCGCCGTCGGCGCGCGCCGACGCGCCGCCAATCGATCCGTCCACGGCGCATCCCCTTGGCGCGGCGCGGGCGCAGATCCATGAAACCTATATCGTCGCGCAGACCGACGACGGCCTCGTCATCGTCGACCAGCACGCCGCGCATGAGCGCCTCGTCTATGAAGGGATGAAGCGCGCGCTGGAGACGGGCGGCGTCGCCCGTCAGGGGCTTCTCATCCCGGAAATCGTCGAAATGGAGGCGGAGGAAGTCGACCGCCTCGACGCGCGCAAGGACGAATTCGCAGAACTGGGGCTCGTGCTTGAGCGCTTCGGCGACGGCGCCGTCATCGTGCGCGAGGTCCCGGCGCTGCTCGGCCAGACGGATGTCGCGTCGGTGGTGCGCGGTCTCGCTGATGATCTCTCCGCGATCGGCGACGGCCTCGCGCTGAAGGAACGCCTTGAAGATGTCTGCGGGTCGATGGCGTGCCGGGGTTCGGTGCGCGCCGGCCGGCGCCTTGCCGCCGATGAAATGAACGCGCTGCTGCGCCAGATGGAAAAGACGCCCCATTCCGGCCAGTGCAATCACGGCCGCCCGACCTATGTCGAACTGAAGCTCGCCGATATCGAAAAGCTGTTCGGGCGGCGCTAGAGCGTGACGCAAAATGCTGATTCCGGTTTTGTGCATTTCGCGCCAGGCTGGTTGACCGCCCCCGGCATACATGTAACGTATAGGATACATATTTGGAGAACCGCCCGATGAAATCCGCCCAGATCGCCGCAACGCTGATCGCCGCCGCGTTGGCGCTTGCCGCCTGCGCGACGCCCGCCGCGCCGCCGACGCCGGAAGCCGACGCGGCGAATGGCGCCTCGCTTGCCTCTCCCTATGCGCCGATGGCGATGTTCGCGCCGTTCGCGGGAAAGACCTTTCGCGGCGAATGGACGGCCGACAATGGCGAGACGCTGGTCGACATCGCGACATGGGAACTCATCTTGAACGGGCGCGCGCTGCAGTCGACGCATCGCCTTCAGGGCAAGGACTATGGCGGGCGGACGATCTTCTTCTTCGACGAGGGCGCGAAGAATTACGTCTTCCACTATTTCACCACCGCCGGCTTTCATACGACTGGGGTGTCGCAATTTGTCGATGGCGGGCTCGTCTCCGAGGAGACGGTCGAGGGGGCGAGCAATGTCGCCTCGGTCCGCTCGAAAGCGACCTTCGGTCCGGACGCGATCGAGATCGACGTCGTCTATGTCGGCAAGGACGGGACTGAGACGCCGGGCGGCCGCCGCGTCTACAAGGAGATCGCCGATCCCGGCCGGCTGTTCGCGGACACCAAATGACGGATTTTCCGGCGACGACGCTTTCCGCCCTCGGCGAGTTCATCGAACGCGACGTTGAGGACATGCGCGCGCGCTCACGGGCGTTTTTCGAGGAGATGAGCCGGCGCCGCACGGTGCGCGACTATCGGTCCGATCCGATCCCGCTCGACATCATCGAGAATTGCATCGCAACCGCGGGGCGGGCGCCATCCGGCGCCAATCATCAGCCCTGGCATTTCGCGGTGGTCGGCGACAAGCGACTGAAAGCGGAAATCCGCGCCGCGGCGGAAGAAGAAGAGCGCGCCTTTTACGCCGGCCGCGCCGGCGACGAATGGCTCGAGGCGCTAAAGCCCCTCGGCACCGATCCGAACAAGCCGTTTCTGGAAATGGCGCCGTGGCTGATCGCCGTCTTCGCGCAAAAGCGCGGCGGCGTCGAACCGGGCCAGTCGTTCAAGAATTATTATATCAATGAAAGCGTCGGCATCGCCTGCGGGCTGCTGCTCGCCGCGCTTCACCATGCGGGGCTGGCGACGCTGACGCACACGCCCAATCCGATGACGTTCCTCAGCCAGAAGCTCGGCCGTCCGTCAACGGAGAAACCTTATCTCCTGATCGTCGTCGGCCGCCCTGACCCCGACGCGCCGATCCCGCTTCACGCGCTGAAGAAGAAACGCCTCGCCGACATCATGACCGTTCACTGACGGCGCGACAGCAAATCGCCGGGCGCAAGTCGTTATACCAACATGTGCTGAGAAGAACCGATATCGAAGCTGTCACTCCGGGGCGATGCGCAGCATCGAACCCGGAGTCCACGGTGCGACATTTCCCTTGCCTCTCGATGGATTCCGGGTTCGCGACTGCGTCGCGCCCCGGAATGACGCCTGATTTGATAGGCGACCCGTGAGGGCTGGAATGAGTCAGATTTATCGCGGGTTGGTATTAGTCGTCGAAAGCGGCGATCAGTTGTCGCGTTCCCAGGGCCAGCGCCAGCTGCGCTTTTTCTTGGCCGTATCGGCGCCGTCGGCGCGGTCATCGCCATCCGCGTCATCATCGGCGCCATCGCCCCGATGCTCGTCGCCGCGGCCGCGGTCGGCGTTCTCGCGATGATCGCCGTGATCGTCGGCGTCGTCGCCATGATCGTCGCCATGGTCCTCATGACGATCGCCATGGTCGTCGCTCGCCGGACAGTCGCCGTCGCGTTCAAGATCGGGGTCGCGCGCGCCGGCCGGGTCGTCGCCATGCTCGCGGCGGCCGAGACCGCATTCGCTGTTGTTGTCGTGGTCCTTGTCGCCGCGGTCGGATTTCTCACCGTTCTGGCGATGCCCGTCGGCGTTCGAGGCGCCATGGGGCTTGTCGGGCTTGGACCCGCCCTTTTCGGCCATCGCTGGCGCGCTGAGAAGCGCGAGCGCCGACGCCGCCGCGATCAAACCGATCGATTTTTTCATCATGTCCTCTCGGATTAGCCCGCCTGCCCGGCGAAAAGCCTATGCGCCGGGGGCCTTCGATGCAAGCAGCGCCACGCCGGCGTCATCGGGCCGGTCAGGCGGCCCCGGGGAGGCGCTGGGTGAGGTCTTCGATGCGCTTGGCGGCGGCGTCGAGAACCCGGCTCGCGCCGCCAAGGGTCGCGGAATCAAGCGGCTCGCCGCCTTCTTCGATTTCGAGAAGTTTCCCCCGCGCCTCGAAAAGCTCGTCGCAGATGGTCAGCGCGGAAAGCAAAAACAGCCTTGTGTCGCCGATCTGGCCGAGATCGCGGACGAGATCCTGGACATGGCGGTCGAAATGCCGCGCGAGCCGTTCAAGACGCTCTTCCTGCCCGCCCTCGCAGGTGACCTTGTAGAGCCGGTCGTTCACCATGATGTCGACTTGCGCCATTGCTCAGGCCTCCTTCACGCCGATGATCGCCTTCAGGTCGCGAATGGCGTCGGAAAGGTCCTCGGCGGCGGCGCTCGCCTGGGTTTTGGCGGTGCGGGCCGTCATTCGTGCGGCGGCGACCGTTTCCTCGCTGTGGCGGCGTTCCGCCAGCGCGTCGTCGAGCCGGGCGTCGAGCGCGTCGAGGGCGTGGGCGAGGCGTTTCACTGATTTTTCGAGCGAACTCATGGGCGCCTGTGTCCTGTCCAAAGACGATTCTTGCGGCCTGTCGGGTCATTTTGTCCACCCTTGGCCCGCCGCCTTTCCCGCCCTTGACCCTTACAAGCGCGCAAGGCATTTACCGCCCCGCGGCTGTGCGAAACCTTTATTCCGCGCGCAACCTGCGCCGGCGCACTTCGCCTTGAACCCGCGCGCCGGCAATGAGGGAACCCATGACGGCAGACACCGGCGGCGCGGCCATTTCCGATGACTTGTTCGCCAGAATGGCGAACGCCATCCGTGCGCTGTCGATGGACGCCGTCGAGCGGGCGAAATCGGGGCATCCCGGCATGCCGATGGGCATGGCGGACGCGGCGAGCGTTCTCTTCACCGAATTCCTGAAATTCGACGCCGCCGATCCCGACTGGCCGGACCGCGACCGCTTCGTGCTTTCGGCCGGGCACGGCTCGATGCTGATTTATTCGCTGCTCTACCTCACCGGTTATCCGGGGGTGGAGATCGAGGATCTGAAAAACTTCCGTCAGCTCGGCGCCAAGACCGCCGGCCATCCCGAATACGGACACGCACCGGGGATCGAAACGACGACCGGGCCGCTGGGGCAGGGGATCGCCAATGCGGTCGGCATGGCGATCGCCGAAGCGCATCTTTCGGCGCGGTTCGGCGAAGGGCTCGTCAATCACAAGACCTATGTGATCGCGGGCGACGGCTGCCTGATGGAAGGCGTCAGTCAGGAAGCGATCTCGCTCGCGGGGCACCTGAAGCTGAAAAAGCTGATCGTTCTGTGGGACGACAATTCAATCACCATCGACGGCAAGCTCTCGCTGTCGGATTCAACCGACCAGTTGAAGCGCTTCGAAGCCTCTGGCTGGCGGGCAACGCGCGTCGACGGCCACGATCGCCGGGCGGTCGCGAAGGCGCTTGAAGACGCTCAGCAGGCGGATCGGCCGACGCTGATCGCGGTGAAGACCGTCATCGGCAAGGGCGCGCCCACCAAACAGGGAACGTCCGCCACGCACGGCGCGCCGCTTGGGCCCGACGAAGTCGCGGCCGCGCGCAAAACTCTCGACTGGCCGCATGCGCCGTTTGAAATCCCGGACGACGTAATGAAGCGCTGGCGCGCCGCCGGCGCGCGCGGGCGCAACGCCCGTATTTTGTGGACGAGCCGGCTGACCGGGGCGCCGAACCGCGCCGCCTTTGATGTCGCAATGGCGGGCGATGTCGCCCCGACGATCGACGCCGCGATCCTTGACTACAAAAAGCGGCTCGCCGCCGAACCGCCGAAAGTCGCCACCCGCAAGGCGTCCGAAATGGCGCTTGAAATCGTCAATGGCGCGATCGCGGAAACGATCGGCGGCTCGGCCGACTTGACCGGCTCCAACAACACCAAAACCAAATCGACCGAGCCCTTGACCGCTGACAGCTATGGCGGGCGCTATCTCTATTACGGCGTCCGGGAACACGGCATGGCGGCGGCGATGAACGGCATGGCGCTGCATGGCGGCGTCATTCCCTATGGCGGCACCTTTATGGTGTTCACGGATTATTGCCGTCCCTCGATCCGCCTGTCGGCGTTGATGGGGCTGCGCGTCGTCTATGTGATGACGCATGATTCAATCGGCCTTGGCGAAGACGGGCCGACGCACCAGCCGGTTGAGCATCTGGCGGCGCTCCGCTGCATCCCGAATTTGCGGGTGTTTCGTCCCGCCGACGCGATCGAGACGGCGGAATGCTGGGCGCTGGCGCTCGCGGACAAGAAAACGCCGTCGATCCTCGCCCTGACGCGGCAAAATCTGGCGCCCGCCCGCCTGTCGCATACGGATGAAAACCTTTGCGCGAGAGGCGCCTATGTTGTCGCCGACGCGCCCGACCCCGATGTCGTCATCATCGCCACCGGATCGGAGGTTGAAATCGCCCTCGACGCGCAGAAAAAACTCGCCTGCGACAAGATCAAGGCGCGCGTCGTCTCGGCGCCGTCCTTCGAGCTGTTCGCCGCGCAAAGCGAGAAATATAGGAAGTCCGTCCTCGGCAAGGCGCCGCGCATCGGGATCGAGGCCGGCCTGCGTCAGGGATGGGATTTGTTCCTGCGTCGGCGGGACGCCTTCATCGGCATGACCGGGTTCGGCGCCTCCGCGCCCGCGCCCGATCTTTACGAACATTTTGGAATTACGAGCGGGGCCGTCGTCGGGACGGCCAAACACCTGATTGAGAGGGAGTAACTCGAATGGCGTTGAAAGTTGCAATTAACGGATTCGGCCGGATCGGACGTTTGACCCTGCGGTCGATGATCGAAAACAACCGCAAGGGGATCGAGGTCGTCGCGATCAACGATCTCGGCCCGGTCGAGACCAACGCCCACCTCCTCCAATATGATTCCGTGCACGGAAAATTTCCGGTCGAAGTGAAGACGACGGCCGATACGATCGACGCCGGCAGCGGCCCGATCAAGGTGTTCGCCGAGCGCGATCCCGCCAAACTTCCCTGGAAGGCGCTGGGCGTCGACATCGTTTTCGAATGCACGGGGCTTTTCACCAGTAAAGAAAAAGCCTCGCTGCATCTGGGCGCCGGCGCCAGGCGCGTGCTGGTTTCCGCGCCCGCCGACGGGGCCGACAAGACGATCGTCTTCAAGGTCAATCATGACACGCTGACCAAGGACGACGTCATCGTCTCGAACGGCTCGTGCACGACAAACTGCCTCGCGCCGGTCGCCAAGGTTTTGCACGACGCGATCGGCATCGAGCGCGGCTACATGACGACGATCCACTCCTATACGGGCGACCAGCCGACGCTCGACACCATGCACAAGGATCTCTACCGCGCCCGCGCGGCCGCGATGTCGATGATTCCGACCTCGACCGGCGCCGCCAAGGCGCTCGGCCTCGTCATCCCGGCGCTTAAAGGAAAACTCGACGGCTCCTCGATCCGCGTCCCGACCCCGAACGTCTCGGTCGTCGATCTCGTCTTCACGCCTAAGCGCGCGACCTCGGTCGATGAAATCAACAAGCTCATCCGGGACGCCGCCAACGGCCCGATGAAGGGCGTCCTCGCCTATACGGACAAGCCGCTCGTCTCCTCGGATTTCATGCATGACCCCCATTCGTCGACCTTCGCCACGGCGCAAACGCAGATCGTCGACGGCGGTCTCGCGCGCATTCTCACCTGGTATGACAATGAATGGGGCTTCTCGACCCGCATGAGCGACGTCGCCTTCGAGATGGCCAAATTCCTCTAGGAGACGGATTTGTCAGCCTACAAAACGATTGACGATCTTGATGTCGCGGGCAAGCGCGTGCTTGTCCGCGTCGATTTCAATGTGCCGATGAAAGACGGCGTCGTCACGGAAGCGACCCGCATCGAGCGCGCGCTGCCGACGATTCAGGAGCTGTCGAAGAAAGGCGCGAAAACCATCCTTCTGTCGCATTTCGGCCGGCCCGGCGGCAAACGCGACCCGAAGGAGAGTTTAAAGCCGGTCGCGAAAAAGCTCGAACAGATGCTCGGCGGCGCGGTCGATTTCGCCGATGACTGCATCGGCGAGGCGGCGCAGAAAGTCGTCCGCAAAATGATCGGCGGCGACGTTGCGGTGCTGGAGAACACCCGCTTTCACAAAGGCGAGGAAAAGAACGATCCGGAATTTATCAAGGCGCTCGCCGAAAACGGCGATCTCTATATCAACGACGCTTTTTCCGCGGCGCACCGCGCGCACGCCTCGACCGAAGGATTGGCGCATCTTTTGCCCGCCGCCGCTGGCCGCGCGATGGAGCGAGAGCTGAATTACCTCGCCGCCGCGCTGTCAAATCCCGAACGTCCCTTGATGGCGGTGGTCGGCGGCGCCAAGGTTTCGACCAAGATCGAGCTTCTTCTAAACCTCGTCGCGAAGGCGAACATCCTCGTCGTCGGCGGCGGCATGGCGAATACGTTTCTTTTCGCCAACGGCGCCTCGGTCGGCAAATCGCTGTGCGAGCCGGACCTTGCCGACACCGCGCGCGCGATCATGGCGCAGGCGGCCGATCGCGATTGCGAAATCATTCTGCCGGTCGACGTGGTGACGGCGAAAGAATTCAAGGCCGGCGCCGCACATGAAGTTTGCGCCGCCGACAAGGTCGACCCCGACCGGATGATCCTCGATCTCGGCCCCGACAGCGTCGATATGATCGCCAGCCGGATCGAAAAAGCCAAAACGCTGGTCTGGAACGGCCCGCTCGGCGCTTTTGAACTTAAACCCTTCGACACCGCGACCGTCGAGGCGGCGCGATTTGCGGCCAAGCGCGCCAAGGCGGGCGATCTGGTCGCGGTCGCCGGCGGCGGCGACACCGTCGCCGCCCTCGCCGCGGCGGGCGTTGAAGGCGATTTCACCTATGTATCGACCGCCGGCGGCGCATTTCTTGAATGGCTTGAGGGCAAGGATTTGCCCGGCGTCGCCGCGCTGAAGAAATAGAGATTGAGGGAGCTACGGACATGAATCTCGACGAATTGAACAAGATCGCGCTCGGCATGGTCGCGGGGGGCAAAGGCATTCTCGCCGCCGATGAATCGTCGGGCACGATCAAGAAGCGCTTCGATCAGATCAAGGTCGAGTCGACTGCCGACACCCGCCGCGACTATCGCGAGATGCTGTTCCGCACCAAAGAGGCGATGGAGAACTACATCTCCGGCGTCATCCTTTACGACGAGACGATCCGCCAGAACGCGAAAGACGGAACGCCGCTGGTGAAGCTGATCGAGCAGGCGGGATCGATCCCGGGGATCAAGGTCGACGCCGGCGCCAAGGCGATGGCCGCCTTTCCGGGCGAGCAGGTGACCGAAGGGCTCGACGGCCTGCGCGAGCGTCTGGCTGAATATCACAAGCTCGGCGCGCGCTTCGCCAAATGGCGCGCCGTGATCGACATCGGCCGCGAAGGCAACCGCGCGATCCCGTCTTACGGGTGCCTGCGCGCCAACATGCACGCGCTCGCGCGTTACGCCGCGCTCTGCCAGGAAGCCGGCATCGTGCCGATCGTCGAGCCGGAAGTCCTGATGGACGGCGACCACGATATCGACCGCTGCTTCGAGGTCACCGGGATGACGCTCGGTCTTCTGTATGAAGAGCTTTATTTCGCCCGCGTCGTTCTCGAAGGAACGATCCTGAAACCGAACATGGTGATCGCCGGCAAGAAGGCGGCGAAACAAGCGGGCGTTTCCGAGATCGCGGAAAAAACCGTCAAATGCTTCCGCCGCGCCGTGCCGGCGGCGGTGCCGGGAATCGTCTTCCTGTCGGGCGGCCAGTCGGACGAGGACGCGACCGCAAATTTGAACGCCATGAACGCCGAATACCGCAAAGTGATGCCGTGGGCGCTCTCGTTCTCCTATGGCCGCGCGCTGCAGGCGGCGCCGTTGAAAGCGTGGAGCGGCAAGGCGGAAAATGTCGCCGCCGGCCAGCGCGCTTTCCTCCACCGCGCCAAGATGAACGGCCTCGCCCAGCTCGGCGAATGGTCGGACGGCCTCGAAAAGGCGGCGTAACCTCCCTTCAGGAGTCAAAAATCGGCAGGGCCGCAGCGAAAGCTGCGGCCTTTTTCATCAAGCGGCCGCTGGCGGTTCTTGAAAAGCGCCTTGCCGCGCCTTATCAAAAAGTAAACCAGTCAGTGTAAAAACAACAATAACAGCCAGGACGCCCGCCATGACCGACGCCGCCCCGATCGCCTTAAACCCCGAAGATCTCGTCTACATCCAGGGCTACGCAACGCCGCCGTCGCCGAAATATCGCCCCCTCCACGCGCTTCTTTCGGCCTTTCGCCTGATCGCCAACAAGGACGATACGCGCCAGGTCTTCGAAGTCGTCTCCTCGCTCTCCCGCGATTCCGGCCGCCGCCTGTTCGAGCGCTTCGTTTCAACCCCTTACGGCCGGCGCGTCGTCGACGAGCCGGTGAAGCTTGAAGAAATCCTCGGCGATTTTCCGCGGCTGCGCACCCTGCCGGCCGGATCGTTCGGCAAGGCTTATGTCGATTTCATGGACGAGGCCGGGTTCACGCCGCAAGGGCTGATCGACGCCGCCGCCGAAGCCGGCGTCGGCATGAAGGAATATCCAGAACTCGCCGAATTCCGGCGCGCCTTCACGCATCTCGAAGTCAGCCATGATCTCTGGCACGTCATCACCGGCTATGGCCGCGATCCCCTGGGCGAGATCTGCAATCTTGTGTTCACCCGCCGCCAGACGAAGAATCCCGGCCTGCGCCTTATTATTTTCATGGGGCTTTCCGCCATCAAGCTTGAACGCTGGTCGATGCCGGCGCTGAAAGCCGCGCGCGAAGCCGCGCGCATGGGCGACCGGGTCGATTTTCTCCTTCAGCATGATGTCGAAGCGCTGTTGAAGCGCCCGCTGGCGGAGGTTCGCGCCACACTCGGCTTCATCGAGCCGGCCGTTTACAACGCCATTCCGTATGCGGAAAAACATTCAGTCCTGCGCCCGAAAGTGACGGCGACGCAGACCGAGCGCGAACAGGCGAAGGGGTTCGCACAGGCGGCCTAGCCGGCTTTTTCGCATGCGCGGCCGCCCCTGTCGGAAATCGGGCGCCCTTTCTCCCGCTGGTCTCCCACTGGCGAAAAAAAAGCAGTTCCGGCGCGCCGGAACGGCGTCAAAGGCCTCCCAATTTCCCCGGCTTCATTCTAAGGCCTCGCGCATGACCGCATCTTGCCGCCTTTACCTCATCACGCCGCCCGAGATCGCCGATCTCGCGGGGTTTATCGAAAGCCTCAAGGCGGCGCTGGCCGGCGGCGATGTCGCCTGCCTGCAATTGCGGCTCAAAACCGCCGCCGGCGTCAGCGCGAGCGACGATGAGGTGCTGCGCGCGGCGGAGGCGATCTTGAAGATCGCGCGCCCGGCGGAGGTGCATTTCCTCATCAATGACCGGCCCGATCTCGCAAAGCGCGCCGGCGCCGACGGCGTCCATATCGGGCAGTCGGATGGCGGCTACCAGGAGGCGCGCGCGCTGCTGGGGCGCGAGCCGACGATCGGCGTCACCTGTCACAACTCCGTCGACCTCGCGATCAGCGCCGGCGAAGCGGGCGCCGACTATGTCGCCTTCGGCGCTTTTTTCCCGACGCGGACGAAGGAAGCGCCGACGCGCGCCGACATCTCGCTGATTGAAAACTGGACGATGGCGACGACCGTTCCTTGCGTTGCGATCGGCGGCGTCACCGCTGAAAATTGCGGGGGCCTTGTCGCCGCCGGCGCCGATTTTCTGGCGGTTTCCTCGGCCGTCTGGGACGCGGCGGATGGCCCTGAAAAAGCCGTCGCAAGGTTAAACAAGGCGATCGCCGCGGCGGCCCCCGCCCGGCATGATTGATGCTCCGCCCGCGCTGGCTTTTGCGGCGAGGGCGATCGGTCATGCGTCTCTTACAACGAATTCTTCTCGGCGGCCTTGGCGCGCTCCTCGTCGCCTGTCCCGCTTTGGCGCAGTCGCGCGCCATGTCGTCGCCGGCGGCGCTCGCCGCGCTGGTTAATTCGCCGGCCCCCGCCGCGTCGAAAAAAAACGCGGGCGTCGACCGCCTGCAGATCGATCTGGCGCACAAGGCGCTCATTGACGGCGACTACGCCAAAGCCAAGGCGCTGGCCGAACCGCTGGCGAAGCGCAACGATCCCGCCGCCCATCACCTTCTCGGCTATCTCTACGAAAAGGGTCTTGGCGTGCGCGCCGATATCGGCGCCGCGCTCAGCCATTACGGCGACGCGGCGATCGGCGGCAATGTCGACGCGCAGCTGGCGCTCGGCGTTCTCGCCTTTGAAGGCGACGGCGTCTATCCGGACTATGAACGCGCCGCCGGGTGGTTTCGTCTCGCCGCCGCGCAAGGCGATCCGCGCGCGGACGTTCGCATGGGTCTTCTGTACGCGGAAGGACTCGGCGTCGCCCAAAGCAGCGTCGCCGCCGCCCATCATTTCGCCAAGGCCGCCGGCAAGGGCGACGCCGAAGGCCAGTTCTGGCTCGGCCTTTCCTGGCTGAACGGCGACGGGTTGCCGCAAAGCTATCGCAAGGCGGCGACGAATTTCGAAGCCGCGGCTCTGCAAGGTCATGGCGAGGCCGCCTATCATCTCGCGCTGATCCATGACTCGCCGGTTCTCGGCGCGCCGGATGAGAAAAAGGCCGCAAGCTATATGCGCATGGCGGCGGCGTCGGGTTTTCCGCCCGCCTTCGCCGCGATGGGTTTGATGGTTCATCGCGGCGACGCGGACGGGCTCGCCGCCGACTGGTTTGAAAAAGGCGCGCGCGCCGGCGATCCGCAATCGGCGTTTCTCTACGCGGTCGCGCTGTTCGAAGGCGATGGCCGCGCCAAGGATATCGTTGGTGCGCTGACGATCGCCGATCAGCTGATTGCCGCCGCCGCGACGCCCGATCCCCTGAAAGCGCAGGCGGCCGCGCTGAAGAAAACGATCCGCGCCCGGACGCCGGGACCGCTCACCTTGCGCAACTGACCACTTGAACCGCCCCGGTTTCCTCCCCACGTCGTCTTTAACGGCAGGAGGAGTATATGGGCTTCTTCACGGTTTTCCTGCGTTTCCTGACGGCTCCTTTTCGCGCGTTGGCGCGTCTCGTCGGGGGGCCGTCGCTCAGGACAGTTGAAAAAAGCGGGGCCGGCCGGATCGCGAAAGACGCCGGCGACGAGGAGCGCTTTGAAGACGAGCGCACGGCGGTCGTCGACGGCCGCTCGTTTTTCTTCAAGCGCCTCGCGCGCCCGACATTGGTCGAGCGCACCGCCGCCGATCTGACGCTGGAGGAAGCGAAGGAATACGCGGCCGAGGCGCAGAAATTCTACACTTATCCGTTTCCGCTCTTCACCAGAGCCGATTTCTTCTATGAGGAAGTCGAGCAGGATTATATCGATCACATACTCGGCCGCAATGAAGGATCGGCGGACGCGAATTTTCTCAGCATCATGGATCGCTTCCGCCGGGCGCTGAACGACAACACCGCGCGGCTGTTTCTCGTCTATGCGCCCTCGCTGCTGACGGCGACGATCCTTTCGACGGGTCTGCTTGTCGCGGCGTTCGCGCCGGCCCTGCGCGAGCAGCTCGCGTTTGCCGCTTTCGGCGTGGAGCGTCTGGCGATCGGCGCGATGGCGATGATGGCCGCGCTCGGGCTCCTCATGCTGCTCTATCACTGGCCCTACAAGGTGACGCAGCAGCAAAACCTGCTCGGTCTCGACAATTACGTCACCTCGAAATTCTCGCGCATCAACCAGAATTTTCAGGTCGCCAAACGCCGCGCCATGAATGTCGAGCGCAACATGCGCATGCATCAGGCGAACGAGCTGAAAGAGGAAGCGGGCGTCTGGACCGTCAATTATCAATGGTTCGCGATGCGGCTTTTGTTCTGTGAAATGACGGTCCGGAACAAGCTCTACCAGATCCGCCGCAACACGACGCTGTACGGCGTCGCCGGCGCCGCGCTGTCGATACTCCTCGCGCTGTTTCTGGCGCTGGCGGGCGAGGCGACGGGACTGGCGCGCGGCGCGGAAGTGCTGGCGCTGTCGGGCCTCTTCATCGCCGCCGCCTATCTCTCCATCATGGCGAAGGCGTCGCGCGAGACCTTGAGCGTGCTGCAGCCGAAGGAATGGAACCGCTTCCACCTCGTCGACCTGCACGAGACCGTCCGCGACCATGTCGGCGAGGACAAGCTCCAGATCGTGACCTTCCGCGACCGCAACCGGCTGGAATAGGGGCGGGCGGGAAACCAAATCTTCACCCTGAAGATGCAACCTATGGTAGCAATCAGGGAGACTTCGATGATCCATCACACGACAGGCCTTGCGCCGGCGGCGGTGCAGGCGCGCCGGAACGACCACGCCGCCGCGCCGCAATCCCCGGCTTTCCGCAACGAGGCGCCGGGTCAGGCGGCGAAAGCCGCCATCAGGGAAGCGGGCGAGGCAGGCGCCGATCTGCCGGCCAATATCCAAGGCAAGGTCGCCTCGGCGATCGCCCGCGGCATCGACCCGGCGACGGTCTTCGCCGCACTCACCGCGACCGATCCGGCGCCGGCCGACGACCAGACCGCGCCGGCGAACGATCTGCCGACCGACCCGCCCGCCGCGGCGTAAGCGACAAAGTTTCCCTTTTGTTCCAAACCGCCTAGTCTTCCCGCATGACAGGCGTGATTCGGATATTGGGGATCGACCCCGGCTCAGGCGCGACCGGCTGGGGCCTTATCGAGACCGCGGGCGCGCGGCTTTCCTTTCTTGCGGCCGGCGTCATCCGTCCGAAGCGAACGCTGACGCGGGCCGGGCGGCTCGCCGCGATCCATGAGGGTCTGGCGGCGATGATTGCCGACTGGACCCCGGCCGAGGCCGCGGTCGAGGAGACCTTCGTCAACGCTTCCCCCCGCGACGCGCTCGTCCTCGGCGAGGCGCGCGGCGTCGCGCTGCTGGCGCCGGCGCTCGCCGGGATTGCGGTCGCCGAATACGCCGCCAACACCATCAAGAAATCCGTCGTCGGGCGCGGCCACGCCGAAAAGAGCCAGGTCGCGGCGATGGTGCGCGTGCTGCTCCCCGCTGCCGGCGCGCCATCTTCCGGACCATTGGCGGCCGACGCCGCCGACGCGCTCGCCGTCGCCATCTGTCACGCGCATCACCGGGGCGCCGCCAATTTGTTGAAGAGGTCCGCATGATCGGTCGATTGAAAGGAACAATCGCCGCAATCGACGTCGACACCGCGCTGATCGATGTCGCGGGCGTCGGCTATGAGGTGCACGCGCATGCGCGCCTCCTCTCGCACCTTGCCGTCGGCGAGGCGGCGACGCTCAGTATCGAGACCATCGTGCGCGAGGACCTGATCCGTCTCTACGGCTTCGAGAACGAGGGCGAGCGGCGCGCCTTTCGCCTGCTGACCGGCGTCAGCGGCGTCGGCGCCCGGCATGCGCTCAGCGTGTTGCAAGTCTTGCCGCCCGACGATCTTTATGACGCAATCGCGGCGGAGGATGTGACGTCAATCGCAAGAGCGCATGGGGTCGGCAAAAAACTGGCTCAAAGAATCGCCACCGAATTGCAGTCGAAACTCGGAAGCCTCGCCGGCGCCTCCGGCGCTGGCCTCAAAGTCGTCGCGCGCCAGATGGCGGCGGGCGGCGGGTCCGTTGAAACCGGCGCCCGCGCAAAGGCGGACGCGGTCTCCGCGCTCGTCAATCTCGGCTATGACGGCATCGAGGCGCGCCGCGCCGTCAACGCCGTCGGCGACGGCGAGGTCGCCGACATCATCAAACGCGCGCTGAAGGAGCTGGCGGCGGCATGAAGGGCAATCTCGCCAGCGACAACCGCCTTACCGACGGCGCTCGCAAGCCGGATGACGCCGACGCCGCGCTGCGCCCCAAGCGGCTCGACGATTTCGTCGGCCAGCCGCGCGCCAAGGATAATCTGCGCGTCTTCGTCGAGGCGGCGCGCGCGCGGGGCGAGGCGCTCGACCACGTTCTGTTTCACGGGCCGCCGGGCCTCGGCAAAACGACGCTGGCGCAGATCGTCGCCAACGAGCTTGGCGTCAATTTCCGCTCGACCTCGGGGCCGGTCATCACCAAGGCGGGCGATCTCGCCGCGCTGTTGACCAATCTCGAACGCGGCGACGTGCTGTTCATCGACGAGATTCACCGGCTCAATCCGGCGGTCGAGGAAGTGCTCTATCCGGCGATGGAGGATTTCTGTCTCGACCTGATGATCGGCGAGGGACCGTCGGCGCGCTCAGTGAAGATCGATCTGCCGCGCTTCACGCTGATCGGCGCGACGACGCGCTCGGGGTTGCTGGCCAAACCCTTGCTCGACCGCTTCGGCATTCCGGTGCGCCTCGATTTCTACGCGCATGACGATCTGCAAAAGATTGTCCTGCGCGGCGCCGGCAAGCTCGACGCGGCGATGTCCGAAGACGGCGCGATGGAAATCGCCTGCCGCAGCCGGGGGACGCCGCGCGTCGCCGGAAGATTGTTGCGCCGGGTGCGCGATGTCGCAACCGTCGAAGGCGCCGGACTCATCGACCGCGCCGTCGCCGACCGCGCGCTGTTGCGCCTCGAAATCGACAAGCTCGGCCTCGATCCGCTCGACCGCCGCTATCTGCGTCTCATCGCCGAACATTTCGCCGGCGGGCCGGTCGGCGTCGAGACGATCGCCGCCTCGCTCGCCGAAGCGCGCGACGCGGTTGAAGATGTGGTCGAGCCGTTTCTGCTCCAGTGCGGCCTCATCCAGCGCACGCCGCGCGGCCGCGTCTTGTCAGCGAGCGCCTGGAAACATCTCGGGCTCGTCGCGCCCAAGGGCGCCGGGGATCTCTTCGGGAAGTAGTATTTATTGGCTCGGCGCCTGACGGCGGCGCGCGCGTAACCCTCCCTTTCACGCAAGGACGCCTTCGCTTCGCGAAGCCGTGCGTGAAATCCCTCCCTTTTCAAGGGAGGGAAGAAAGAGTGACGCGCCTCTCCCTCCCTTGAAAAGGGAGGGCTTTCGAACCCGGCGTCGAAGACGCCGGCCTTGTTCGAAAGGGAGGGTTCGCTGCGCGGTGCGCGCCAGAACTGTTCACCGCCCAAGGAAGTCCCCTCACCCGCATCGCTGCGCGATGCTTGCCTCTCCCAAGGGAGAGGCAAGAAAGAAGGCGCCTTCGCGCGCGGGCGGGAGGGGCGAAGAAAGAATGTCACCGCGCGTCGCCTCTCCCTTGGGAGAGGCCA
>MEMM01000077.1:0-8369 GCA_001767925.1 Alphaproteobacteria bacterium RIFCSPHIGHO2_12_FULL_63_12
GCTTTTGAAGACGCGGCGCCGCAGCGCCTCAGAAACCTGACCGCCGCCGCCTATTATCAGCTGGCCGTCCGCAACGGCGAAGGCGAGATCGCCGCCGAAGGCCCGCTGGTCGTCAAGACCGGCGAGCACACCGGCCGCTCGGCGAGCGACAAATTCACCGTCCGTCACCCGGAAATCGACAAGAAGATCTGGTGGGACAATTCCAAAGCCATGGCGCCCGATCAGTTCGAGACGCTTCGCCGCGACATGCTCGACTACGCCGCCGGCAAGGAATTGTACGCGCAAGATCTCAAAGGCGGGACCGACAAGGATCATTCGATCAGCGTCCGCGTTTTCACCGAGCTTGCCTGGCACTCGCTGTTCATCCAGCACCTTTTGGTCCGCCCGCCGCTTGAGACGCGCGGCTTTATTACCGGCAAGGCCCCCGATTTCACGATTGTCGACCTGCCCGGATTTGAGGCCGATCCCGCCCGCCACGGCTGCCGTTCGAAGACGATTATCGCTGTCGATTTCGTGCGGCGGATGATCCTGATCGCCGGCACTTCCTATGCCGGCGAAATGAAGAAGTCGGTGTTCACGATCCTCAATTTCCTTCTCCCCGAGAAGGGCGTGATGCCGATGCACTGCTCGGTCAATGTCGGCGACAAGGACGACAGCGCGGTCTTCTTCGGCCTCTCTGGCACCGGCAAGACCACGCTCTCGGCCGATCCCAATCGCATTTTGATCGGCGACGACGAGCACGGCTGGTCGGAAAACGGCCTCTTCAATTTCGAGGGCGGCTGCTACGCCAAGATGATCCGCCTCTCGCCCGAGGCCGAGCCTGAAATCTACGCGACGACGAAGCGTTTCGGCACCGTCCTTGAAAACGTCGTCATGGACCCGGCGACGCGCCTTTTGAATCTCGACGACGCTTCGCTCGCCGAGAATTCGCGCGGCGCCTATCCGATCCATTATATTCCGAACGCGTCGGACACCGGGCGCGCGCCGCACCCGAAAAACATCATCATGCTGACGGCCGACGCCTTCGGCGTGCTGCCGCCGATCGCCCGCCTTTCGCCCGAACAGGCGATGTATCACTTCCTCTCCGGCTTCACCGCCAAGGTCGCCGGCACCGAAAAGGGCCTCGGCAAGGAGCCGCAGCCGACGTTCTCGACCTGCTTCGGCGCGCCGTTCATGCCGCGCCATCCGTCCGAATACGGAAAGCTTTTGGGCGAGCTGATCGAGCGCCACAAGGCGACCTGCTGGCTGGTCAATACCGGCTGGACCGGCGGCGCTTTCGGCGAAGGCTCGCGGATGCCGATCAAGGCGACGCGCGCGCTGCTCGCCGCCGCGCTCGACGGCTCGCTCAACACGGCGCCGATGCGCAAGGACGAAACTTTCGGCTTCGACGTTCCGACCAAGGTCGCCGGCGTCGACGCGCGGATCCTGACCCCGCGCGACACCTGGCGCGAGCCCGCGCAATATGACGCTCAGGCGAAGAAGCTCGCGAAAATGTTCGTCGAGAACTTCGCCAAATTCGAGCCCTATGTTTCCGAGGGCGTGAAAAAAGCGGCGCCCAGGGCGTAAAACGCCGATAATACTGACCCGACTTGCGGCGCGCTTCCCAAGAGGAGCGCGCCGTTTTACTTTGGCGGGATGAAAGACGTCGTCCTGCTTCGCAGCTATTTTGACCCCGAAGAGGCGTATGTGGTTCGCAGCGCGCTCCAGGCGGCGGACATTGACGTCATCCTTTTCGGCGATTCTTTCTGCACGAACCTTCCGCATTTGCGCCTTGCGTCCGGCGGCTATCGCTTGTCCGTCCCCGTGAGCCAGGAGGCCCTTGCGCGCGAGGCGCTCGCCGATATCGAGAGCGTTGAACCCACGGAGCCGATCGGCGCGGACGCTCCATGCGCCGCGTGCGATGGCAGGCTGTTTCGCCGGGAGCGCAGCTGGCGCTGGGCGATCGTAGCTCTCTTTGCGGAAGCGGGTTTCGCCGCCCAAAGCGGACGTTCGCGCTGCCTTTCCTGCGGCGCGGTCGTCGACAATGATCGTCGGCGGTTTCCCGAACGCGCCTTCTTTTTCCTCTGTTCGATTGCGCTCCTTGTCTGGATCGCGTGGCCGTGGGCGAATTGGCTTTACTACTCGTTCGCCGGCTAGCTGTTCGCATTTCCCTGATTGAGCGAAATTTCCGCCGGCTTTTGCGGAAAATATCCGCCCCGGCTTTGGGTTTGACTCCATTCCCCATGCGGGGTTCAGCCGATTTGTCCGGATAATCCGTAAAGAGATAATTCGCGCGATGGGGGAATTCCCCTCACCCAAAATTGCTGCGCAATTTCGACCTCTCCCAAGGGAGAGGTGAGAGGGCGCCCGCCTCTCCCTTGGGAGAGGCCAGCGATCCCCGGCGCCAAGCCGGGGGAGCGGGTGAGGGGTCGCCTCGCCGCCCGCCGTCGCCGCCATATCCAACCCGTCCGCCGACATTTTCCTTCGCGTCCCTTTCCTTTCACCCGTCGAGGCGCCCGCGCAGCGGGCCTCGAAGATGACAAGCATAAGGCCGCCAGAGAGGGGTGGGATAAGTAGGGGGATAACTCGCGCCGATTTGGTCAAGTTATTGATTTTATTTGGTGATTTCCTCGCCCATTTGGGTCGGCGCACGCACGCTTCAACCCTCGGTTCGGCCCGCAATATTTTCCGCGACCGCCTTGGCGGTTCTGATCCCGTCGATCGCGGCGGAATAGATGCCGCCGGCGTAGCCTGCGCCCTCGCCCGCCGGATATAGTCCGTCGACGGACAGACTTTGACGGTCATCGCGCCGCGTCATGCGGCAAGGGCTCGACGTGCGCGTCTCGACGCCGGTCATCACCGCGTCATCCATGTCGTAGCCTTTGATCTGGCGCCCGAAGACGGGGATCGCTTCGCGGATCGCCTCGACGGCCCATGCGGGAAGACAGAGCGACAAATCGGTCGGCGTCACGCCCGGACGATAGGACGGCGTCGCCGTTCGAAGCTCCGTTGACGGAATTTTTTTGAGAAAGTCGCCGACGAGCTGCGCCGGCGCGCGCCACGATGCGCCGCCCGCCGCGAAGGCTTGCTCCTCCCAATGGCGCTGGAAGGCGATGCCGGCGAGCGGGTTTTCGCGCGCGTCGCCCGGAAAATCCGCCGGCGTCAGCGACACGACGAGGCCGGAATTGGCGTTCCTTTCCTGCCGCGAATACTGGCTCATGCCGTTGGTGACGAGGCGCCCCTCCTCCGACGCTGCGGCGACGACCGTGCCGCCGGGGCACATGCAGAAGGAATAGACCGTGCGGCCGTTCGTCGCCTGATGCGACAGGCGATATTCGGCGGCGCCGAGGATCTTGTTTCCGGCGAATTTTCCATATTGCGCGCGGTCGATGATCGATTGCGGGTGCTCGATCCGGACGCCGATCGACAAGGGTTTCGCCTCAAAAAAGACGCCGCGCCGGTGCAGCATCTCGAACGTGTCGCGCGAGGAATGTCCCAAAGCCATAACGACATGGCGCGCCGCGATCGTCTCGCCGTTTTCGAGGACGACGCCGTCGATATGCTTTCGTCCGCCTTGTTCTGAAATGACGATGTCGCTGACGCGCGACTGAAAGCGGATTTCGCCGCCGAGCGCTTCGATCTTGGCGCGGATCGCCTCGACCATCGAGACGAGGCGGAAGGTGCCGATATGGGGATGCGCGACGTAAAGGATTTCTTCCGGCGCGCCGGCCGCGACGAATTCGGCGAGCACCTTGCGCCCGTAATGGTCGGGATCGCGGATCTGGCTGTAGAGCTTGCCGTCGGAAAAGGTGCCGGCGCCGCCTTCGCCGAACTGCACGTTGGAGGCGGGGTCGAGGACGCGCTGGCGCCAGAATTTGAAGGTGTCGACCGTCCGCTCACGGACGGCCTTGCCGCGCTCAAGGACAATCGGGCGATAGCCGGCCTCGGCGAGGATCAGCGCCGCGAAAATCCCGCAAGGACCAAAGCCGACGACCAGCGGACGATCCGCGCCGGCGGGCGCCGGGGCGGCCGGGCGAAAGGTCATGTCAGGCGTCGGCGCGATATGTCGGTCGCCGGCGAGGCTGGCGAGCGCCGCCGCCTCGTCCTCGACCTCGGCGTCGACGATGTAGACGAGGAGGATCGCCGATTTCCGGCGCGAATCCGCCGAACGCTTGAACACTGTGAACGAGCGGAGCCGGCCGGGCGCGATCCCGAGCCGCGCCAGCAGCGTCGCTTTGAGGGCTGCCGGCTCATGATCGAGCGGCAGGCGGATTTCGGAGACGCGGATCATCAGGGGCATCCCTTTAATGGCGGTTCCGCAAGTGTCCCGAATCCGAAGTTCGTATCAATAGCCGCAAGCGCGGAACGAACTTCGGATTCGATAAGGACACTAGCAAAATCAAGTTTCTAGTGTGGCTTATGGATTTGAAATTCGCTGACGGACCAGCGGAAATTGCGGAGCGAATTTCAAATCCGCCACACTGAGCGCAAGGGCTCCCCGGGGCGGCGGTCTGCGCTATAGATGCCGGATGAGCAACCAAATCCCCAAGGCCGCCATCGACCTTTACGACGCCTACACCCATGGCGCGATCGACCGCCGCGACTTTATCGATCGCCTGACGCGGATCGCCGGCGGCGCCGCCGCCGCGACCGCCCTTCTTCCTGTGCTGGCGAATGACTACGCGCGCGCCGCCGTCATCGCCGAGGACGACGACCGGCTAGTCATCACCACGAGCAAATTCAACGTCGAGACCGTCGATCTCATCGCGCCGGAGGAAATCATCGCCGATGGCGCGCCCAATGGCGGGGTCGTCCCGACGACGCATCTCCCTTACGTCACCGCCTATCACGCGCGACTGAAAAATCACTCGGTCGCGCCAGCGATCATCGTCATCCACGAGAATCGCGGGCTGAACCCGCACATCAAGGACGTCGCGCGGCGGATCGCGCTGGAGGGCTTTCACGCCTTCGCGGTCGACATGCTCTCGCCCTATGGCGGCACGCCCGAAGACGAGGATAAAGCGCGCGAGATGATCGGCAAACTCGACGCCGACAAAACGGCGGCGAAACTCGCGGAGATCGCGCTGAGCCTTGCGCTGCTCAAGACGCATCAGCGCATGGTCGGCGCCATCGGCTTTTGCTGGGGCGGCGGCATGGTGAACAAGCTGGCGGCGGCGTCGGACGCGCTGGTCGCCGGCGTCTCGTACTATGGGCGCCAGGCGAGCAGCGATGAAGCCGCGAAGATCAAGGCGAAGCTGATGCTGCATTACGCCGGCGAGGACGAGCGCATCAATGCCGGCATCAATGATTATGAAGCCGCGCTGAAAGCCGCCGGCGTCGACTATCGCCTGTTCATGTATGACGGCGCGCAGCATGCCTTCAACAACGATACGAACGAAGCGCGCTATGACAAGACGGCGGCCGATCTCGCCTGGGGCCGGTCGATGGCGTTTTTCAAAGACGCGCTGAAATTCTAAGCAAACGGGGATGATGATGATTTTACGTCGTAAGGGATCGCGCTTGTTCGTCGCGGCGCTCGCCGCGCTCGCGATGGCGCCGCAGGCGGCCTTCGCCGCCGGCGGCTATAACGACCTCGTCAAACTCTTTAAAGAGTGGCGCGCGTTCCAGCCGCCCGCGGTCGAGAATTGCACGCCCGATTACAGCGCCGCGGCGATGGCGAAGAAGGCCGACGGTCTCAAACGCTTCCAGCAGCGGCTTGCCGCGATCGACCCCAAGAGCTGGCCCGAGACGCGTCGGGGCGATCACGCGCTGGTCGGCGCCGAGATGAACGGCATGGATTTCGACCTTCGCGTGCTTCAGCCCTTTGCGCGCGATCCCTCCTACTACGCGACCGTTTTCGCGGAGGAAAGCGACGTTCCTGAACACGAAGGCCCGAACGCTTATCCGGCGATTGATCTTTATACGTATGAGTATCCGCTGTCGAAGAAGGATCAAAAGACGCTGACCTGTCTTCTTGGCGCGGTGCCGGCGCTTCTCGACCAGGCGAAGGTGAACCTGAAAGCATCGACCGCGCGCGATCTTTTCGCCTATGGCGACCGCGCCTTCCGCTGGCAGGCCGAAGCGCTCGACGCGCTGAAGGCGGGCACGCTCGACATGCGCACGCTCGAAGGCAATGTGCGCGGCACGCTGGAGGGCGCGGGGCCGGAGCTTCTCGCCGCTGTCGAGAATGCGCAAAAAGCGACGAGCGATTTTCGCCAATGGCTGAAGGACGAAGCGCCGTCGCGGACCGGCCCCTCCGGCGTCGGCAAGGACAATTACGACTGGTACATGAAGAACGTCCTCCTGATGCCTTATGGCTGGGACGATCAGGTCGCGCTGCTGCGCCGCGAGCTTGAACGCTCGCGCGCGGCGCTCGCGGTCGAGGAGTTTAACAATCGCGAATTGGCGCCGCTTCCCTCCTTCGACGACGAAGCCGCCTATATGGAGATGGCGCGCGGCAAGATGTTGATGCTCACCGCGTTCATGATCGACAGCGGGCTTGTCGCCGACAAAAAATATTTCCGCGACGCGATGACGAATGAGATCGGCGGCTTCACGCCGCCGGCGGAGCGCAATTTCTTCGCGATCGGCGCTGCGCTCGACCCGACGCCGCTCTATTCGCACTTCTATCACTGGATCGAACTGGCGGCGCGCAAGCACGAGCCGGTCAAAAGCCCGATCCGCGCGGCGACGCCCCTCTATGATATCTATGACGGGCGCTCGGAAGGCATGGCGACGGCGGTCGAGGAGCTGTTCATGCATGCCGGGCTCTATGCCGACAGCCCGCGAAGCCGCGAGATCGTCTGGATCATGCTCGCCAATCGCGCGGCGCGCGGCCTCGCCTCGCTCTATGTGCAGTCGAACGAGATGACGCTCGACGAAGCGGGCGAGTTTCACGCGCGCTGGACCCCGCGCGGCTGGTCCGACCCGAAAAGCGATCTCGTCGGCTTTGAGCAGCTTTTGTATCTGCGCCAGCCCGGCTACGGCACGAGCTATATCACCGGCAAAATCGAGCTGGATCGCCTGATCAGCGACTACGCCTTCGACCGGGAAGAAAAGGACGAAGCCTTCGACCTGCCGGGGTTTTTCAAGACGCTGAACGCGTCGGGCATTGCGCCGTTCTCGCTGATCGAGAAAGACATGACGAGCAGCCCCCTGCGCGCCGGAAACGCGGTTGACGAATAGACGCGCGCGACGCAAATCCTTCGGGACGGATCGATCATCTCGCGAGGAGCGATCCTTCTGAGGAATAGGACAGGTTTGTGGGACGTGCCGATCAGTCAGGTGAAGACCCCGTGACCTTGAGGAGCGATGCGGACCATCCCGCCTCGAAGGACGCCTATATCCCGCTCCTCTACGGCCGCTCGAAAGGCCATTCGCTGCGCTCGAACCATCAGCGGCTGATGGCCGAGCTGCTGCCGCGCGTCGCCATGCCGGCGCCCGAAAAAGGCCCCATCGATCTCGCCGCGCTTTTTCCGCAGGCGGAGGAGTTCGAGCTTGAAGTCGGCTTCGGCGGCGGCGAGCACCTTGCCTGGCACGCGGGGCAAAGGCCCAAAACCGGCTATATCGGCGCCGAGCCCTTCCTCAACGGCGTCGCCAAACTGTTGCAGCACATCGAGAAAGAAGGGCTTTCCAACATCCGCGTCCACCACGGCGACGCGCGGCCGCTGATCGAAGCGCTCCCTTCCGGCGCCTTCTCACGCATATTTGTCCTCCACCCCGATCCATGGCCGAAAAAACGGCATTACAAGCGACGGATGATCTCGCCCTGGTTCTTCGTGCAAGCCGCGCGCCTTCTGGAATCCGGCGGCGCCTTGCGCGTCGCCTCCGATATTCCAGACTATGTCCGCTGGACCTTGATGCACGCGCAGCAGGCCCCCGCGTTCGAATGGACCGCGACGCGCGCGGCCGACTGGCGGGAGCGCCCCGCCGACTGGCCGCAGACGCGCTATGAGGCGAAAGCGATCAAGGAAGGCCGCCCGCCCGCCTATCTCGAATTCAGGAGAACATGATGTTGCGTCGTTTGCCCCTTTACGCCGCCGCCCTCGCGCTCACCGGCTGCGTCCAGGCGACGCTCGCCTGGACCGACATGGCGCCGGACGGCCCCGCCGCCGCGCCGCCGCTCGATTATGCGAGCGTTGCGGACTGGGAGGCGAACGGCGCGGCCGAGGCGCATGAAAAGCTTCAAAAGTTCGAATACGGAATGATGCCGGAGGTGTCGGCGAGCCGGATCATCTCAAGGACGACGCTCGACGCGGCGGCCTTCGGCGGGCGTGGCCGGCTCGAAGAATACAGGATCGGCGCTTCGATGAGCTATGGCGGCGTCGCCGTCGAGACGCAGTCGGGCGGCGAGGACGGATTCATCATGGATGTCGTCTCGCCGGCGACCG
>MEMM01000077.1:8378-14586 GCA_001767925.1 Alphaproteobacteria bacterium RIFCSPHIGHO2_12_FULL_63_12
CGTTCCCGGTCATCTTGATGGAGACTTTTTGCCCGCGCTGGTCGACGATACCCGACGCGCGCATTACCGGCGCGCCGGAGACGCTAAAAGAGCGCGGCGGCTTCCGGCTCGAAACCTATATATTCGGCCGCTATATCTGCACCCCGCCGGTCGAGAAGATCCTCGGCTCGGGCTACGCGATCGCGGCGATCTATCCCGGCGAGTTTATCCCCGACCGGCGCGAGGAGGGGCTGGCGGCGATGCGGCGTCTCACCGCCGGATACGCCGACGATGAAACGCGGCTCGGCGTCATCGGCGCCTGGGGCTGGGCGTTTTCGCGGATGATCGATGCGCTTGATCAAGACCCGCGTCTCGATCGCGACGCCATGATTGTCTGGGGACATTCGCGCTACGCCAAGGCGGCGCTGGTCGCCGCCGCCTTCGACCCGAGGATCGACGGCGTCATCGCGCATCAGTCGGGAACCGGCGGCGCTTCGCTCAATTTCGAAAAAAAGGGCGAAAGCATCAAGTCGATCACCGGTAATTATCCGCACTGGTTCGCGCGGAGCTACGCGGAAGACAATCTCGCCGGCTACGACCAGCACATGTTGCTCGCCCTGATCGCGCCGCGGCCGATCCTGCTTGGCAATGCGCATCGCGATGTCTGGTCGGACCCCAACGGCGCCTTTCGCTCGGCCATGGGCGCCGATCCCGTTTACGAACTTTATGGGACGCGCGGCCTTGATCAGCCGCGGCTGAAACCCTACGACCCGACGGCTGAGATCGCTTTCTGGATTCGTCCGGGCACGCATGGCGTCGTCAAGGAAGACTGGCCGGCGTTTCTCGAATTTCTGAACGCGCATTTCGCGCCGAAGGACGAGACGGATGGCGGACGGCTTTCAGCTGGACACGACTGACGGAACGCTGGGAGCGCTTTACGGCGGCGCGCCCGACAGCGTTTCCTTCCGCAAGCTGAGAAAGCGCCTCCTGCGCCAGACGCAAGAGGCGATCAGCGCCTATTCGATGATCGACAAGGCCGCGCCGCGCCCGCGCTGGCTCGTCTGCCTTTCCGGCGGCAAGGACAGCTATGCGCTCCTCGCCGCGCTTCTAGACCTCAAATGGCAGGGCGCGCTTCGCGTCGACCTTCTCGCCTGCAATCTCGATCAGGGGCAGCCGGGATTTCCCAAACATATTCTGCCGGAGTTTCTGACGCGGCTCGGCGTTCCCTTTCGCATCGAGACGCGCGACACCTATAGCGTCGTGACGGAGAAAATCCCGGAAGGAAAGACTTATTGCTCGCTCTGTTCGCGGCTGCGGCGCGGGCATCTCTACCGCGTCGCGCGCGAGGAAGGCTGCGCGGCGATCGTTCTTGGCCATCACCGCGACGATGCGCTGGAGACGTTTCTTCTCAATCTCTTTTACGGCGGGACGCTCGGCGCGATGCCGCCGAAGCTTCTGAATGAAGACGGCGACGTCCTCGTCCTGCGCCCGCTCATCCATTGCGCGGAAGAAGACCTTGCGAAATTCGCCGAGGCGATGAAGTTTCCGATCATCCCCTGTGACTTGTGCGGATCGCAGGACGGATTGCAGCGCGCCGCGATGAAAAGAATGCTCGACGAGTGGGAGGCTAAATATCCGGGGCGCCGCGCCACCATGTGGCGCGCCCTGCAGAATGTGAAAAAGACGCAGCTTGCGGACGCGGCGCTGTTCGATTTTGCAGCGCTGTCGCCGCGCGCAGAACCCTCTCCCGCTTGCGGGAGAGGGGAGGGTGAGGGCCCGTCATCGCCGGCTGCTCCCTCGGGTTACGCCCCCTCTCCCCCAACCCCTCTCCCGCAAGCGGGAGAGGGGAGCGGTCCGGCGCGCCGCTGATGTCCGCCCCACTCGTCACGCCGCAACAAACGCCGCGCGTCGCCTGCGCGGTCGGAATCGTCATCATCAATTTCAGGACCGCCGCGCTGGTCAAAAACTGCCTCGACGCGCTTGGCGATCAGCTTGAAGAAAATGACGCGCGCGTCGCCATCGTCGACAATTTTTCCAATGACGGATCGGCAGAGGAAATCGCCGCCTGGCTGATGACGGGCGGGGTCTGGAAGTCGCGGGTTTTCCTTGTCCGCTCGCCGTCGAATGAAGGATTTTCCGGCGGCAACAATATCGGGATCAAGGCGTTCGACGCCGGTCACATCCTGCTTCTTAATTCCGACACGCTTGTCCGCCACGGCGCGCTGGCGTTGATGCTCGCCGCCTCGGCGCGCGAAAGCGACGCAGGGCTGATCGCGCCGCGCCTTGAGGACGAGGATGGAACGCCGCAGATTTCGTGTTTCCGTTTTCACTCGCCGCTGTCGGAATTTTTGAGCGCCGCCGAGACCGCGCCGCTCGACCGGCTGTTCGGCTCCGCGGTCGTGCCGATGCCGGTCTCAAACGCGCCGGTGAGCTGCGACTGGGCGAGCTTCGCCTGCGTCCTGTTGAAGCGCGCCGCGCTCGATGACGCCGGGCTGATGGACGACGGCTATTTCATGTATTTCGAGGACGCCGATTATTGCCGCGCGCTGAAAAAACACGGCTGGCGCGTCGTTTACGAGCCCGCGGCGCGGGTCGCGCATCTGCGCGGCGGCTCGTCGCCCGTCAAATCCTCGATGAGGGCGAAGAAGCGCCCGCCCGCTTATTATTACGCGGCGCGCACGCGCTATTTCCGCAAATCTTACGGGCCGTTCGGCCTTTATGCGGCGAATTTCCTGTGGCTGCTGGGGCGCGGCGTCGCACGGTTCCGTTCGCTGCTCGGCAAGCCCGCGCCGCTCTTGTGCGAAAATCAGGGTAAGGATCAATGGATGAACTGGTTAACGCCGCTCGGGGACCGGAGAGCGCCTAAATGACCCTCCCCGATTTCGTCATCATCGGCGCGATGAAATGCGGCACCTCAAGCCTGCACGCGCAGCTCGCCGCGCAGCCGCAATTCTTCATGTCGGAGCCGAAGGAACCTAATTTCTTTTCAAACGACGAGACCTTTGCGAAAGGCGAGGCTTGGTATCGCGGTCTCTTCAAGGACGCGCCCAGTGGCGCGATCAAGGGCGAATCCTCGACGCATTACACGAAACTCCCGACCTATCCCAAAACCGTCGAGCGCCTTGGCCGCCTGATCCCGGACGCGAAATTTATCTACGTCATGCGCGATCCCGTCGAGCGTCTCGTCTCGCATTATATCCATGAGTGGACGCAGGGCGTCATTACCTGCGGAATCGATGAAGCAATCGAAAAGCATCCAGAACTCGTCGCCTATTCGCGCTACGCCTTTCAGCTTGATCCCTATGTCGCGCGGTTCGGGCGCGAGCGAATTCTCCCCGTCCTGTTCGAGGAGATGACGGCGAGCCCCGACGCTGAATTAAAACGCATCGCGGCGTTTCTCGGCGCGCAAGGCGATGTCCGCTGGCGCGACGATCTTGAAGCGCAGAACGTCTCATCGGAGCGCATCCGGAAATTTCCGGGCTACGAACTGATCGTCGACAATCCGGTCGCGACGGCGCTGCGCCGCGCGCTCATCCCGCGCGCGCTGCGCGACAAGGTGAAATCGAATTTGCAGATGCGCGAGCGGCCAGAGCTGTCGCCAGCGCGCCGCGCGGCGTTGGCGGAAATTTTCGAGGCGGACCTTCAGGCGCTGACGCCGCTCGTCGGGCGCCGCGTCAATTTTTCCGCGAGCGGGTGAGGGGTTTCCCTTACCGCCGGAACAGCCCGCCCAGAATTCCGAAGATTATCGACAGCGCGAGGAACCCGGCAAGGAAGCCGCCGCCGCCATAGGCAAAGCCCTCGGGCGTCGCCGGGACCGCCGGCTTGAACACCGAATAGACGCTTTCGGCGATGTCTTTTTTATAGGTCCGGGCGAGCACCAGCGGCCGCGTCCAGATCGAGGCCGCGTTCAGCTCAGCCATGTGGGCGACCAGCGTTTCATAGCGCTCGACAACTGTTTCGTAGGTGGAACAAAGCGCATCCAACAAGCCCGTCGCGGTCGAGCATTCGGCCATCGCCGTCGCTCTCGTATAATTATATTCGGTGACCTTGGCGTCGAATTCCTCGACGATCGGACGCAGCTCATCGATCCGGCCGGTCAAATTCTGGATATACTGGTCGGTGAAAGCCGGCCCCTGGCTGGCGGCGACGGCGAGCACGGCGCCGGCGATCAGCGCCAATAAACGTCCAAACATGTTACTACCCCTGTGATTGCCCGCCCCCGCGAGCGCCCTCTGATCCCACTCTCTCGCGACTTTCGCCGAGGGCGGCGAGAAAATCCAGTGGCCGGGGGCATTTTGCCGGAAGGGCGTGACAAAGCGGAGACGCCGGCCTATAAGGCCCGTCAAACGCTATCGATCTGATCGAAAGCGGGCCCGCCGGGCCCGCTTTTTTGTTACCCGAAGGTCTTGGCTTGTCGGTTCTTGAAGAACGAATCGAAAAACTCGTCGCCCCCGCGATCGCCGCGGCGGGGTTCGATCTCGTGCGCGTCAAGATGACAGGCAAGGAAACGCCGACCCTGCAGATCATGGCCGAACGCCCCGATCACACGATGTCGGCGGAAGATTGCGCCAAGCTGTCGCGCACGCTGTCGCCGATCCTTGAAGAAGCCGATCCGATTGCCGGCGCCTACCGGCTGGAGGTTTCCTCGCCCGGCATCGACCGCCCGCTGGTGCGCCTTCAAGACTATCACGATTGGCAGGGCTATGAGGCCAAGATCGAAATCGACCGCATGATCGAGGGCCGCAAAAAATTCAAGGGCGTCCTCGCCGGCGTCGACGGCGACAATGTCTGCCTCGATGTCGAGGGCGAGGAAGAGACCGCGCTCATCCCCTTTTCGTTTATCCAGGCGGGCAAGCTCGTCCTCACCGACGAGCTTATTCGCGAAAGCCTCAAGGCCGCGAAAGACGCGCTCAAGGAGAATTCAAATGACTGCCACGGAGACATGCAATGAACGCCGTTAGCGCGAACAAGCTTGAGCTGATCCAGATCGCCGACGCGGTCGCCCGGGAGAAGTCGATCGACCGGGCGCTCGTCATCGACGCGATGAAGGACGCGCTGGCGAGGGCCGCGCGCTCGCGCTACGGCCACGAAACGCTGGTCAAGGCCGAGATCAATCCCGCGACCGGCGAAACGCGGTTGTGGCGCCTTCTCGAAGTCGTCGAGACGATCGAGAACGACGCGACGCAGATCACGCTGAAGGAAGCGCTGCACAAGAACCCGGAAGCCGAGATCGGCGCCTTCATCTCCGAGCCGCTGCCGCCGATCGATTTCGGCCGTGTCGCCGCGATGTCGGCCAAACAGGTCATCACCCAGAAGGTGCGCGACGCCGAGCGCGACCGTCAGTATGCGGACTATAAGGATCGCGTCGGCGAAATCGTCAACGGCATCATCAAGCGCGTCGAATACGGCCACGTCATCGTCGATCTCGGCAAGGCCGAGGCGGTCGTCCGCCGCGACCAGCAATTGCCGCGCGAGAATTACCGCAACGGCGATCGCCTGCGCACTTTAATCATGGACGTTCGTCGCGAAGCGCGCGGACCCCAGATCTTCCTGTCGCGCTCGCACCCGAAATTCATGGCCAAGCTCTTCGAACAGGAAGTGCCGGAAGTCTATGACGGCGTCATCGAGATCAAGGCGGTCGCTCGCGATCCGGGAAGCCGCGCCAAGATCGGCGTCATGTCGAACGACAATTCGATCGACCCCGTCGGCGCCTGCGTCGGCATGCGGGGATCGCGCGTTCAGGCCGTCGTCAACGAGCTTGGCGGCGAGAAAATCGACATCGTGCCGTGGTCGCCCGATCCCGCGACCTTTGTCGTCAACGCGCTCGCCCCGGCGGAAGTCACCAAGGTCGTGCTCGACGAGGAGCTCGACCGCATCGAAGTCGTCGTCCCCGACGAGCAATTGAGCCTTGCGATCGGCCGGCGCGGCCAAAACGTCCGCCTCGCCTCGCAGCTCACCGGTTTTGAAATCGACATAATGACCGAAGTCGAAGAGTCGACCAAGCGCCAGGAAGAATTCCGTCAGCGCTCGGAGCTTTTCATGGAAGCGCTCGACGTCGACGACATGATGGCCGGCCTTCTCGTCTCGGAGGGCTTCGCCAAGATCGAGGAGCTCGCTTTTGTCGGCATCGAGGATCTGACCGACATCGAGGGCATGGACGAGGAAACCGCGTCCGAACTTCAGGCGCGCGCCAAGGACTGGCTCGAGGCGCTGGCGAAAAAGCTGGACG
>MEMM01000077.1:14608-16005 GCA_001767925.1 Alphaproteobacteria bacterium RIFCSPHIGHO2_12_FULL_63_12
CGCAAGGAGCTGGGCGTCGAGGACGGGCTTCTCGAAATCGAAGGCCTCGATCTCAAAATGATCGTCACGCTCGGCGAGAACTCCATCAAGACGGTCGAGGATTTCGCCGGCTGCGTCACCGACGATCTGACCGGCTGGACCGAGCGCGTCGACGGCGAGAAGAAACATTATGACGGCATCCTCGAGTCCTACAAATTGAAGGCCGAGGACGCCGAACAACTGATCATGCGCGCCCGCATCAAGGCGGGATGGGTGACGCAGGAAGATCTCGACAAGGCCGCGGCGGAGGCCGCTGCGGCGGAGGAGGCGGCCGCTGGCCAAGACGCGCAATGAGGCGTCCGAAGGTCGGACAAGGACCTGCATAGCCGGAGGCGGCGAGGCGCCGCCTGCGGGTCTCATTCGCTTTGCCCTGTCGCCTGACGGGATCGTGACCCCGGACCTTGCCGAAAAACTCGGCGGGCGCGGCGCCTGGGTCGCCGCCGATCGCGCCCTGCTCACGCGGGCCGTCGCCAGGGGCCTCTTCGCCCGCGCCTTCAAACAGGCGGCGACCGCCCCCGACAATTTGATCGACAGCCTCGACGCGGCGCTGGAAAAACGCGCGCTCGACGCGCTCGGGCTGGCGCGGCGCACCGGCGAGGCCGTGCTCGGCTTCGATCAGGTCAAGGATGTTTTGACCAAGGGGAAGGCGAGCGTTCTGTTGACCGCGTCCGACGCCGCCGATGACGGACGCGAAAAATTGTCGAGACTTGGCGTGTCGCGACTGGGCGACGGGCTGCTTCAGCATCGCGGGTTTTCAAGCGCGGCAATGTCGGCGGCGTTCGGCCGGGACGGCATCAAGCACGCCGCGCTCCTCAAGGGCGCGGCCGCCGACCGCTTCCGGCGGGAAGCCTTGCGCCTCGACGGCGTCAGAGCGACGGAAAACACCGCCGCCTGAGAGTTTAAACGGGTCCCCAGATGACGGTGGACCGCGGCGGGTTTGGGCGTTATGTCCAAGGCCGCTTTCTGGGGGTGGGGCCGCAAGGTCGCCCTTGATGAAAGTCCGTCGCATTGAAGCGGCGGGAACGGAGAATGGATGACTGACGACGTCGAAAAGAATTCTGAAGGCGATAAGGCCGGACGCCGGCCGCTTTCCCTGCGCCGCTCTGAAATGGGCGCGGTGAAGCAGAGCTTCAGCCACGGACGTTCGAAGACCGTCGTCGTCGAGACGAAAAAGCGCCGCGTCATCGGCGCCAAGAAAGAAGACGAGGCGGCCGAAGCCGCGCCGCCCGCGCGCGAGACCGCCGCCGCCAAGGCCCCGCCGGAGAAAAAGGCGGTTGAAAAGCCCGTTGAAAAGACGGCGCAGCCGAACGTTCTGCGCACCCTGTCGGAAGACGAAAAGGTCGCGCGCGCCGCCGCGC
>MEMM01000077.1:16011-36132 GCA_001767925.1 Alphaproteobacteria bacterium RIFCSPHIGHO2_12_FULL_63_12
AGGCGCGCAAGGAAGAAGAAGTCCGCAAGAAGCGCGACGCCGCCGAACGCCAGGAACGCGAAGCGCGCGAAGCCGATGAACGGCTGAAGCTTGAAGCTGAACGCGCGCGTCAGGCCGAGGAAGAAGGCAAGCGCGAGCGCGAAACCGCCGAACGCCGCAAAATGGAAGAACGCGCCCGCCGCGCGCTCGAGGCCGAGGAAGAAGAACGCAAGCAGCGCGCCGCGTCCAAAGCCGAATCCAAAGGCAAGGGAAAACCGGACGAAGCCGCGGCCGCCGTCGAAGATCCTGAAAATCCGCTCGCCAAGCTCGGCGGGCGCCTGAAGACGAAAAGAAAGCAGATCGTCGACAAGAGCGAGCGCGAGAACGCCGCGAAGGAAGCGCCGCGCCGCCGGGCCGGGCGCCTCACCATCGCCAACGCGCTCGACGACGATGACCGCCAGCGCTCGCTCGCCTCGGTGAAGCGCGCGCGCGAGCGCGAAAAGCTCGCCCGCCAGCAGCGCGGCCTCGCCCCCGCGATCGTGCGCGAAGTCGTCATTCCCGAAACCATCACCGTCCAGGAGCTCGCGCAGCGGATGGCGATGCGCGCCGTCGATCTCATCCGTGAGCTGATGAAGCAGGGCCAGATGGTGACCGCGAACTCGACGCTCGACGCCGACACCGCCGAGCTGATCGTGACCGATCTCGGCCATACGCCCAAACGCGTCGCTGAATCCGATGTCGAGGAGGGCCTCGCCGGCGCGACCGACGAGGACGAGGCGCTTGAATATCGCCCGCCGGTCGTCACCATCATGGGCCATGTCGATCACGGCAAAACGTCGCTGCTCGACGCGCTCCGGAAAACCAACGTCGTCTCCGGCGAAGCGGGCGGCATCACCCAGCATATCGGCGCCTATCAGGTGACGGTCAGGGACGGCCGCAAGATCACCTTCCTCGACACGCCGGGCCACGCCGCCTTCACGCAGATGCGCGCGCGCGGCGCGAAAGTGACCGACATCGTCATTCTCGTCGTCGCCGCGGACGATTCGATCATGCCGCAGACGGTCGAGGCGATTAATCACGCCAAGGCCGCCGGGGTTCCGATCATCGTCGCCATCAACAAGATCGACAAGCCGTCGGCGAACGCCCAGAAAGTCCGCACCGACCTTCTGCAATATGAAATCCAGGTCGAAAGCCTCGGCGGCGAAGTGCAGGACGTCGAAGTCTCGGCGCTCAAACAGATCAATCTCGACGGGCTGCTCGACGCGATCTTGCTGCAGGCGGAAGTTCTCGATCTGAAAGCCAATCCCAACCGTACGGCGGAAGGCTCCGTCGTCGAAGCGCGCCTCGACAAGGGCCGCGGCTCGGTCGCGACCCTGCTCGTCGAGCGCGGCACCTTGAAACGCGGCGACATTCTCGTCGTCGGCGCCGAATGGGGACGCGTGCGCCTGTTGAATGACGACAAGGGCGCGACGATAGCCGAGGCCGGCCCCGCGATGCCGGTCGAAATGCTCGGCCTTAACGGCGTTCCCGAACCGGGCGACCAGTTCGTCGTCGTCGAGTCGGAAGCGCGCGCGCGCGAAGTCGCCGATTTCCGCGCCAGGAAGAAGCGCGAGAAGGCCTCGACCAAGTCCTCCGGCACTTCGCTCGAACAGATGATGGCGCAGCTTCAGGACGCCGAAATCAAGGAACTGCCGCTCGTCATCAAGGGCGACGTGCAAGGATCGATCGAGGCGATCGTCGGCAGCCTCGACAAGCTCTCGACCAACGAAGTCCGGGTGCGCGTCCTGCACACCGGCGTCGGCGCGATCTCGGAAAGCGACGTCATCCTCGCCGGCGCGTCCGGCGCGCCGGTCATCGGCTTCAACGTCCGCGCCAATGCGCAGGCGCGCGAGGAAGCCGAACGGGCGAAAGTCGAGATCCGCTATTATTCGATCATCTACAACCTGATCGACGACATCAAAGGCGTGCTCTCCGGCATGCTCGCCCCGGAAATCCGCGAGACCTTCCTCGGCAACGCGGAAATTCTCGAAGTCTTCTCGATTTCGAAATTCGGCAAGGTCGCCGGCTGCCGCGTCGTCGAAGGCGTCGTCCGCCGCGGCGCGAAGGTGCGCCTCATTCGCGACGGCACTGTCATCCACGAAGGCGAGCTGTCGCAATTGAAGCGCTTCAAGGACGATGTTTCGGAAGTCCCCGTCGGCCAGGAATGCGGCATGAGCTTCGCCAAATACGAAGACCTCAAAAAGGGCGACATCATCGAATGCTTCGCGGTGGAGAAGATCACGCGGACGCTGTAGGGGATTGCCGAGCGCCTATTTAATTGACGCCTTTCCATTCAGGCGGCCTTTTACTTTGCCCGCAAGAAAAGTCGGCGATACGCTTTTGCGCAGGTCATCCGGATCGCCCGCATGTTGTCTCCGACAGACGCCGCCTATGTCGCTACGAAGAAAATCCGGCTCGGCAAGGCGGCGCTGAAATCGCCGTTCAAGGAGTGCGTGGAGGCTTTGCGCGCCGCCTTTCCGGGCGTTTCGATATTTAACGCGCATTACGAGCGGATCGCCCCGCACGACATTCCGCGCCTGACTGTCGTCGTCGACTATGACGAAGAGCAGCAGAAATTTTTCGGTGGTCGCGGCGGCTACGACAAGGCGAAACAGGCGATGGCCGCGGAAATTTTTCGCGACGCGGTGAAAGCGGCGCGCAACGATCTCTACGACACCAGGGATTTGTTCGTCATCTTCAGCGATTTCGAGGGCGTCGCGCGGATCGAGGCGAATGCGAAAGTGAAAGAAATCGAGATTGAGCGGCTACGCCGCCGCTTGGCGGCGGACCAGATCTGGGCGATCCACAGCTTCCTCGATCGTGTCGATTTTCTTTTCCATACCGACGCCGAGTTAAACGGTCCGACGGATGGCTTGAAAAACCGGCTTGCGGAGGGATACGCCGCGCTCATCGCGCCGCATGACGAATTCGGCTATCTCGCCAACCGCCCCATCGCGGCGTATTTTTCTTCCAAAGAGACTTTCGACCGCGACTACAATTCGAGCTGGTTCAACTACTACCGCTGAGACATCATGACGAACCGCGTTTTACCGCCGATCCTCCTCCGCCCCCTCGATCCTCTACGCGACGGCGAGGCGCTGCATGCGATCTTCGGCGACGAGGAAAGCTGCACCTATATGACCGGGCCGGCGTTCGCGACCGTTGAGGAGACGATCGAGAATTTGAAGCGCTGGACGACGGGTCTAGAGGATGCGTCATGGGCCGTCTGCGAAAGCGACGGCGGCCCGGCGCTCGGGCGCATTGCGCTCATTGCGCGCGGACGCGACATCTTTGAAGCGGCCTGCATGATCGTCCCGGCGGCGCGCGGCAAAAATCTCGCGGCGCGCGCGCTCGCGATCGTCATCGATGAGGCGTTTGAGAGGCGCGGCGCGCGGCGCGTCTTCGCCGATGTCGATCCGGACAACATCGCCTCGCTGCGCGTCTTCGAACGGCTCGGCTTTCAGCGCGAAGGCGTCCTGCGCGGCAACTGGTCGACCCATATCGGCGAACGCGACAGCGTGATTTTCGGCCTTTTAAAGGACGATCCCCGTCCATGGCGACGGCGCTGAGCCCCAACTTTCCCGCCGGCGCCGGCGGAGCGGGGTTAAGGGATGACTCGTCAAAGGCTGCGCCTTATAGGGTGCCGGGATGAGCCGCCGTTATTCTTCCCCCAAAGGCCCGTCGCAGCGCCAGCTGCGCGCCGGCGAGCTGGTGCGTCACGCGCTGGTTGAAATTTTCCATCGCGAGGATCTGCGCGATCCGGCGCTCCACGGCCTCTCGATCACCCTCACCGAAGTGCGCATGACGCCGGATCTGAAACAGGCGACGGTCTTTTCAGCGCCGCTCGGCGCCTCGATCGACCGCGACAAGCATCCGGAAATCATCAAGGCGCTCAATCACGCCGCCCCGCATTTACGCCATCTCCTCGGCCAGAAGATCGACATGAAATTCACGCCGGCGCTCATCTTCCGCACCGACGACAGCTTCGCCGAGGCGCGCCGCATCGACGAGCTTCTCGCCTCGCCCAAGGTCGCGCGCGATCTCGGGCGCGACGAAGAGGGTTGACCTCAAGGCGCGCAAGCCCTACCTCGCCCGCCCATCGGCTTTGCGCGCGTCCGATCCGCGCGGGGGCGTTCATACCAGCAGGCGATCATGAGCAAGCAGCGGCGCAAAAAGGGCCGGCCGGTTTCCGGCTGGATCATCCTCGACAAACCCTATGATTTCGGCTCGACCGAGGCGGTCTCGAAGCTGAAATGGCTGCTGCAGGCGCAAAAGGCCGGGCATGCGGGAACGCTCGACCCGCTGGCGACCGGCGTCCTGCCGATCGCTTTCGGCGAGGCGACGAAGACCGTCCCCTATGTGATGGATTGGGCCAAGCGCTATCGCTTCACCGCCAAATGGGGCGAGGCGACGACGACCGACGACCGCGAAGGCGCGGTGACCGCGACGTCCGACAAGCGCCCGACCCGCGCCGAGATCGAGGCGGTCCTGCCGCAGTTCACCGGCGCGATCGAACAGGCGCCGCCGCAATTTTCGGCGGTCAAGATCGGCGGCGAGCGCGCCTATGATCTGGCGCGCGCCGGCGAGACGGTCGCGATCGAAGCGCGCACCATCGACATTCACGAATTCTCGATCATCGATATTCCGGATGCGGACCATGCTGTCTTCGAGGCGGTGACCGGCAAGGGCGCCTATGTCAGGGCGCTGGTTCGCGACATGGCGCGCACGCTCGGCACGCAAGGCCACGTCGCGGAGCTGCGCCGCACCGCGGTCGGCCCCTTCCGCGCCGAGGACGGCGTCACCATCGCCATGCTCGAAGCGATGGAGAGCCCCGAGGCGCGCGACGCCGCCCTCCTCCCCATCGACGCGGCGCTCGCCGGCCTGCCGCAGGCGTTGATCGGCGGTCCGGAAGCCGAAAAGCTCAAGCGCGGCCAGCCGGCGGTGATCTCCCCGGCCGTCGCCAAGGGCGTGCGCGGCGGCGAAAGCGGGACGATCCCGGCGGTCCTTGCCTCGATGCACGGCGAGGCGGTGGCGCTGTGCGAGCTGGACGGGCTGAAGCTGAAACCGCTCCGGGTGTTCAACGCGTAAGGGCTTCCGGCTTGCCTTCCGCCCCCCCTTCCCCTAGGAACGCGCATCCTTTCGACCCTGCTGGACGGCGTCCCGGCTGGGCCGGCCTTCATCCCGACGCTGCGGAGACAGAACCGATGTCGATTACGCCCGAGCGTAAAGCCAAGCTCATCAAGGAATATGCGACCAAAAAGGACGACACCGGCTCGCCGGAAGTCCAGATCGCCATCCTTTCGGAGCGGATTTCGAACCTTACCGAGCATTTCAAGGATCACGTCAAGGACAACCACTCGCGCCGCGGACTGCTGAAGCTAGTCTCGCAGCGACGTCAGCTGCTCGATTATGTGAAGCGCTGCGACGAGAAGCGCTATCAAGCGCTGATCGAGCGCCTTGGCCTGCGCCGTTAGGAAACCCGTCATCCCGGAAAGCGCCGCCGGCGCCTTTCCGGGAACTTGCGCGGCGGGCCGGGCGTCCCAGGCGGACCAGATCCCTGCCCTTCGCGAGACCTTGGCCGGGATGACGCTTTTGGAGAAACGCCCATGAAACTTTCCGGACAATCCGCGATCGTCACCGGCGGCGCGTCAGGCCTTGGCGCCGCGACCGCCGAAGCGCTGCACGCCGCAGGGTGCAAGATCGCGATCTTCGACATGAACGCCGAGAAGGGCGAAGCCCTGGCGAAAAAACTCGGCGGCGTCTTTTGCGCGGTCAACGTTTCCGACGAGGCGAGCGTCAAGGCGGGCCTCGACAAGGCGATCGCCGCCATAGGCGCCCCGCGCGTTCTCATCAACTGCGCCGGCATCGCCATTGGCGAAAAGACCGTCGGCAAAAACGGCCCGCACAAGCTTGAAAGCTTCAAGCGCGTCATCGACATCAACCTTGTCGGCACGTTCAACTGCATCCGCCTTGTCGCCGAAGCGATCGAAAAGCTCGAGCCGCTCGAAGACGGCGAGCGCGGCGTCATCATCAACACGGCGTCGGTCGCGGCCTTTGACGGCCAGATCGGCCAGGCCGCCTACACCGCGTCGAAAGCCGCCGTCGCCGGCATGACCTTGCCGATCGCGCGCGATCTGATGAACGCCGGCATCCGCGTCAACACGATCGCGCCCGGCATTTTCTGGACGCCGATGATGGCGGGCATGGACCAGAAGGTTCAGGACGCCCTCGCCGCCATGGTGCCCTTCCCCAAACGCCTCGGCAAACCCGAAGAATACGCCTCGCTCGCCGTCGAAATCTGCCGCAACAGCTATATGAACGGCGAAACGATCCGGCTCGACGGCGCGATCAGAATGCAGCCGAAGTAAAGCGAGGCGGTAACAATCCGCCTACTGCCTAATGCCCATTGCCTCAACTTAACCACCGACGATCGCAATCCGGCGACGTCACATACGAAGAAAGAAAAAATACATGTTCAATATCACCAGGAAATCGATGGAATGGGGCGGCCGCACGCTGACCCTTGAAACCGGCCGCATCGCGCGGCAGGCCGACGGCGCCGTGCTCGCCACCTATGGCGACACCGCGGTGCTGGCGACGGTCGTCGGCGCGAAACAGCCGGACCCGAAATTCGATTTCTTTCCGCTGACCGTTCACTATCAGGAAAAGACCTTCGCGGCCGGCCGCATTCCCGGCGGCTATTTCAAGCGCGAAGGCCGCCCGACCGAAAAGGAGACGCTGACCTCGCGCCTCATCGACCGGCCGATCCGCCCGCTCTTCGCCAAGGGCTTCAAAAACGAAGTCCAGGTGATCGCGACCGTCGTCAGCCACGATCTTGAAAACGATCCCGACATCGTCGCGATGATCGCGACCTCGGCGGCGCTGACGATTTCCGGCATCCCGTTCCTCGGCCCGATCGGCGCGGCGCGCGTCGGCCATATCGACGGCGCCTTCGTCCTCAACCCGCCGATCGAGACGATGAAGGATTCCAAACTCGATCTCGTCATGGCCGGCACCATGGACGCGGTGATGATGGTTGAATCGCAGGCCAAGGAATTGTCGGAAGACGACATGCTCGGCGCCGTGATGTTCGGCCACCGCGCGGCGCAGGACGCGATCAAGATGATCATCGGCTTCGCCGATCAATGCGCGAAAGACCCCTGGGACATCAACGCGCCCGATTACGGCGACTTCCCCGCGAAAATCCGCTCGCTGGTCGAAGCCGATCTGCGCGCCGCCTATCAGGAGCGCAAGAAGCAGACCCGCCAGGATAAAATCGCCGGCGCGAAAACCAAGGCGGCGGAAGTCTTCTGCAAGGAAGGCGACGAGAACGCGCTGTCCAAAGTCGTCCTCGGTTCGCTGTTCAAGGAAGTCGAAGCCGACATCGTCCGCAACGGCATTCTCGACACCGGAACGCGCATCGACGGCCGCGACACCAAAACCGTTCGCCCGATCGTCTCTGAAGTCGGCGTGCTGCCGAGGACTCACGGCTCGGCGCTATTCACGCGCGGCGAGACGCAAGCGCTCGTCGTTGCAACGCTCGGCACCGGCGAGGACGAGCAATATATCGACGCGCTTGAAGGGACCTACAAGGAAACCTTCCTGCTGCACTACAATTTCCCGCCCTATTCGGTGGGCGAGACGGGCCGTATGGGCGGCGCCGGACGTCGCGAAATCGGCCATGGCAAGCTCGCCTGGCGCGCGCTCAAGGCGGTTCTTCCGACCCAGGAGGAATTTCCCTATGTGATCCGCCTCGTGTCGGAGATCACCGAGTCGAACGGCTCGTCGTCGATGGCGACGGTCTGCGGCTCGTCGCTGGCGATGATGGATGCGGGCATTCCGCTGCGCCGTCCGGTCGCCGGCATCGCCATGGGTTTGATCCTCGAAGGCAAGCGCTTCGCCGTCCTCTCCGACATTCTCGGCGACGAGGATCATCTGGGCGACATGGACTTCAAGGTCGCCGGCACGAAGGAAGGCGTCACCTCGCTGCAGATGGACATCAAGATCGCCGGCATCACCGAGGAGATCATGAAAGTCGCGCTCGGCCAGGCGAAAGACGGCCGCATGCACATTCTCGGCGAGATGTCGAAAGCGATCGACACCAGCCGTTCGGAGCTCGGCGAATTCGCGCCGCGCATCGAGACCATGCAGATCCCGAAAGACAAGATCCGCGAAGTCATCGGCACCGGCGGTAAGGTCATTCGCGAAATCGTCGAAAAGACCGGCGCGAAGATCAATATCGACGACGAGGGCCTGATCAAGATCGCGTCGAGCGACAAGGCCCAGATCGACGCCGCCTACAAGTGGATCCACTCGATCGTCGCCGAACCTGAAGTCGGCGAAATCTACAAGGGCAAGGTCGTCAAGACGATGGACTTCGGCGCCTTCGTCAATTTCTTCGGCGCGCGCGACGGCCTCGTCCACGTTTCGCAGCTGTCGCAACAGCGCACCGAGAAAGTGACCGACGTCGTCAAGGAAGGCGACGAGGTCTATGTGAAGCTTCTCGGCTTCGACGATCGCGGCAAGGTCCGCCTGTCGATGAAGATCGTCGATCAGGCTACGGGGAAGGAAATCCCGCAGACCGAAAAGCCGAAAAAGGGCGACGACGAATAGCCTTCGTCGCCAAATCGCTGATTTTCAACGAGCCCCGCCCGCGAAAGCCGGCGGGGCTTTTTTGCAACGATCCGCGAAAGAGAAGTTGGATGCGCTCGGCTCTGCGGCTCTTTGGCGTTAGGATCACGCCCATTCCGGGCCGAATCACCGGCCCCGGAGCCTCAAAGGGGCGCGCGATGAGAATGATCAAGGGAAAAATCGCCCTTTTGGGGGCCGCCGCCGCGCTGACGCTTACGGGCCTTGCCTCCTGCGGCAAGGAAAAGACCGCGACGCCCGCCGCCGAAGCGGCAGCGGCGGCAGCGCAGGTTGATCCGTCCGCGGAATTTCTTGCGATGGCCGACCGGCATGCGCGCGCCTTTCTGGCGACCGCGCCCGAAGCGGCGACCGAGCTTGGCGTCGGCGAGGACATCGCGGGCGAGAATTACCTCTCGCATCTTGGCGGCTACGGATTTGCGGCGCATCAGGCGGCGCGCAAGATGAACGAGGATTTCCTGCAGGAATTGCGCGGCTTCGACCGGGCGGCGCTCACCGGCCAGGCGGCCGACACCTATGACGTTTTGAAGAACGCCTATGACACCGCCGCGCGGCGCAACCAGTTCGATTTCGGCGGCGCGACGCCCTTCGGCTCGGGGCTTCCCAATTCCGGCGACAGCTGGGCGATGACTCCGTATTTCATGACGCAATTGACGGGACCGCATCTTGCGCTGCCGCGCATGCTGTTGTCGCAGCATCCAATTGAATCGCGCGCGCATATCGAGGCCTATCTCTCGCGGCTCGGCGAGATGGGTCGCGCCCTTGATGAAGCGGGCGAGACATTTTCAACCGACGCCGGGATCGGCATGGCCCCGCCGCGCTTTGCGATCGAGGGCGTTCTGCGCTCGCTCAGGAATTTCACCGCGAAGTCCGCCGCCGAACATCCGCTGGCGACGACGCTCGCGGAAAAAATGAAATCGGTGGAGGGGATCAGCGACGAGGAACGGGCGGCGTTCGCGGCGCGCGCGGCGCGTCTCGTCGAGGATGAGGTTTATCCCGCCTACGAACGCCTCGCCGCGCAGGTCGAGCTGGCGCTGCAGGAGACAAATGACGATGCCGGCGTCTGGCGGCTCGGCGAGGAGGGAGAGGCGTTTTATCAGCTGGCGCTCGCGTCCTATGGCGCGGGCGTCAAGACCGGCGATGACGTTCACGAGCTTGGGCTCTCGGAAGTCGCGCGCATCACCGGGGAAATGGATGCGCTGCTGAAATCGATCGGCCTCACGCAAGGGACCGTCGCGGCGCGCATGGAGCAGCTCGCGGCGCGGCCCGATAATCTTTATCCGAATACGGATGAAGGACGCGAGGCGCTTCTCGCGTCGCTGCGCGCGCAGGTCGACGCAGTGATGGCGAAATCCGGCGACTGGTTCGGCCGTCTGCCGGCGACGAAAGTCGAAGTCCGGCGCATTCCGATTCACGAACAGGATTCCTCACCCGGCGGCTATTACACCGGCCCCTCGCTCGACGGCTCGCGCCCCGGCGTCTACTGGATCAATCTCAAAAACACCGCCGACAATCCGAAGCACTCGCTGAAGTCGTTGACCTATCATGAAGCGGTTCCCGGCCACCATTTTCAGACCGCCTATTTGCGCTCGATCAAGGACATGCCCTTGATGCGCAACATGCTCGGCTATTCGGAATACGCCGAAGGCTGGGGCCTCTACGCCGAGGCGCTGGCGAAGGAGATGGGCATGTATGAGGGCGACCCGGCGGGCGATCTCGGCCGTCTGCAGGCGGAATTGTTTCGCGCCGCGCGCCTTGTCGTCGACACCGGGCTGCATCACAAAAGATGGAGCCGCGAACAGGCGATCGACTATATGGTCGCCGCCACCGGCGAGACGCGCGACACGGCGACCCGCGAGATCGAGCGCTACGCGGTCGTTCCAGGACAGGCCTGCGCCTACAAACTCGGCATGCTGAAAATCCAGGAATTGCGCGCGCGGGCGGAAGGCGAGCTTGGCAAGGACTTCGACATTCGCGACTTCCACGACGCGGTGCTGACGCTCGGCGACGCGCCGCTGCCGGTGCTGGACGCGACGATCGATCGCTGGATCAAATCGAAGAAAGCCTGACCATTCGTCGCGCCGCAAATCGCACGCGGCCCGTCGCAGATTTGTTGCGTGGCGGCGGCGCGCGCCGATACTGGCGCGCGAACGAGGAAAGGCTTTCTCCATGCGCAGGACAGTAATGTCGATTTTGTTTCTCGCGGGCGCAGCTTGCGCGACCGCGCCGACGGCGAACGCGCCGGATGCGTCCGCTGTCGCGCCGATCGAGGTCATGGTGCTCGGGACATGGCATTTCGCGGGATCGGACAGCGACGTCATTTCGATAAAAACCGACAGCGTCCTTGCGCCCAAGCGCCAGCGCGAGCTTGAAGACGCCGTCCAGCGCCTCGCCGCGTTCAGGCCGAACGTGATCGTCACTGAGCGCGTGACGGCCGCGCCCGATTATGTCGACCCGAAATTCGCGACGTTCACCGACGAAGATCTTGCGACGAACGCCGACGAGCGCGTGCAGGTCGCCTACAGGCTCGCCAGGCGCGCGGGCGTTGCGCGCGTTATTGGCCTTGACGAGCAGCCATCTTCCGGAGAGCCGGATTATTTCCCGTTCGGAAAAGCTTTTGAACACGCGGCGGCGACAGGACAACAGCAAGACTTTGAAGCGCTGATCGGCGCGGCGCGCGCGATGGCGGAAGGGGAAGTTGAAAAACTTTCCGCGCTCACCATGAGCGAGGCGCTGGTTGAAACCAACAGGGGCCAGATCTCGTCGCCCGATTTCTATTACGAGCTGCTCAAATTCGACACCGGGGAGGACCAGCCGGGCGCCGAGCTCAACGCCTACTGGTTCATGCGCAACGCGAAAATCTTCTCAAAGCTGATCGACGTGACCAAGCCCGGCGATCGCGTCATTGTCGTCTACGGCGCGGGTCATAAATTCTGGCTCGACCATCTTGTCGCGCAGACACCGGGCTTCATCTCTGCGGCGCCAGAAGACTATCTCGGCCGCACGCGGGGCAGCGCCCATCGCACCGGGAAGCAATAGGAGCGAGCAGCGCCGGCGACGGTTGACCCGTCACGCAGAAGATTGGACAGTCCGCCAGATCGGCGCGGCGCGCCTTTGGAGGACATCATGCTGAAACTATCGGCGGCTCTTGCGGCCCTGCTTTTGGTCGCGTCCTGCGCGGCGAGCGCGGATGAGGAAAAGAACGCCAAGGCGGGCGCGGCGAAAACGCAAGCGTCGGACGCGCCGGCGCCGCGCGTCTTCAATTCGCAAGGCAGCGTTTCGGCGAACGGCCGGACGATCCGTTACAAGACGACGGCGGGCGAGACGATCATCCTCGACGACAAGGACAAACCGATCGCGTCGATTTTTTCAACGACCTATATCGCCGACGGATTTTCCGATCCGAAAACGCGGCCCGTCGCGTTCATTTTCAACGGCGGCCCCGGCTCGGCGTCTTTGTGGCTTCACATGGGCGTCTTCGGCCCCAAGCGCGTTCGCCTGCCCGAGGGGCCGAACGACGACGGCGCCGCGCCGTTCGACATCATCGCCAATCCGCAATCGATCCTCGATGTCGCCGACCTCGTCTTCATCGACCCGGTCGGCACCGGCTGGAGCCGCACGCTCGGCGACGCGAAAACCGAAGCGTTCTGGGGCGTCAGCGAAGACGCACAGTCGATCCGCGAATTCATCCGGCGCTGGCTCGTCGAGCACAAAAGGTGGAACTCGCCGAAATATCTGATGGGCGAGAGCTATGGCACGACGCGATCGGCGGCGCTGATCGACGCGCTGGAAAGCGGCTGGACCGACATCGCGATGAACGGCGTCGTGCTGATTTCATCGGTGCTGAATTTCGGCCTCGACTCGCCCGATCCCGGCAATGACGTCGCCTATGTCGGCATCTTCCCGAGCTATGCGGCGACCGCGTGGTATCACGGCAAGGTCGACAAGGCGAAATGGGGCGGCGACCTCGAAAAATTCCTCGCGGCGGCGCGCGCCTTCGCGGTCGACAAATACATGCCGGCGCTGATGAAGGGGCAATTGCTGCCCGCAAGCCAGCGCAAGGCGATGGTCGCCGACATCGCCGCCTTCACCGGGCTGAAGCCTTCCTATGTCGACCAGTCCGACATGCGGATCACCCTCTCCCGGTTCATGCGCGAATTGATGCGCGATCAGGGGCTGACCGTCGGCCGACTCGATTCGCGCTATACGGGCCGGGAGCCATCGACGATCGGCGTCGATCCGGACGCCGATCCCTCCGCCTACGGCATTGACGGCGCATACACGGCGGCGATGCTCGACTATTTCGGGCGCGATCTCAAAGTCGACATTTCCGAACCCTATGTGACGCTTGGCGGCGTCAAGGACTGGAACTGGGAAACGCAGGACGCCGGCGGCGAGAATTCCTATGTCAACGTCGCGCCCTATGTCGAACGCGCGATGCGCCAGAACAGCGCGCTGCGCGTCTTTTCAGCCAATGGCTATTACGACATGGCGACGCCGTTTTTCGGCACCGAGCTGACGCTCGCGCAGCCCGCCTTTGATCGCAGCCGCCTCACCATCAAATATTACGAGGCGGGGCACATGATGTATATTCACCAGCCGTCGCTGGAAAAACTCAGCGCCGACATTCGCGCCTTCGTCTCGGGGAAATAGCGGCGGCGTTCTATTGCGGAACGCCGTCCATGCTCGGCACGGCGACGACGTGAAAGCCGGCGTCGACATGCACCACTTCGCCGGTGCAGGATTTGCCGAGATCCGACAACAGATAAAGCGCCGAGCCGGCGACGCCTTCCATCGTCGTGTCTTCCTTCAGGAGCGACCAGTCGCGCCCGGTCGTCATCAGCTGGCGCCCGCCGGTGATGCCGGCCATGGCGAGCGTCTTCATCGGCCCGGCCGAGATCGCGTTGACGCGGATGCCTTTGGGGCCGAGGTCGCGCGCGATATAGCGCATCGACGCTTCGAGCGCGGCCTTGGCGACGCCCATTACATTGTAGTTCGGAACGACGCGCTCCGAGCCGAGATAGGTCAAGGTCACCATCGCGCCGCCGGACGGCATCATCTTCGAGGCGCGGTGCGCCGCATCGACGAAAGAGAACGCCGAGACGTCCATCGTGTCCTTGAAATTCTGGCGCGTCGTGTTTTCGACGAAAGAGCCTTTCAGCGCTTCCTTGTCGGTGAAGGCGATCGCGTGCACGAGGAAATCGAGCCGCCCCCACGCCTTTTCGATTTCAGCGAAAGAGCGCTCCATGTCGGCGTCGCTCATCACGTCGGCCACGACATAGAGCTTGACGCCGATTGAATCGCCGAGCGGCTTCACCCGGCTTTCCATCGCCGGAATATACGAGAAGGCGAGTTCCGCGCCTTGCGCCGCGAGCTGCTGCGCGACGCCCCACGCGATCGAGTTTTTGTTGGCGACGCCCATGATGAGGCCGCGCTTGCCCTTCATCAGGGAGCCCGCGGGAAACGCGTTTTCTTCGCTCATTCAATGACCTTTCGGCGTGGAGTTGCTCAATCCGCCCGGGCGACGACGAGGCAGCCATTGGTGCCGCCGAAGCCGAAGGAGTTGGTGAGAAAACAGTCGATCTTCGCATTGTCGACGCGCTCGCGCACTATCGGCAAATCGGCGAATTCGGGATCGATCTCTTCGATATGCGCGCTTTTGCAGAGGAACCGGTCGCGCATCATGATCAGCGAATAGATCGTCTCTTGCGCGCCGACGGCGCCGAGCGAATGGCCGGTCAGCGACTTGGTCGACGAGAAGGGCGGGATTTTCGCGCCGAAGACTTCGCGCAGCGCCGCGGTTTCCTTCGAATCGCCGACCGGCGTCGAGGTGCCGTGCGTGTTCACATAGTCGACCGGCTGGCGGACGGTCTTTAACGCCGACGACATGCAGCGCACCGCGCCTTCGCCGGAGAGCTGGACCATGTCATAGCCGTCGGAATTGGCGAAATAGCCGACGATCTCTCCGTAGATCGTCGCGCCGCGCGCTTTCGCGCGCTCCATTTCTTCCAGCACGACGACGCCGGCGCCGCCGGCGATGACGAAGCCGTCGCGGTTCTTGTCGTAGGCCCGGCTCGCGGTCGCCGGCGTTGCGTTATAGGCGGTCGCCATCGCGCCCATGGCGTCGAAAAGATTGGCCATCGTCCAGTGAAGATCCTCGCCGCCGCCGGCGAACACTACATCCTGCTTGCCCCACATGATCTGTTCGGCGGCGGCGCCGATGCAATGGACCGACGTCGCGCAAGCCGAAGAGATCGAATAATTGACGCCGAGGATCTTGTACGCGACAGCGAGCGTCGCGGAATTGGTCGATGACATTGCTTTGGGAACGATCGTCGGGCCGATGCGCTTGGTCGACCCGGTCTCGCGCGTTACGTCCGCCGCCTCGACGATCGAGGCGGTCGAAGGGCCGCCAGAGCCCATGATGATTCCGGTTCTGGGATGCGAAATTTCATCCTCGGCGAGGCGCGCGTCGGCGATCGCCTCGCGCATGGCGATATAATTCCACGCGGCGCCCTCGCCCATGAACCGGCGCGTGCGGCGGTCGATCGCTTCTTCGATATTGATCGAGGGCTTTGCATAGACCTGGCATTTGAAGCCGTGCTCGGCGAATTCCGGCGCGTGGGTGACGCCGGATTTTGCTTCTTTCAGCGCGCGGGTCACTTCGGCGACATTGGCGCCGATCGAGGAAACAACCCCCATGCCGGTAATGGCGACGCGTCTCATGGCTCTCTCGTCGGTAAGGCGCGGCGGTCAACCGAGCGCGCCGGCGTCCAGTTCGTTTGCGGAAAACAACCCGACCCGCAGGTCGTTCGCTTCATAAATCTTTTTGCCGTCGGCAAACATGCGGCCGTCCGCGATTCCAAGTTTCAGCCGTCCCGACATCACCCGGCGCAGGTCGATTTCATAGCGCACAAGTTTGACCGTTGGCGTCACTTGTCCGCGAAACTTCACCTCGCCGCATCCAAGCGCGCGCCCCTTGCCGGGCAGACCCGACCAGGTGAGGAAAAATCCGACCATTTGCCAGAGCGCGTCGAGACCGAGGCACCCCGGCATCACCGGATCGCCAGGAAAGTGACATTCGAAAAACCACAGGCCCGGATCGATATCGAGTTCGGCGGCCATCTCCCCCTTGCCGTGCGATCCGCCATTGCGGGAGATATTGGTGACACGGTCGAACATCAGCATCGGCGGAACGGGAAGTTGCGCCGTGCCGGGTCCGGCGAACCCATTCCTGCCGCATTGCAGCAATTCTTCTTTCGAAAACGCCTGTTTGTCTGCCATTCAACCGGTCGCTTTCGCGCTTGTCTGTCCGGTCGTAGGTAGTCGGCGCGGGCAGTCGGGTCAATCGCGCCGGGCAGAGTCGGTCAGCGCATCCCCGCCCCAGACCTCGCCAGCGGCGACCCAGCCCCGCGCATTCGCAGCGGTCACCAGAATCCAGCCGTCTTTTCGTTTGACGAGGCGCGCCAGAACGCCGGAGCCTATTCGTGCGGAGATATTCGCGTCCGGCGCCGGGCGGCGCCTCAGCGCGATCGCTTCGCGCACGAGGATGTGGGTCTGGGCTTTCAGCGTCGTCTCATGCACCCAGCATTCATCGCCGACAGGGTCGCGGAGCTTTCGCCAGTGGTCGACCGATTCGGCGACGACCAGCACCGGCGCGCCGGCGCGTTTGTAGACGAACCGGATCGGGTGATCGAAGCTTGGCCCGGTTCGGCAATTCGTCGCTTCCGCCTTCAGACTTAAGAACCGCGGCACCGGATAACCGGACGGCGTATCGAGGCGAATCCGGCTGTCGGCGGGCGCTGCGGCGCCTTGCGCCGCCGCCCCCATCACGCTCAAATGGACCAGCACAGTAAAAATGACGGCGCGAAAACGCATGAAACGATCAACATCGGCTGGCCGGAGCGGTCCGCCGCCCCTTGAGTGAATAAACCCTTAAACTGGGCCCGCCACCGTTAAAGAGCGGAACCGAACCTAAACCGACGCCTAGAACCCGCCGACGAGAAACCGGATCAATGCCGCATCGCCGCCTCAAAGTTGGATTGACGAGAAAACTGCCCGACGCCGTCGAAGCGCGGCTATCCGCGCTGTTCGACACCGCGCTCAATCCATCGAACACGCCGCTGAGCAGGGCGCAGCTTGTCAGTCTCGCGCAGGGCGTCGACGTTCTGGCGCCGACGCTCGGCGACGAACTTGACGCCGCTTTTTTCGACCAGGCCGGCGCGCGGATGAAACTGATCGCCAATTTCGGGGCGGGCGTCGATCACATCGATGTCGCCGCCGCCAACCAGCGCGGAATCACCGTCACCAATACGCCGTCGGTGCTCGCCGAGGACGCCGCCGACATGGCGATGGCGCTGATCCTCGCCGTGCCCCGCCGTCTTGTCGAAGGCGTCCGGGCGCTCGAAGACGGCGCGTTCACCGGATGGTCGCCGACATGGATGCTGGGGCGGCGCGTGCGCGGCAAGAAGCTCGGCGTCATCGGCCTCGGCCGCGTCGGCGAGGCGATCGCGCGGCGCGCCCGCGCCTTCGGCCTGTCGATCCACTATCACAATCGCAAGCCGATCAATCCGCATATCGAAGAAGAGCTTGAAGCGACCTACTGGCCCGATCTCGACGCCATGCTGGCGCGGATGGACATCGTCTCGGTGAATTGTCCGTCGACGCCGCAGACCTATCATCTGCTGTCGCGCCAGCGCCTCGCGTTGATGCAGCCGCACGCCTATGTCGTCAACATCTCGCGCGGCGAGCTGATCGACGAGGAAGCGCTCGCCGATGCGATCGAGAAGGGAAATCTCGCGGGCGCGGGACTTGACGTGTTCGAGAAGGAGCCGAGGCCCAACGCCCGGCTGAGCGCGGCGCCCAATGTCGTCCTGCTGCCGCACATGGCGTCGGCGACGATCGAGAGCCGCATCGAAATGGGCGAGCGCGTCATCATCAATATCAAAATGTTCGCGGACGGACATAAGCCGCCCGACCGGATCATTCTCGGCCTTGCCTGATCAGGATCGCCGGCGCGCGAGAATGCGGCGCGCGGCGGCGAGGACCGGTTTTTCGACCAGACGCCCTTCATGCAATAGCACGCGGCCCTTGTTGTTCTCATAGGCCGCGATCGTCGCTTGCGCTTTTTCGATTTCTTCCGCCGTCGGCGTGTAGATATCGTTGATATGCCCGACCTGATCTGGATGGATGCAGCTTCGCCCGGTGAACCCCATCGCTTTCACGCGCCGCGTTTCCGCGACGAGCCCGTCGATATCCCGGACATTGAGATAGGGAACATCAAGCAGCTGACAGCCGGCGGCGGCGGCGCCGGCGATCAGGCCCGCCCGCGCGAAAAAGAGCGCGTCCCAGCTCATGTCCGCGCCGATCGCGGCGGAAAAATCCGCGCCGCCGAAAACGATCCCGCCCGCCTCGCCGACGCTGTCCGCGAGCCCTTCGATCGCCGCCAGCGCTTGCGGCGTCTCCATCAGCGCCCAAATCGGCGCCGCCTTGTCGCCGAGCGCGCGGCGCAGCAGATCGACGTCATGACGTGTCCTGACTTTCGGCATCAGGATGAATGACGGCGCCGCGCCGCTCTCAGCAAGGGCGACGACGTCGCGAAACCCTTCTATCCCGTCGAGCGAGTTGAGGCGCACCCCGGTCGCGGCCGCGCGCGCGCCGCCGTCAAGATAAGCGAGCGCCTCGCGGCGGGCGAGATCCTTGTTGGCGGGCGACACCGCGTCTTCAAGATCGATGCAGACGGCGTCGGCGCCGGAATTGACCGCCTTGTCAAAGCGCTCCGGGCGGTCTCCGGGAACGAAGAGAAAGGAGCGGAACATCAGTTTCGACCACAGGCCGTCATTGCGCCGCTGGCCGCAGGACAAGGCTTCCCGCGTCAGCGCCCAGCGTCAGCGCGCCCCCGGACGCCAGCGCGACCTTCAGATCGCCGGTGAACCGCTGGTGGAATTTCGTTTCGACATCCATCTTGTTCGGCTCCATGCACGCCATTTTCGTCGCGAAAAGCTCGCTCACCGTGACGACGCCGCCGGCATAGGAATAACGCCCGCCATAGCGGTTGCAGCCGCCGACGCCACTCACCTGGCCGTCCTCCGCAAAGGCGACCGTGGCGGTTACGTCAGCGGGCACCGCCGCGCCGTCGATCGCGGTTACGTCCCAGGCGCCGACAATCGGGGGATGATCGCCCGCCGCCGGGGTCTGCGCGCAGGCGGCGGCGCCAAGCAGCGCAGCGATGGCCGCGATGACTGATGATGCTCTTTTCACGCTGTATCTCCGGCTTGCAATGGTGCAAGCTTGCGCGCCAGGGCGGGCGGCGGCAAGAGGCTGGTGATGGGAATTTATTCCGACCATATCGAACCCGCCCTCGTTTCGTTCGCCTGCTCCATGCCGGCGATCTCGAAAGAGCGCGCGGCGATTGTGCCGGAAGCCTCGGGCGTCGTGCTCGAGGTCGGCTTCGGGTCCGGGCACAATGCCGGTTTTTACGACCGCGCGAAGATCACCCATTTGTTCGCGCTGGAGCCTTCGCCGGCGATGCGCCGCAAGGCGGCGCGGCGGATCGGCGCGCTTCCCTTCCCGCTCGACTGGATCGATCTCAAGGCGGAGGAAATTCCGCTCGACGCCAAGTCCGTCGACACGGTTCTCGTCACCTATACGCTGTGCACGATCCCTGACGTCGCGACCGCGCTCGGCGGCATGAAGCGGGTATTGAAACCCGGCGGCAAGCTTGTCTTCCTTGAACATGGCGCCGCGCCCGATCCCGGCGTTCGCCAATGGCAGGACCGGCTTAACCCTCTCTGGGGAAGGCTCGGCGGGGGCTGCAATCTTAACCGCGATCCGCTCGCCCTGATCCGGGCCGCCGGTTTCGACATTGAGCGGTCGCAAAGCCATTACGCGAAGGGCGCGCCGAAATTCGCCGGTTACATGTATCGGGGCGTTGCATTCGCGTAACGACCGCAAAAGATCGCGTGAGCGAGCCCCTTCCCCTCTCGATTTTAAGTTGATTTGAACCCATCTATCCTAAAGTTGGAGCCATGACGGCGCTTGGGGCCCGTCTGCGCGTTGCGTTTCGATTTCGGTAAGGATTGCTGGTGGGCGGGCGTAGGGTAATGGCTGGTGTGGCGGCGGGCGCTTTGGCGCTTGCCGGAGGCGCGGCGTTCGCGGACAGCGCGCCCCTGCCCGATCCGTTCTCAAAATTTTCGACCGCCGATGGGGTCGTCCTTGCTGTCACCTCGGAATTTGCGCCAGCTGGCGGACGCATCCGCGTCGCGATCTATGAGAACGAGGCGAATTTTCTCGAAACCGCCCAGTCCAAGCGCGAGGCCATTGTCGGCGACGACGGCATCGCCCTGCTGACGATTTCCGATCTTGCGCCCGGCGACTACGCCTTTGTCGCCTATTTCGACAAGAACGGCGACGGAAAGCTCAATCGCAGTCTGATCGGCAAACCGAAAGAGCCCTACA
>MEMM01000077.1:36140-46339 GCA_001767925.1 Alphaproteobacteria bacterium RIFCSPHIGHO2_12_FULL_63_12
TGACGCTGCAGGATTAGCGTTTCACGAATTCCGCCTCGATGTCGATTTCAACCTCGTCGCCGACAATGCCTTCAAAGCGGTCGACGCCGAATGTCTTGCGGCTGATCGTTCCCCTCGCGGAAAAGCCGACAACATAACCCCCGCGCAGGATGTCCTGCGCGCCGCCATTGAAGGCGACGTCAAGCGTCACCGGCGCGGTGACGCCGTGCAGCGTCAGATCCCCCGTCATCCGCCCTTGCGTCTCGCCAGTTTTTTCAATCGACGTCGTTTTGAAAATAGCTTCCGGAAATGCGGCGGCGTCAAACCAGTCGGCGCCGGTCAGCGTCTGCGCAAACGCGTCATTGGCGACGTCGAGCGAGGCGATGTCGATCTTTGCTTCGACATGCGCGGTTGAAACATCGGCGGCGTCGAAATCGAGCGTCGCGTCGAGTTTTTCAAACCGGCCGACATAGGAGGAATAGCCAAGATGGTCGACCTTGAAGAGAAGGGAGGCGTGATTTTGATCGAGCGCGTAGGCGCCCGCTTTCAGCGCCGCCGGCTCGGTCGCCACCTTCGGCGCGATGAGCGAGGCGCAGCCCGCGATCAGCGGCAGGACAAGAAACAGGGCGACGACGGGTGAGCGTTTCATAAAAACCTCCTCAGGGCGCGGGCTCAGCCGTCCCGCAACAGTTCGGCGCAATCGGGGCATTGGGGATCGCGCGGCAACGCGATTGTGCGCATCGACGCCGCGAGGCCGTCATAGATGAGAAGGCGTCCGGCGAGGCTGTCGCCGATTGAGAGGATTTCCTTCAATGTTTCGAGCGCCGCCATCGAGCCGATGACCCCGGCGAGCGGTCCGAGCACGCCGACTTCCGCGCAATTGATCTCAGCCTCGCGCGGGGGCGGCGCCGGCACGAGGCAGCGATAGCAGGGAAGCGCTGCGCCGGCCCACGGTTTGAACACCGACAATTGCCCCTCGAACCGCCCGATCGCCGCCGACACCAGCGGCCTTCGCGCCTTGATGCAGGCGGCGTTGAGCGCGAACCGCGCACCGAAATTGTCGACGCCCTCGACGATGACGTCAAAGCCGTTGATGCGGTCAGGGGCGTTATCGGCGGTCAGTTTTTCGTCAAGCGCGACAATCCTGATTTCGGGATTGAGCGCGCGCGCGAAGGCGGCGGCGCGCGCGGCTTTGGGTTCGCCGACATCCTCGTCGCGAAAAATTGTCTGGCGCTGGAGATTGGATAGCGCGACGCGGTCATCGTCGGCGATCGCGATCACCCCGACGCCAGCGGCGGCCAGATACTGGATGATCGGGCTTCCAAGCCCGCCGGCGCCGACGACGAGAACGCGCGCGGCGAGCAGCTTTTGCTGTCCCTGCGCGCCGACTTCTTTCAGCAGAATATGGCGCAGATAGCGGTCGCGCGCGTCAGCGTCGAGCATCAAGGCTCCTCACCACCACCCCAGAAGGCGCAGCAACGTCGCCACGACGATCATCGAGGCGCCGACCACCAGCAGCGCCATGCCGAGGCCGCGGCTGGTTTCGCCGGTTCCGCGCACGATCAGGCCGAAAAACATGCAGACGAACCCGATCACAATGAACGCATTGCGAAATCCCGCGGTCAGCATGTCGCCAAATGTCATCGTCCGGTTGAGCCGAAGCCTCCCTCGCCGCGCGCGGTTTCATCGAGCGTCGCGATCTCTTCAAAGCGCGCCTGAAAAACCGGCGCGATCACCATCTGCGCGATGCGCTCGCCGCGACGGATGGTGAAATCCTCCGCGCCATGATTGACGAGGATCACCTTCACCTCGCCGCGATAATCGGCGTCGATCGTGCCGGGCGCGTTGAGAACGGTGACGCCGTGCTTGGCCGCAAGGCCGGAGCGCGGGCGCACTTGCGCCTCCCAGCCCCTCGGCAGCGCCATCTGAAATCCGGTCGGCACCAGCGCCGTCGCGCCGGGCGCGAGGGTCAGCGTCGCATGGTCGGCGAGCGCCGCGCGCAGATCGCAGCCGGCAGCGTCCGCGGTCTCATAGGCGGGGAGCGCTAACCCCTCACCATGGGGCAGGCGGCGAAGCTGCACGTGCGGCGGGCGGCGCGCGTCATCGAACATCGGCAAGTCCTTTTGAAAACCGGCGAAATAGTAGCGCGCCGGCGGCGTGAAATACACGCGAAATTCGTCTCAGCGGACGGCGGCGATTTCCGCCTGGATCGCCTTTGCGGCGGCAGCGGGATCGGCGGCGGCGATGATCGGCCGGCCGACCACGAGATGATCGGCGCCGGCCCGGATCGCCGCTTCGGGCGTCGCCACGCGCTTTTGATCGTCCGCCGATGCGCCGGCGGGGCGAACGCCCGGCGTCACGATCTTCAAGGCGGCGCCAAATCTCTTGCGGATCGCTTCGGCTTCGCGCGCCGAGGCGACGACGCCGTCGGCGCCCGCCCGCGCGGCGAATTCGGCGCGCCGCAAGACGAGGTCTTCGAGCTTCATCGAAATGCCGCTCTCGGCAAGGCTTTCCTGGGTGAGGCTGGTCAGCACGGTGACCGCGAGAATTTTCAGCCGCCGGTCGTCGCCGCGCCCATCGACCGCGCCTTTCAATACATCGGGCTCGGCATGCACGGTGAGAAAATCGCCGCCGAGCCGGACGACGCTGGCGACGCCGCGCTCGACCGTCGCGCCGATATCGTGAAATTTGAAATCGAGAAAGACTTTCTTGCCGGCGTCGCTCAATTCCTTGGCGAGGTCGAGGCCGCCGATCGGCATCAGCTGATAGCCGATCTTGTAAAAGGTTCCGCTGTCGCCAATCCGCGTAACGGCGCGGCGTGCGTCTTCGACGCTCGAAACGTCGAGGGCGACGATGAGGCGGTCTTTTCCAGTCATTTCCGTCCGGCTTTCATTTTCGGTTTCGCTTCCCGCAATTTTGGCGTCGCCGCAAGGCGCTTCGTCGACTTTTTGACGGCCGGTTTCTTGGCCAGATCCGGCGGCGGCGACTTTTCCCTGAACCGGCAGAGCGCCGCGATGTCGCAGCGCCAGCATTCGGGACGGCGCGCCTTGCAGACATAGCGGCCATGCAAGATCAGCAGATGGTGGGCGTCGAGGCGGAAATCCGGCGGGGTGATTTTTTCAAGCCCCTCTTCGACCGCGAGCGGCGTCTTGCCCGGGGCGAGGCCGGTCCTGTTGCCGACGCGGAAAATATGAGTGTCGACCGCAATCGTCGGCTGAGAGAAGGCGACATTGCAGACGACATTCGCGGTCTTGCGGCCGACGCCCGGCAATTGCTCGAGCGCATCCCGGCTGGAGGGAACTTCGCCGCCGAAATCCGCGATGAGTTTTTTCGACAGAGCGACGACGTTCTTCGCCTTGGCGCGCCACAGGCCGATGGTTTTTATATAGGCGCCGACTTTTTCTTCGCCAAGCGCCGCCATTTTTTCCGGCGTATCGGCGGCGGCGAACAGCGCCGGCGTCGCCTTGTTGACCCCGGCGTCGGTCGCCTGCGCCGAGAGGACGACCGCGACCAGCAGGGTGAACGCGTTCCGATAACAAAGCTCGGTCCGCGGCTCGGGCGTAGCGGCGGCAAGGCGCCGGTAGATTTCCGCCGCGTCGGCCCTGGTCATTTTCGTCATACGCGACCCTTCAAGGCGAGGCGCCGACCATGAAGCGGGCGCTCCTTGCGTGTCAAACCGGCAGTGACGGAAACGGTTGGAGCCGCTATCATCGCGCCATGACCCGTTCCCGCGTTTACGAAGACATGCCGCCGGCCGAAAAGGGCCGCGCGCTCGGCCCCGCGCCCGACCCCGAAACGGCCGGCCCCGGATTCGATGCGATCCTTTATCCGAACCGGTCGCTGCCGAACGCCGGCTTCATCGCCGTGATGTCGATCGTGATCGCGGCGAACCTCATCTTCGGCGTTTATTTCTACGTTATCGGCGCCTGGCCGGTGATCGGCTTTTGCGGCCTTGATGTTTTTCTCGTCTGGCTCGCTTTCCGCCTTTCCTATCGTCAGGGCCGGCTGCATGAGCGGGTGATCGTCGCGCCGGGCGATCTGCGCGTGTCGCGCGTCTATCCGTCGGGCCATGAATCGCGCTGGCGGACGGAGCCTTTCTGGACGCGGGTCATCATCGACAATCCGGCCAGCGATGAGGCCTGCGTGCGTCTTGTGTCGAAAGGACGCTCGCTGGTGCTTGGATCGTTCCTGTCGCCGGACGAACGGGTGAGTTTCGGCAAAGCGCTCGACGCCGCCCTGTCGCGCGCGCGCGCCGGAGCCTGATCGATGCTCGAAACCTATATGGGTCTCGCCGCCATCGTGCTGCTCGCCGGCGCATGGTTCATCTGGTGGTCGCGCAAGACCGCGGCCGAGATCGCCGCCGACGGCGGCGAGGAATGGGTGCGGCTGAACACGTCCGACCCGGATCTCGTCGCCGGGCTCGACGAGGCGCGGTTTCAGTCCATTTATCGCCGCGTCTATTTTCCGCGCTTTCCTAAATACGCGCTGGCGATCGGCGCAGCCTTTGTTGCGGCGCTGCCGCTGACGCTTGCCCTTCTCGCCGCCGTCGCCGGCGGCCTTGAGGCGATCGGGATGTCGGCAGATGCGCAAAATATCGCGCGGAGCATCCCTGTCGAAGGCTCGATCGCCGGCGTCTCGCGCGACGAACAAGAAACGATCGCGCTTTACTATGTGCAGGACGTCGTAAAATTCTATTATTATTTCGGTGTGATCTTTTCCTGGCTCGCCATCATTTTTGTGGCGATGCGGCGCTTTCACAAGCGCCGTCCCGGCTATCTCCGCGAGGAAATCCTCGCCGCAAAGGCGGAAGGCTGAACATGCAATATCTACACGCCATGGTGCGCATCCGCGATCTTGACGCCTCTCTCGACTTCTATTGCAGCAAGCTCGGCCTGGTTGAAATCAGCCGTCAGGAGAATGAGAAAGGCCGGTTCACGCTGGTGTTTCTCGCCGCGCCCGGCGACGCCGATCGCGCGCGGGAGAAGATGTCGCCGCTGATCGAACTCACCTATAATTGGGATGCGGAGGAATATACGGGCGGGCGCAATTTCGGCCACCTCGCCTTTCGCGTCGACGACATTTATGCGCTGTGCGCAAGGCTGATGCACGCCGGCGTCGTCATCAACCGCCCGCCGCGCGACGGACACATGGCGTTCGTGCGCTCGCCGGACGGCGTTTCCATCGAACTGCTTCAAAAAGGCGAACGCCTGAAGCCGGAAGAGCCATGGGCGTCGATGCCGAACACCGGCGCGTGGTGAGCCGGTGAGGAAACCGGCGGCGCGACGGGCGTCCGCGACAATCGCCTCCTGTTGCGGCTCGATCTTTTATCGTGAACGAATTATTAAAGCCGCCCGCCGCATCATGGCGGTCAGCCACCGGGAAGCCCGCCGACCGTGACACCGCTCGCCCTTGAGAATGTCGTCAAGAGCTTCGGCGCCTTTCGGGCCGTCGATGATCTGTCCTTCAGCGTCAACAGGGGCGAGATTTTCGGCTTTCTGGGGCCAAACGGCGCCGGCAAGACGACCACCTTGCGCATGATCCTCGACATCATCCCGCCGACATCGGGACGGATCACGGTGCTCGGATCCGCGTCCGCGATCCCGGTCCGTCGCCGCATCGGCTATCTCCCCGAAGAGCGCGGCCTCTACCGGAAGATGAAAGCCGCCGACACCATCGCCTATTTCGCCAGCCTCAGAGGCGTTCCGCAACAAGAAGCGAAATCCCGCGCGCTGGCGCTGCTCGATCAATTCGGTCTTGGCGACTTCGCCCGCGCGAAAAACGAATCCCTCTCCAAGGGGATGGCGCAAAAGGTTCAACTGCTGGCGACGATCGCGCATGAGCCTGAACTCCTCATCCTCGACGAGCCGTTCACGGGGCTCGATCCGATCAACCAGGCGACGCTTGAAAAGCTGATCGGCGATTTGCGCGACAGCGGCCGCACGATCATTTTTTCAACCCACACGATGCAGCACGCCGAGAGGCTCTGCGACCGCTTTCTCATTCTCGCCAAAGGCAGAAACCGGTTTGAAGGGACGCTCGACGAGGCGCGGGCGAAGTTTCCGCCCAAACTCATCATCCGGACGCGCGACCCGGTTGCGGCGCTGGCTCGGGCGCCCGGCGTCATCAACATCAATGCGGCGCCGACGCGCGCGGACGAAGACCCGAGCTATGCGGTCGAACTCGCGCGCGGCGTCGACCCGAACACCGTCCTGCGCGCGGCCTTCGACGCCGGCCTGCATCTGTCGCGCTTTGAACACGCCAATGCGTCGCTCCACGACATCTTCGTCGATCTGGTCGGCGACGCCGGCGCGCCGGCGCCGGACACGAGCGAGGAGAAGGCGGCATGACGCCGGTCTTTCTCATCGCCTGGCGCGAATACAAGCAATACATCCTGTCGCGGGGATTCCTCATCTTTCTGGTGACGTTCCCGCTGATCGTCATCCTTGGCGGCGGCGCGATCGGCATTCTTGAATCGTCGAAGCCGGTGCGCACCTTCGTTGTCTATGACCAAGCCGGCGGGTACGCCGAAGCGATCGACCGCGAAATCGCCGAGCGCGAACGTCATCAGACCATCGTCGCTTTCGACGCTTATCTCGAGGCGGCGATCGACAAGTCGAAGATTGCGCTGGAGGACTTGCCGGCGCCGTTTGCGCCCGGCGCGACCACGCAGTCGCGGCGCAACGCCTTCTTCGCCGCGGGCGGCGTCGAAGCCGCGCGCGCGGCGGTTCAACCCTATCTGAAAAGCGGCGTTCCCCTTTACAGCGCACCTCGCCGGCAGTTCGCGCGCATCGAGCTTGCGGATCCCATCCGCTCCGCCGCGACGATCGAGGACGCCGCCGAAGCGCTTCGCCCGTTTCTGGTCGGCGCCCAGTCCTATCCCGGCGCGGGCGGCGGCCTTTTCGCGGCGGTGCTTATTCCCCGCTCCTACAACGGCGGCGAGGACGGCGCCGAAGCGCAATTCTGGAGCAACAATCTCACCGATCCCAATCTCGAAATCGCGGTGTCGCGCGCCCTGTCGGCCACGGCGCGACGAAAGCTCTCGGAAAGTTACGGCCTGTCGCCGGCCGAGCTTGACGCGCTCGCCGATGTCGACGCGCCGGTCAAAGCCTATCGCCCGGACAAGGAGCAGGGCGGCGGCGAGCTTGAAGATATCGACCGCCTGCGCTCGGCCGTCATACCCGCCGCCATGACTTATATGCTGCTCGTCGTCGTCTTCGGCGTCGGCAATCTTCTCCTCACCAACACGATCGAGGAGCGCTCGAACAAGATTGTCGAAATTCTTCTGTCGTCGGTCACCGCCGATCAGCTGATGCTCGGCAAGCTGATCGGGATCGCGGCGGTCGGCCTCACGATGCCGACCGTCTTCCTACTCGGCGGCGTCGCGCTGGCGCTCTCGGGCGGCGGCAGCGAAATGATGCAGACGCTGGTCGGCGTCCTGTTCAGTTCATGGTTTCTGGCGATCTATCTTTTCTATTTCCTGTGCGCCTATGCGATCTTCGCGATGATCTTCCTCGCGATCGGCGCGGTGTCGAATTCACTGCAGGACGCGCAGTCCTATATGGGGCCGCTGATGCTGCTCGTTTTCGCGCCGCTGCCGTTCATGGTTCTCGTGTTCCAGAATCCGAACGGACTTGTGGCGTCGATCCTCACCTGGATTCCGATCTATACGCCCTATGCGGTGATGATGCGCGCGGCCGCCGATCCGCCGATCTGGGAAATCGTCGGGGCGACGTGCCTGATGCTCGCTTTCGCGATCGTGCTCGCGCGCTTCATGGGACGCATTTTCCGCGCGGCCATCCTGCAATCGGCGCCGCCAAAGACGAAAGACCTGATCAGGCTTGCACGAACCGGCGCCTAACGTTTGGCTTTTTCCGGATCATAGACGAACTTGCGGTCGCAATAGCCGCATTCCGCTTCGCCGTCGTCGAGTGAATACCAGACCCGCGGATGGCCGAGCGCGCCGCCGCCGTCGCAGGCGACGCGGTGTTTGTCGACATAGACGATTTCCGGCTCGGGCGCTTTGACGATCGGCTTGGTCATATATTCATCCGGGTGACATTGGCGGCTGACTCATTTCCGGTCGGCGCGGCGCCAAGTCAAGGCCCGGCGCCGGCAAAGCGCGCGCCAGTTGACCGGGCGCCGTCGGGGCGTGGTACCATCAGCGCTGAAACAGGCTGGAATCCCGATGTCCGTCAAAGAGGCCGCGATCGCGGCGAAGGGTCTTCGCAAGATTTACGCGCCGACCAGGAAAGCCCCTGCCAAGGAAGCCCTCAAAAGCGTCGATCTCGACATACCGGTCGGATCGATCTTCGGTCTGCTCGGGCCCAACGGCGCCGGCAAATCGACTTTCATCAACATCCTCGCCGGGCTCGTCACCAAGACCGAGGGCTCGGTCAGCATCTGGGGCTTCGACATCGACAAGAACCCGCGGCAGGCGCGCGCCTCGATCGGCGTCGTGCCGCAGGAAATCAACATGGACGTTTTCTTCACGCCGAAAGAAGCGCTCGACATTCAGGCCGGACTCTACGGCGTGCCGAAGTCAGAGCGGCGGACGATGGAGATCCTCTCCGCGCTCGGGCTTGAGGACAAGGCGAACGCCTATGTCCGGATGTTGTCGGGCGGCATGAAGCGTCGCCTTCTCGTCGCCAAGGCGATGGTGCACGCGCCGCCGATCCTCATCCTCGACGAGCCGACCGCCGGCGTCGACATCGAGCTGAGAAAACAGCTTTGGGACTATGTGCTGACGCTCCACGCGCAAGGCGTCACCATCGTCCTAACGACGCATTATCTCGAAGAAGCGCAGGAGCTTTGCGACCGCATCGCGATCATCCACCAGGGCGAAGTCGTCGCCTGCGAGCCGACGGAAAAGCTTGTCGGGTCGCTCGATTCGAAAATGCTGCTGGTGACGCCGGCCGAGCCGCTCGCCGCCCCGCCGGATCTTCATCCCTATACGGCCGAACTGAAATCTGGCGGCAAGATCGCCATTCCCTATCAGCCGAGCAGCTGCGAAGTCTCCTCGATCATCGAGCGGCTGCAAGCGGCGGGCGTCAGGATCAAGGACATGACGACGGTCGAGGCCGACCTCGAAGACGTGTTTTTGGCGCTGACCTATGATCGGGATCGTCAGCCTAAGGACAAATTGCGCCAGGCCGCGCCCGCCGGCACCCCGTAAGCTGCGTGCTCGCGCAAGGCCTTGGTCGCCTCGACCGGGTCGTCGCCGAGCGCATCCGGCGCGATCGCCGGGCCAAAGACAATGTCATAGCGCTTGCCGCGCTTGTTCAGCAGCTCATTGAACAGCGTGATGTCGCGCAACTCCGAATTCAACTTCCAGAACCAGTAATAGAGCCATGAATTTCGGGCCTTGATGTGAACGGGGATGATGGCGCAGTCATATTTGCGCGCGAAGATCGCAACCGACGTCAGCCATTCGCGTTCGATCAGGTTCTTGTTCTCGTCCATATAAGCGAGGCGGCCAGACGGGAATAAAATGACGCAGCGCTCGTCCGTGAACGCCTTCTTCGCTTCGACCAGCGTCTCGCGGCTGCGTGCGCGCGTTCGCTTCTCGATCACCCATTCGACCGGGATGACGACTTCCGCCAGGCGCGGCGCGACGCGGATTGCGTCGCGATTGGCGAAGAAGCACAGATCAGGGCGCTTTTCCTTCAGCGCATCGAACATTGCAACGCCGTCGGCAATGCCGGTCGGATGAACGCTGGCGATGATGACGCGCCCGCTTTCCGGCACGTGTTCAAGCCCCGACTTGCGCACATCGAGCGACAGGATCGAGCTGACATGATCCATCGCGGCGCGACCGGAAAGACCGTCGATCGCCTCCGACATCTTGCGCGCCCGCGGCTCCTGCAGCAGCGGATAAAGGACCGCGCGATAGAGAGGCCAGAAGCGCGACTTGATCAGCGTCTTCGCGCGCTCTTCAATCAGAATGTCGACAATATGCTTGCCGCCGGCGAGCGCCTCGATATCCGAAGGATCTCTCGCCGGCGCGGTTGATGCTCGCATGAAGGTCCCGTTTTTGGCGGAACATGGCGCCAGCCGGGCCGGTCCGGCAATGAGGCGCGCTCACGCAAAAGCGCGCGCGGGAGCAATCCGCGCGCGCTTCACTATGCGACGCCGGCGGGTTACGCCTTGAGGCGGAACCAGGCGCCGGCCGCCGACGGCCCCGGCGGGGCGTCAGCGACGCGCTCGTCCGGCGCGGCGGCGAC
>MEMM01000078.1 GCA_001767925.1 Alphaproteobacteria bacterium RIFCSPHIGHO2_12_FULL_63_12
CTCAAGATCGGCAACAGCACGTTCTTCCTGCAGAACACCTCGTCGCCGGTGACGCTGGTCATCACCTATCTCAAAGCGGCTGGCTCAGCGGGCGCCGGCGCGGGCTTTAGCCATTACACCGAATTCGGCAACCCGGTTCCGATCCCGGGCGCGCTGTGGCTGATGGGCGCGGGCATCGCGGGCCTCGGCTTCGCGAACCGGAAAAAGAAAGCCTGATCCGCTTCACTCTGATTGAAAAAGGCCCGCTCCGGCGGGCCTTTTTTGTTGGCCGCGGTTTGACAGGAGAAGGGCCGCCGTCTAGAAGCCCGGCCTTCATGACGGGAGGCGCGCCAAGCCGCCGTTGAAATCGCTCTCGGGATGTGCCCCTGGGCCGGCGCGCGCCATAGCGAGGATACGTGACCAAACGCCATAATGCGAAGTACAAGATTGACCGCAGGGTTCAAGAGAACATCTGGGGCCGCCCGAAATCACCCTTCAACAAGCGCGAAACCGGCCCCGGCATGCACGGCGCCGCGCGCAAGAACAAGATTTCCGACTTCGGTCTCCAGCTTCGCGCCAAGCAGAAGCTGAAGGGTTATTACGGCAACATCTCCGAGCGTCAGTTCGAGAAAATCTACAATGAAGCCATCCGCCGCTCGGGCAACACGGCCGAGCACCTGATCGGCCTTCTCGAAAGCCGGCTCGACGCGATCGTCTACCGCGCGAAATTCGTGCCGACCGTCTTCGCCGCGCGCCAGTTCGTCAATCACGGCCATATCAAGGTGAACGGCCGGCGGACCAATATCCCGTCGTTCCGCTGCAAGCCGGGCGATGTCATCGAGATCCAGGAAAAGTCCAAGAACATGGCGCTGGTGCTGGAAGCGTTGCAAAGCGCCGAGCGCGACATTCCGGAATATGTCGATGTCGACCCGAAGAAGATGACCGCGACCTATGTTCGCGTGCCGGAACTCGCCGAGGTTCCCTACGCCGCGAAGATGGAGCCCAATCTCGTCGTCGAATATTATTCGTCGTAATCGCGGCGCCGCCGAAACGGAAAAAGCCGCCCCGTGGGGCGGCTTTTTTTTACGATCGCCGCGATATTTCTTACGGCGAAACTTTCGCTTTCAGATCCGCGATCAGCGCGTCGATGCCGGCAGCGCCGCCGCCATTATTGGCGATCACCGATTTGAACGTCGATTGCTGCTCGATCGCCAGCCAGACGCCAGACGCGCCGGCGTCGACGATTGACTGTTTTCCGTCGGGAGCGCGGTAGACGCGCCAGTGAACGATGATGTTGGCGTAGCGGCTTCCCGGCTTTGCATCGACCACACGCGTGTCGACGATGAAGTCGCGCGCGGACCTGTCGACGCTGTCGGCGACTTCAAGCCGCTCGCCCGAATATTCATCGAGCGTCGACTGATAGACGCTCGTCGCGTATTTGCGGAACAGGGGCAGGTATTCAGCCATCTGCGCGTCGGATGCCTGACGCACATATTGGCCGAGCGCGAAACGGCCGACCCGGTCCATATCGACATATTTGTCGACGAGCGTCTCGATGCCGGCGTCGCGCGTCGGCTTGTCGGGCGCATCGAAGACGACATTGGCGTCAGTGAGAATGCCGGCGACGAACTTTTCGGCCGACTCGTCCGCGAAAGCCGGAGACGCGCCGATGGCGAGCGCGGCGATGGCGCCGACCGCGAGCGTGCGAAACTTGTGAAGAGCGTCTCTCATAAAGTCACCTATTCCAATTCATCGAAATCTTCGAACTCGCCAATATCGGGAAGACCGCTGTAATCGACGACGCCGTTGGCGATTTCGCGCTGCTGCGCTTGCAGGTAAAAGCTGCGGAACGAGGCGTAATAATCGAGGGATTTCGCCTCGATATCGGCGAGCGGATCGAGGAATTGTTCGCGCGCCGAGACGCCGCCGACCCCGGCTCTGGAATAGCGCGCGATGTCCGCCGGCGGGGTCCTGACATAGAGCAGCGGGTCCATGCCGATCTGCACGATCTTGCCAAAGCCGTCGCGCGTCGTCATCGGGCCGACCATGGGCAAGAAAAGATACGGGCCGGAATCAATGCCCCAGACCGCAAGCGTCTGACCGAAATCTTCGCTGTGCCGCGCGATGCCGATCTGTGCGGCGGGATCGGCGAAGCCGCCGGCGCCGATCGTCGAATTGATGAAGAAGCGGCTTAGCGTTTCACCGGCCCGTCCGATTTCGCCTTGCAGGAGATCGTTGATGAATATCCCCGGCGCCTTGATGTTCATCAGGAAGCGTCGAACGCCGCGCCGCGCCGTCGGCGGCGTCGTCGCGCGATAGGCTTTCGCCGTGGGAATGAGGAAATTGTGGTCCATGAAAACATGGACAGCGAACATCTTCCTGTTGAATCCCTCCCAGGGATCGACGGCCTCGGCGGCGGAGGTGTCGCTGAGCGCCGCGTCGATCTCAGACTGGGCGACAGGCGACTCCGTCTGATCGCCGGCGACGCCTTGCGCCGCAGCGGAACCGCTCATCGCCGCGAGGAAGATCGCCGCAGCCCCTGCGAGGTTAGAAAACGCCATACCCGCCTGTCCCCAGCCCTTTATGCGCTGTTATTCCATACAAGGCCGGGAGATTGGCGGGATTGGGGCGGAGTGTCCACCGACCGCCCCATGCGGCCTGTGGAACGTGATCGCCTTGCCTAGCATATAAGGATATGTTTATATGTGTTGATTATCAATCGTTCCGGGTCTCGCGCATGAATCTCGACGGCATCCTCAATATTTTCCGGGCGATCGGCGAGGAAACGCGCCTGCGGATCATGGCGCTCCTCCAGCGCGGGGAGCTGACGGTGAGCGAAATCACCCAGATTCTTGGCCAGAGCCAGCCGCGGGTCAGCCGCCATCTCAAGATCCTGACCGACGCGGGCCTTGTCGAAAAATTCCGCGAAGGATCGTGGATGTTCTACCGCGTCACCGCCCCGGCGCCGGAAGCGACGGACGCCATCCTCGGCGCGGTTGCGGCGCTCAACGCGTCAGGCGACCGCGTCGTCGCGCGCGACGGCGACCGGTTCGAGCAGAGCCGGCAGGCGCGCGCCGCGATCGCCGCCGCCTATTTCGAAAAGAACGCCGCCGAATGGGATTCGGTGCGCGGCCTTCAGATCGAGGAATCGACGGTCGAGAACCGGATGCGGGCGCTGCTCGACGACGGCCGCGCCGGTCTGTTCATCGACATCGGCACCGGAACCGGACGTATACTGACCGTTTTCGCCGATAAATTCACCCACGGCGTCGGGTTCGACCTGTCGCGCGAGATGCTGGCGGTCGCGCGCGACAATCTCGAAAAGTCCGGCGTTTCGAATGCGCAGGTTCGTCACGGCGATCTCTTTTCACTGCCGGTGGAAACGGCGACCGCCGATGTCGTCTGCATCCATCAGGTTCTGCACTTTCTCGCCGAGCCCGCGGCGGCGGTGCGTGAAGCCGCGCGTTTGTTGAAACCGGGCGGCAAGCTCATCATTTCCGACTTCGCGCCGCATGAGCTTGAATTTCTGCGCGCCGAACATGCGCATCGCCGTCTCGGTTTTTCCGATGACGAGGTTGCGGCGTGGTGCGCGGCTACCGGGCTTGATCTCGTGACAACCGAGACGCTGCCGCCGGCGAGCGGCGTCAAGGATGCGCTCACCGTCAAAATCTGGCTGGCGCGCGCGCCGGAATCGGTTCGCCGCCTCAAAAGCCGCGCAGTCTGAAAGGGAAGTTTCGTGTCCGACCTTCATGTTTCATTTGAATTCTTTCCACCGAAAACCGAAGCGATGCAGGTGAAGTTGTGGGCGGCGGTGGAGAAGTTGAAACCCCTCGCGCCCGACTTCGTCTCGGTGACTTATGGCGCGGGCGGGTCGACGCGCGAGCGCACGCACGAGACTGTGACGCGCATCATCAATGAAGCCAGGCTGCCGGTCGCTGCGCATTTGACCTGCGTCGCCGCGACGAAAGAAGAAGTTGACGCGGTGCTGAAGGATTATTGGGCGGCCGGCGTTCGCCACATCGTCGCCTTGCGCGGCGATCCGCCGGGCGGGCCCGGCGAGCGGTACATTCCGCATCCGGGCGGCTACGCCAATGCGGCCGAACTCGCCGCCGCCGCGAAAAGAATTGCAGATTTTGAAATCAGCGTCGGCTGCTATCCGGAAAAACATCCGGACAGCCCGTCGCCGGCTGCCGACATCGACATGCTAAAGCGCAAGGTCGAGGCCGGCGCGACGCGCGGCATCACCCAGTTCTTCTACGACAATGACGCCTATTTTCGCTATCTCGACCGCGTGCGCGCGGCGGGGATCGATATCCCGATCGCGCCGGGCGTGATGCCGATCACCAATTTCGCCGGCATCAGGAAAATGGCGGACACGACGGGTGCAACGATCCCCGGACGGCTCGTGAAGCTGTTTCAAAATCTCGACGAAGACCCGGCGACGCGCCAGCTGATCGCCGCGACCGTCGCCGCCGAACAGTGCCTTGCGCTCGCCGAACAGGGCGTCAAGCATTTCCACTTTTACACGCTCAATCGCGACGACCTCGCTTATGCGCTGTGCACCATGCTCGGCGTCCGGCCGAAATCGCCCGCAAAACCATCAGGCGCCGCCGCATGACCATCCCTGTATTCGTCAATATCGGCGAGCGAACAAACGTCACCGGATCGGCGAAGTTCCGCAAGCTGATCAAGGAAGACAAATACGACGAGGCGCTCGCCGTCGCCCGCCAGCAGGTCGATTCCGGCGCGCAGGTGATCGACGTCAACATGGATGAAGGAATGCTCGACGGCGTCGCTGCGATGCGCCGTTTCCTGCGCCTCATCGCGTCCGAGCCCGATATCTCACGCGTGCCGGTGATGATCGACTCGTCGAAATGGGAAGTGATCGAAGAAGGCCTGAAGAATGTCCAGGGCAAGGCGATCGTCAATTCGATTTCGCTGAAAGAGGGTGAGGAAAGCTTCATCCTTCACGCGAAGAAAGTCATGCGCTACGGCGCGGCCTGCGTCGTCATGGCCTTCGATGAAAAGGGCCAGGCGGACACTGCGGCGCGCAAGGTCGATATCTGCAAACGGTCCTACAAAATTCTCGTGGAGAAAGTCGGGTTTCCGGCGGACGACATCATTTTCGACCCGAACATCTTCGCGGTCGCGACCGGCATCGACGAGCACAACAATTACGCCGTCGACTTTATCGAGGCGACGCGGGAGATCAAACGCCTGCCGGGCGTGCGGGTCTCGGGCGGCGTCTCCAACATTTCCTTCTCATTCCGCGGAAATGAACCGGTCCGGGAAGCGATGCATTCGGTGTTTCTCTATCACGCCATCAAGGCCGGGATGGATATGGGCATCGTCAATGCCGGTCAGCTCGCGATCTACGATGAGATCCCGAAGACGCTGCGCGATCCTGTTGAAGACGTCATCTTGAACCGTCGCGCCGACGCGACCGAGCGGCTGCTCGCGGTCGCCGAAAGCTACAAGGGCGAGGCCGGCAAGAAAATCGAAGCCGATCTTTCCTGGCGTGAGACGAGCGTTGAGGAGCGGCTCCGGCATGCGCTCGTCAAGGGCATCACCGAATTCATCGTTGAGGACACCGAAGAAGCGCGCCAGAAACTCGGCCGGCCGTTGTTCGTCATCGAAGGCCCGCTGATGGACGGCATGAACATCGTCGGCGACCTTTTCGGCGCGGGAAAAATGTTTCTGCCGCAGGTCGTCAAATCGGCGCGCGTGATGAAGCAGTCCGTCGCTTATCTGACGCCCTTCATGGAGAAGGAAAAGGAAGAGCAGGGGCTCGCGCAGGGTAAGCCGAACGGCTCGATCCTGATGGCGACGGTCAAGGGCGACGTGCACGATATCGGCAAGAACATCGTCGGTGTCGTTCTCCAGTGCAACAATTACAAGGTCATCGACCTTGGAGTCATGGTCTCAGCGGACAAGATCCTGTCGGAAGCAAAGCTCCATAATGTCGACATGATCGGCCTCTCCGGCCTGATCACGCCGAGCCTTGATGAAATGCGTCATGTCGCGGCGGAGATGAAGCGTCAGGGCTTCAAGATACCGCTGTTGATCGGCGGCGCGACCACCAGCAAGCCGCATACGGCGGTGAAGATCGCGCCGAATTACGATCATGGCGTCGTCTATGTGACGGATGCGAGCCGCGCGGTGGGCGTCGCCGGCGCCTTGATGTCGGACGAGCGGCGCCCGGCCTATCTCGGCGAGATCGCCGCCGAATATGTGCGGGTCAAAGAGCAGCATGAGCGCGGACGCGAGAAAAACCCGCGCATACCGCTCAACGACGCGCGGGCGAAAGCGCTGAAAATCGACTGGGCGAAATATGATCCGCCGGCGCCGTCTTTTACAGGCGTGCGAACGTTCCGAAACTATGATCTGAAGACGCTCGCCGACCATATCGACTGGACGCCGTTCTTCGCGGCGTGGGAGCTTGCGGGAAAATATCCGCGCATTCTCGACGACGACATCGTCGGCGAACCGGCGCGTGCGCTATTCGCGGACGCGCAAAAAATGCTGGGCGACATTATCGAGAAAAATCGGCTGACGGCGCACGGCGTCGCCGGATTCTGGCCCGCGAACGCGGTCGGCGACGACATCGAACTCTACGCCGATGAAGCCAGAACCGCTCCGATTGCCGTCTTTCACGGCCTTCGCCAGCAGATCGCCAAACGCGACGCCGGATCGCCGAATTACTGCCTCGCGGATTTTGTCGCGCCCAAAGACAGCGGCAAGCGGGATTACATCGGCGCGTTCGCGGTGACGGCGGGCGTCGGCGAGGAAGCGCTCGCGGCGTCCTTCGACAACGCGCATGACAATTATTCCGCGATCATGTCGAAAGCGATCGCGGATCGCCTCGCCGAGGCGTTCGCGGAACATCTCCACGCGCGCGTCCGGCGCGAGCTTTGGGGATATGCGCCGGATGAATCGCACTGCGTCGAGGAACTGATCGCTGAGAAATATCGCGGCATTCGCCCGGCGCCCGGTTATCCCGCGCAGCCCGATCACACGGAAAAGGCGACGCTGTTCCGGTTGCTTGAGGCGGAGAAGAACGCGGATATGGAGCTGACCGAAAGTTTCGCCATGACGCCGCCGGCGTCCGTGTCAGGACTTTATTTCAGCCACCCGGATGCGCTCTATTTCGGCGTCGGTCATATCGCGAAAGATCAGGTGGAGGACTACGCCCAGCGCAAATCGATGGACGTCGCCGACATCGAAAAATGGCTGGGACCGATTCTCGGCTATGACGCCTAGGTGCGGATGACGCCGGCCAGCAGGAGAGCGATCGCCATCAGGCCGCCGCCGCACAAAAGTCCCATGAGCGTGATACGCAACTGATCGAGGAGCGTCTCCATGTCATCTCCAAAGGTCAGATCCGCGAGGCTGCGGACCCGCGCATTTGCCGCTGGAAAAAGCGGCGTTGCAAGGAGCCTCGGAGCGCCGCTGCGCATCAGGTGCGCAAGGTTGTGGATAAGCTGCGGCGCCGGTTCGATTATAAATTTTTTCCACAGAAATCTTGCTTTTCGCCGGAATCGGCTTGGCCTCCGCCTAGCGCCACGCGCGGGGCGGGGCTAATCAGAAAACAGGGAAGGGAATCAATCCGTGGGACTGTGGGAGCGAATCGGCGCGGCGGTGGAAGAAGCGCACAAGCGCACGCTCGGCGCGGCGCTCGATAGTTTTGTCGAAATGAAAGCGCGCCGCGATGAGTCAGCCTTTTCAATCGCGCTGATCGCGCTGTCCGCCAAAATCGCGCGCGCCGACGGATTCGTCACCGACAAGGAAGTCGCCGCTTTTCGGAAGTTTTTCGCGTTCCCCCAATCGGAGGAATCGAAGGTCAAGATGGTCTTCGATCTCGCCAAGCAGGACGTCGCGGGCTTCGACCATTATGTGCGGCAAGTCGCGCGCATCTTCGAAGATGACCCGGTGGTTCTCGAAGATGTGATCGACTGCCTTCTTTATGTCGCGCTCGCCGACGGTCAGGCGCATCCGCGTGAGATGGCCATGGTTGAGAGCGCGGCCGATGCGTTCAAGCTCAAACCCGGCGTCTGGCGGCGGATCAAGGCCGCCCATCTTGGCCAGGATCGCGACGATCCGTATGTCATTCTCGATATCGACCATGACGCTGACAGCGCCGCCTTGCGGGAGAGATATCGCGCGCTGATGCGGGAAAATCACCCCGACGCCCTGATCGCGCGGGGGGTGCCGCCCGGCCTCGTCAAAATCGCCGAGAACCGGACAGCGGCGATCAACGCCGCCTATGAAAAGATCCTCGCCGAAAGGGCGCGTTAACCAAGCGTCGATTTCGCCTTATTTTCGCTTAAGACGTGTGGAGTTATCATGAACTTGCGCGGCCATTGAAGAAACTGGCTGAATTGCTGGACGACCCGTGGTGGACGGGCATAGACTGGCCGGCGTGTTCGAGGGCGTAATCGTGGGTGAATTGACGGCGGAAGCAACGGAACCGGGACAAGGCGCGGCGGTAGCTGCCGAAAGGCGCGGCCTGGCGAGCGTCATCGACGCGGTCCTTTTTCTTGCGATCCTTGGATTTTCAGCGATCGCGCTCCTCGCGCTTGCGCTCGCCGCGCCGCTCGCCATTGCTGCAACGGCGGTCGCCGGCGCCCTGTCGGCGCTGACCGCGCGCGGCGCCAAGCGCGGCGGCTGTCGTATCGCCGGCGTCTGACCTTTCCGCCGTCCCGCCGATTGAAGGCCCGCGCGGAGCGGCGTAAGCCCCGACGGTCGCTGTTTTGGGGATTTTTCTGGCCGCGCGCGAGCTTCTCGTCCTTCTCGTACTCTGCGTGGCGTGGGGGTTCCACTACGTCGTCGTCAAAGTCGCCGTCGTTGAAATCCCGCCGATATTTTACGCGGCGATGCGGATGACGATTGTTGCGGCCGTGCTCGCGCCGTTTTTGCGCTGGCGACCCGGCCAGATGAAACTGGTGCTGCTCGCGGCGTTTTGTTTCGGTGCGATTAATTATGCGTTCCTGTTCACCGGGTTGAAGCTTGCGACCGCTTCCGCGAGCGCCATCGCCAACCAGCTTTACGTTCCTTTCGCGACGATCCTGTCGGTCATATTTCTGAAGGAAACGATCGGCTGGCGACGGATCGTCGGTATTTCGCTCGCCTTCGCCGGCGTCGCCGTCATCGCGATCAGCAAGGATCAGGATGTCGACGGCGCCCGCATCGGCATCGGCGTCGGGCTCGTCGCGGCCGCGACCTTCGTCGAAGCCAACGGCTCGATCCTCGTGAAGAAAGCGTCCGGCTTTAAACCGTGGGAGCTGCTCGCCTGGTTCGGCCTGATCGGCGCGCCTTGCCTGTTCGCCATTTCGGCGACAATCGAGCACGGTCAGATGGCGGCGCTTGCCGCCAGCGACAAGAAACTCATCATCGGCGCCATTCTTTATTCGGCGATCGTCTCCTCCGTCTTCGGTCACACGGCCTATTACTGGCTGATCCAGCGCCGGCCGGTGTCGGAGGTCGCGTCGTCGACGCTGCTCACGACATTTTTCGCGGTGAGTTTTTCCGTCGCGCTTCTGGGCGAACCCTTTACGCTCGCCTTCATCATCGGCGGCGTGATGACGCTGATCGGCGTCGCGATCGTTGTCCTGCGCGCGCCCGCCGCGGCGCCGGAACCGGGCGCCCCAGAATCAATCGTGATCGCGCCGGAAGAGGAGGCGAAGAGATGAAGAAGGTGACCCCGGTGGAGCGCTTGTCCCCGAATTTCGACGAGCGCGGCCGCGACATCGACATGATCGTCCTTCATTACACCGGCATGAGGACGGGCGCGGAGGCGCTTGACCGGCTGACCGACGCCGCCGCGAAAGTCTCATCGCATTATCTGGTCGACGAAGACGGTACGATCTACGCGCTGGCGCCTGAAAACATGCGCGCCTGGCATGCAGGCGTCGGCGCATGGAAAGGCGAGACCGACCTCAACGCCCGTTCGATCGGCATTGAAATCGTCAATCCGGGCCATGAATTCGGATATCGCAAGTTTCCCGCTAGGCAGATCGACATGGTGATTGCGCTCGTCAGGGACATCAAGACGCGCCACCCGGTGTCGCCGGCGCGCGTGCTCGGTCATTCAGACGTCGCCCCGCAACGCAAGGAAGATCCGGGCGAATTATTCCCTTGGGGGCGGCTCGCCGCCGAAGGGCTCGCGATCGGACGCTATGCCGGCGAAGAGGACGCGTCGATCTCCTATGAAGACGCTTTGGCGATGCTGCGCGCGATCGGCTATGACGCGCCCGACAAGGCGCACGCGGCCGCGCTGGTCGCATTCCAGCGGCGCTTTTGCCCGAAGGCGCTGGCGCAGGGGTTCAATCCGCTGACCAAGGCGGCGTTGAAATGGGCGGCGTCCAAATTCGCTGAGTGAAAAGCCGGCGCGGCTACTTCACCTCAGACTCGATGCGCGATCCCCAGGGACAAAAGGATCCCGGCGATTTCAGCCATTCGTCGAGATGCTCCTCGATATAAGAGGGCCATCCGTCGCAAACTTCCATGCTCATTTCAGCGAGATTCCACGCATCGGGCGTGAAATGCCAGCTCCACGGCGCGTTGACGCCGCCGTCGCCCGCTTCGATGGCGCCGTTGATATGCATGGTTCTTTGATCGAAGGGCAGCTGAAGCTGTGCGCGCGCCGCGGCGATGACGGCAGGATCATCCGTCGCCGCGACGAACCGTTCATTGTGCGAATTGTGCACGAACTCAAAGGCGACAGGCGACGGACCATCGGCCATTTCAGCGCTGGCGCAGGAGGCTGGCAGCAGCGCCATCAGCATAATGAGTTTTTTCAACGGATACCCCTTCGCTCGCGCCTTCGCCCGATTATAAGCGAAAACGCGCGCCGCCGACAGGGGGCGACTTACGCGCCGGCGAGGGTCTTGCGCCGATAGGACTCTTTTGTCGGCGCGGCTTTCGCCGCCGCTTCAATTTCCTGCTGCTTGATCGCTTCCTTGGCGCGCACATGCCGGAAGGCGCGCCGGGCAAGCTTCCAGTCCCCTAAAAGCTCCGCCGCGCGCAGGGATTTCGTTTCCTGATAATGGCGCTCGACCAGCGCTTTGAGGCGATCTTCCGCCGCCGCCTCAAGATCGACGCAGACGATCGTGTCGCCATTGGCGTAAGTCTCAAAGCGTCCCTCGGGATCGTGCACGAACGCCTCGCCGCCGGTCATGCCCGCGCCGAAATTGAACCCGATCGATCCAAGCACGACAACAACGCCGCCCGTCATATATTCGCAGCCATTGGCCGAACATCCCTCGACGACGGCGCTCGCGCCGGAATTTCTGACCGCGAAGCGCCCGCCGGCGCGGCCGGCCGCGAACAGCGCGCCCGAGGTAGCGCCGTAAAGACAAGTGTTGCCGATAATCGCCTGATCCGCGGCCGGAGGCGCGTCGGCCGGCGGGCGGACGACAATTGTCGCGCCGGAAAGGCCCTTGCCGACATAATCATTGGCGTCGCCCTCGACGACGATCTTCAGCCCGTGCGCGCTGAAGGCGCCGAGCGACTGGCCGGCTGACCCGCGCAGGCGAAGCGTCAGATGATCCGGCGAAAGCTTTCTGTCGGTCATGGTACGCACGATTTCCGACGACAGCCGCGCGCCGATCGTGCGGTCCGTGTTGCGAACGGGGAGGGTGAGGTTTTGCCGTTCGCCGAACAGGAAAAAAGCGTCCAGCGCCGGGCGAATGCGCTGGTCGACAGTGTCGTCGACTTCGATTCGTCCCTTTCGCGACGAGCGCGGCGGCAGCGCGCCTGAATCGATCCGCGTCAGGATCGGGTTGAGATCGAGGTCGTCGAGATCGGTCGATCCGCGCGAGACCTGATCGAGTAGATCCGACCGCCCGATGATCTCGTCGAGCGAGCGCGCGCCGAGCATGGCCAGATTGCGCCGCACGTCCTCGGCGATGAAAGTCATCAGATTGACGACATGGTCCGGCGCGCCGGTGAATCGCTCGCGCAGCGCTTCGTCTTGCGTGCAGACGCCGACCGGGCAGGTGTTTGAATGACACTGACGCACCATCAGGCAGCCGAGCGCCACCAGTGAAATCGTGCCGATACCGTATTCTTCGGCGCCGAGCATCGCCGCGACGACGATATCGCGTCCGGTGCGCAACCCGCCGTCGGTGCGCAGCGTCACCTGACCGCGCAATTCATTCATGGTCAAAACCTGGTGCGCCTCGGCGAGGCCCAGCTCCCATGGCGATCCGGCGAACTTGATCGACGTCTGCGGCGATGCGCCGGTGCCGCCGACATGGCCGGAAATCAGGATGACGTCAGCTTTCGCCTTGGCGACGCCGGCGGCGATGGCGCCGATGCCGCCGGCGGAAACGAGTTTCACGCAGACGCGCGCCCGCGGGTTGATCTGTTTCAGGTCGTAAATCAGCTGCGCGAGGTCTTCGATCGAATAAATATCGTGATGCGGCGGCGGCGAAATCAGCGTGACGCCGGGCGTTGCGTGTCGCATGCGCGCGATGAATTCGGTGACCTTGACGCCCGGGAGCTGCCCGCCTTCGCCGGGCTTTGCGCCTTGCGCGACCTTGATCTCAAGCTCCTCGCACTGGTTCAGATATTCGGCGGTGACGCCGAAGCGCCCCGACGCCACCTGCTTGACCGCGGAATTGGCGTTGTCGCCGTTCGGCAGCAATTTGTAGCGTTCGGGCGCCTCGCCGCCTTCGCCCGACACCGATTTCGCGCCGATGCGGTTCATCGCGATATTGAGCGCGCCATGGGCCTCCGGCGACAGCGCGCCGAGCGACATGCCGGGAGTCAGGAAGCGGCGGCGGATCGACTCCATCGGCTCAACCTCGGAGATGTCGACCGCTGCGCCGAGCGGCTGCGGGCGCAGCAGATCGCGCACCTGCGCCGGCTTTTGTCCATCGAGCGCGCCGACGAACCGGGCGAACGCCGCGGCGTCCTGATCGCGCACCGCCTTTTGCAAATCGCTGACGAGGCGCGCTTCGAGGATATGACGCTCGCCGCGCGCGCGCTGGCGATAAAATCCGCCAACCGGCAGGCTGACGCTATCGGTAAAGGCGCGCTGGCGCAGCTCGCTCGTGCGCTTTTCGATGCCGGAAAAGCCGATGCCGGAAATGCGGCTCGTCATGCCGGGGAAAAATTCCTCGACAAGGCCGCGCGACAGGCCGAGCGCATCGAAATTGCAGCCGCCGCGATAGGACGAGATGACCGAGATACCCATCTTCGAGATGATTTTCATCAGCCCGGCTTCCAACGCGCATTTGTAATTGTAAACGCCCTGATTGAGCGTCAGAGCGCCATAGACGCCGCGCGCCTGCGCCTCGGCGATCGAGTCGAACGCAAGATAGGGGCTGACCGCCGTCGCGCCGACGCCGACCAGAACCGCGCTGTAATGCGCGTCGAGGCATTCGGCGGTTCTGACGATGATTGAACAAAACGAACGACGCCCGACCTTGGTCAAATGCGTATGAACGCCGCCCGCCGCCAGAATCATCGGCGCGGGAACTCGCGCCGCGCTCTGGTTTTCGTCGGTCAAAATGATGATGCCGGCGCCGTCGCGCACCGCGCTTTCGGCCTCCGACCGGATGCGGTCGAGCGCCGCCTTCAGCGTCGCGCCGTCGCCCGCGGCCTCGGCGGCGTCATAGGTGCAATCGATCTCGGCGATTTTCTGGTCGAGCAGTCCGCGCAGGCGTTCATACATGCCGTTGGTCAGAATCGGGCTTTCAAGAACGAACACATCCGTCTGCGTCTTGTCCGAAGCGAGAATGTTGCCGAGGTTCTTGAAGCGTGTGTTGAGGCTCATGACCCCGGCTTCGCGCAGCGGGTCGATCGGCGGATTGGTCACCTGACTGAAATTCTGGCGGAAATAATGCGACAGCGGCCGGTATTCGTCGGAGAGAACCGCAATCGGCGCATCATCGCCCATCGAGCCGATCGCTTCCTTGCCGGTTTCGGCCATCGGCCTCAGGACAAGATCGAGATCCTCCAGGGTGTAGCCGGCCGCGACTTGACGACGGACAAGATCCTCGCCGTGGAACAATCGCTCTTCGGGACCGGGGCCGATGTCGCCTTCCAGCTCGACGACGTTTTCGAGCCATTCCGTATAGGGATGTTTTTGCGCGAGATAATCGAGGATTTCGTCCTGTTCATAAAATTGCAGCGTCTCCGTGTCGAACGCGATCATCCGGCCGGGTTCGAGCGCGCCGCGCCGCGCGACGGTCCGGTCGCCGAGCGGACACATGCCGGTTTCGGAGCCGACGGCGAGGACGCCGTCGTCGGTGATCGCGTATCGCAGCGGCCTCAACCCGTTGCGATCGACGCCGGCGACCGCCCAGCGTCCGTCGTAAGCGGCGATCGCCGCCGGGCCGTCCCACGGCTCCATCACGGCGTTGCAATAGCCGTAGAGCGCCCGCCATTCGGATTTCAGCGCCGCGCCGCGCTTGGCGGAGGCTTCAGGGATCAACAGGGCTTTGGCCATCGGGCCCGTGCGGCCGGCGCGCACGATCAGTTCAAACACCTGATCGAGCGCCGCTGAATCGGAAGCGCCCGGACGGATCACCGGCTTCACGCATTTGTCGTCGTCGCCGAACACCGAAGACGCCATGCGTATTTCATGGCTCTTCATCCAGTTGCGATTGCCTTTCAGCGTATTGATCTCGCCATTATGCGCGAGCATGCGGAAGGGCTGCGCGAGCCGCCATTCCGGGAAGGTATTGGTCGAATAGCGCTGATGGAAAATGGCGATCGAGGAGGTGAAACGCTCGTCGCGCAAATCATGGTAAAACCCGTCGATCTCCTCGGCGAGGAACATGCCCTTGTAAACGATCGACCGCGCGGACAGCGACGGGATATAAAAATCCGGCAGATTGGAGTCGCTGACGCGCTGCTCGATGCGCCGCCGGACAAGATAGAGCGCGCGCTCAAGCTCATCTTTCGTGCGGCTTTTCAAATCGCAAAAAAGTATCTGCTCGATTTCCGGGCGGACAAGGTTCGCGCGCACGCCGAGCCGGCCGGCGTCGACCGGCACCTGCCGCCAGCCATAGACATTGAAGCCTTCGCGGATGATTTCCGTTTCAACAATGGTGCGGCATTGATCCTGCGCGCTGAAATTGGTGCGCGGGAGGAAAATCATCCCGGCGCAAAGGTCGTTAGCCGCTGGCGTGCGCCCCATTCGCGCGACGAAACGGCGGAAGAGATCTTGCGGGATATTGACGAGGAGGCCGGCGCCGTCGCCGGTTTTTCCGTCGGCGGCGACCGCGCCGCGATGCCACACGGCTTTCAACGCGGCGATCGCCATGGCGACGATGTCGCGCTTGGGCGCGCCGTCGAGCGCCGCGACGAGGCCGACGCCGCACGCATCGCGCTCCGACGACGGGTCGTAAGCGCCGGCGTCGATCAGCTTTTGACGGTTTTCGAGATAGAGAGAGATCGGATTTTTCATGGGGCGCCGGGTGCTTGAGGGCTTATTCAGCGGCGAGAAGCGTGGTCGCGGCCGCGCCAAGCCGCTCGATAATCTCCGCCGCCGCCCGGCGGCCGTCGGCGATCGCCCAGACGACGAGCGAGGCGCCGCGCACGATGTCGCCGGCGGCGTAAACGCCGGGTGCGCGCGTTTCAAGCGAGCCGCGCGCGGTCTCCAGCACGCCGCGCCGCGTCAGCTTCAATTCCGGCGCGCCGAACAAGGACGGGAGGTCTTCAGGCTCGAAGCCGAGCGCCTTGATGACGAGATCAGCGTCGAGGCGGAAGTCGGAGCCTTCTATTTCTTCGACCGAAAGGCGGCCCGTCGCGTCGCGCGCGGCGGTGCGCATCCGAGTGGCGGCGACGCCCGCGGCTTTGCCGATCACCGTCTCGATCGATTTTGGCGCCGCAAGCCATTCGAAAATCACGCCTTCTTCTTCGGCGTTCCTGGTTTCGCGCGCCGACCCCGGCATGTTGGCGCGGTCGCGGCGGTAAAGGCAGGCGACGCTTTTTGCGCCCTGTCGCACGGCCGTCCGCACGCAGTCCATCGCGGTGTCGCCGCCGCCGATGACGACAACGCGCTTGTTCCTAGCGTCAAGGCGGCCGTCGAAGAATTCGGCGACATGATCCCCGAGACCGACGCGGTTTGAGGCGGTCAGATAATCGAGCGCCGCGACGACGCCGTCGGCATTTTCGCCGTCGATATCGAGATTGCGGCCCTTGTAGACGCCGGTTGCGATCAGCACCGCGTCGTGCCGGTTGCGCAGATCGCTCAACGTCGCATCGCGGCCGATTTCGAAATTCATCTGGAAATCGACGCCCGACGCTTCAAGCCGACCAACGCGGCGCGCGACGACTGATTTTTCAAGCTTGAAATTCGGGATGCCGTAAATGAGCAGGCCGCCGGCGCGATCATGGCGATCGTAGATGACGACATCGACGCCCGCCTTGCGGAGCTCCTCGGCGGCGGCGAGACCGGCGGGACCGGCGCCGATAATGCCGACCGACCGGTTGAGCGAACGGCCCGTCCTGATCGGCTCGACCCAACCGTTATCCCATGCGGTTTCGGTGATGAATTGCTCGACCGCGCCGATCGTCACCGTGCCGTGGCCGGATTGTTCGATGACGCAGGACCCCTCGCACAAGCGGTCCTGCGGGCAGATGCGGCCGCAAATCTCCGGCATGTTGTTGGTCGCGGACGAGAGAAGATAGGCTTCCCTGACGCGGCCTTCGGCGGTGAGGCGCAGCCAGTCAGGAATATCGTTCGTCAACGGACAATGGTTCTGGCAGAAGGGAACGCCGCACTGGCTGCAGCGCGACGCCTGCGCGCGCGCGTCGCCGACGGTGAATCCGCCCTGGATCTCGCGAAAATCCGCAACGCGCGCGGACGCCGCGCGTTTTTGCGGCGTTCGGCGACCGAGATCGGTGAATTTCAGCATCGGCGTGCGGCTTCTCCTTCAACACGGGCGTCATCCGGCGCTGGTCGGCCCGCTCTTGCCGCCCGGCGCCGCGAAAGACGTCGCCAGAACCGTAAGGGCCGCTGGCGGTCCGCCGCAAGAATATTTTGCTGCAAATGCGAAGATTTTTTACCTAAAATGGCATAATCCGCTAAAAATGGTCATGGAGACGTCCGTTTATAATCGTCCCCGTCGATTTTCCGGGCAGTTTATAGCCTAGCCAAAAGCTGAGGAAATTCCGATGCTTAAGCGTCCAAACCGGTCGCCATCGCGCGCGCTTTTGCAGCTCTTGCCGTCCGCCGCCGGCGAAATCATTCGCCTGCGGATCAAATGTCGCAGGGACGCGCTCGCTCAAAATTTCGGTTGACGGCGAAAAAATTGCGGCTAGGTTCGCCGTCAACGCTCATCAAGACCAGCTGAGGGAAAGGCCCTTAGACGCTGGGGCAACCGCCAGACGACACACCCTGTCATCTGGAAAGGTGCCAATTCCTTCGAGACGGTTCGCCGTTTCGAGAGATGAGTCGGACGAAGGCGGGGTTTATCCCTCGCGTCCGATTGGGTCTCTGCGAATGTCTTGCTGGCGGGACGAGATGATGCAGAGGCCGACCCATGACCGCCGTTCTTCAATCGCCGACAAGACTCACGCCGCCGGACAACGATCCGGTCTGCGATTTCGGCGTCATTCTTCCTCCTGACTTCCGCCTCGCCTCCGGCGAAAGGCTGTCGCGCCCGGAAATCCGGCTGCGCGTTCATGGCGATCCGTCGATGCCGGCGATCGTTGCGGCGGGCGGCATATCCGCAGGGCGGTGCGTCGGCGATCATGCGGCGGGCGAGGGATGGTGGCGCGATATCGTCCGCGTCGGCGGCGCGGTCGATCTCTCGAAATTCTGCGTCATCGGCTTCGATTTTCTGCCTAATCCCGGCGAAACCGCGCGTACGGTGACAAGCGGGGATCAAGCGCGCGCGCTCGCCTTCGCGCTTGAAAAAATCAATGTCGCGCGGCTTCACGCCTTTGTCGGCGCCTCCTATGGCGGCATGGTCGCGCTCGCTTTCGCCGCGCGGTTTCCGCAACGGCTCGAAAAACTTTGCGTCCTGTCGGCGGCGGACAGGCCGCATCCGGCGGCGACGGCGTTGCGCGGCATTCAGCGCCGCATCGTCGAATTCGGGCGGCGCCTCGGCGCGCCGGGCGAGGGCGTGTCGCTCGCCCGCCAGCTGGCGATGGTCACCTACCGGACCCCGGAGGAATTCAAGCAGCGCTTCGATAGCGCGCCGGGCGCCGCCGCGGGAGATCCTTACGGCGTTTGCGCCTATCTGATCGCGCGCGGCGACGCGTATGACATGGCGCCGGAACGTTTCGTGACGCTCTCCGATTCGATCGACCGGCACGCGGTCGACCCCGCAGAAATTCAAACGCCGGCGCTATTCCTCGCCGCCACGACCGACCGTCTCGCGCCGAGCGAGGACATCCGGCGCCTCGCGGCGAGCGTCGCCGACGGCGCCTATTTCGAATTCGCGTCGCTCTATGGCCATGACGCCTTCCTGAAGGAAGCCGCCGTCATCGGCCCCGTCATCCAGAAATTCATCGAGGAAAAACAGCCATGACCGAGATTTATCGCCCGGAAACGATTGTCGCGGCCGCGGGGGTCGCCTCCGACGCGACGCATCGCGCCGTCTCGCCGCCTTTGTATCTTTCCGCGACCTTCGGCTGGCGCGATCCTGAAGAAAAGCCCGCTTATGATTATTCGCGATCTGGCAATCCGACGAGGAGCGAGCTGGAACTGGCGCTCGCCGCGCTTGAAGGCGCGGCGCGCGGCGTCATCACCTCGTCGGGAATGTCGGCGGTCGATCTGCCGCTCAATCTCGTTGCGCCGGGCGAGCTCGTTCTGGCGCCGCATGATTGCTATGGCGGCACCTTCCGCCTGTTGTCGGCGCATGCAAGGCGCGGCGATTTCCGCGTCGAATTCATCGATCAGACCGACCCCATCGCCTTCGCGGCCGCGCTCGCGAAAAGGCCAAAACTCGTCTTCATCGAAACGCCGAGCAATCCCTTGCTGCGCATCACCGACATCGCGGCGATCGCCGCCGCGTCGAAAGCAGCCGGCGCGATCGTCGTCGCCGACAATACGTTCCTGTCGCCGGCGCTCCAGCAGCCTTTGTCGCTCGGCTGCGACATCGTCGTTCATTCGACCACGAAATATATCAATGGCCACAGCGACGTCGTCGGCGGCGCCGTGCTCGCCAAAGACAAGGCGCTTGGCGACGAGCTTGCGTGGTGGGCGAATTGCACCGGCGTCACCGGCGCCGCCTTCGATGCGTTTCTCACCTTGCGGGGGCTTCGGACGATTTTCCCGCGCGTCGAACGCCAGCAGGAAACCGCGGGCCTCGTCGCCAACGCGCTCGCAGCGGATGAGCGCGTCGCGCGGGTCTATTATCCGGGTCTTCCCGGGCACCCCGGTCACGAGATCGCGCGCCGTCAGCAAAAGGGCTTCGGCGCGATGCTGAGCGTTGAATTCGCCGACGGCGTCGACGTCCTCGGCCTGCTGCGCGGGCTCAACATATTCACCATCGCTGAATCGCTCGGCGGTTTTGAAAGCCTCGTCTGCACGCCGGCGACGATGACCCACGCGGCGATGACGCCGGAAGCGCGGGAGGCCGCCGGAATCTCGAACCGTCTCGTCCGCTTCTCGATCGGCCTTGAGCATTCGCAGGACCTGATCCGGGATATTTTCGCGGCGCTCGATTCCGTCGAAGCGCCGTCTTCATCGAATGTCGCCTATCTTCGAAAACAGAGTGAAGCCCATGCGTGTTGATTTGAAAGACCGGTCCGCCGAAGCCGTCGTCAAGCTCGAATTTCCGGCATTGGACGGTGAGAACGATTTCGAGCAGGCGGCGACGGAAATTTACCGGCGCGTCCGCGACGGCCGCAAACTGCTTGTCTTTGCGGGCGCGACCGCAAGTCCCGATTCCGCACCGGACGTCGCGACGCGGCTCGCGGCCGAATGCGAGGCGGTCGGGATCGATGCGGCGATTTTGCCCGGAGTAGGGGATGACGCTTCTCCGGCGAATTTTCCGCAAGCTGTCGCGATCGTTACAGGGCGCCTCGCGCATAACAATAACGAGCGGCCGGCGCGCGCCGTCGCGACGAGAAAGCTTAAGGTGGCGATCGCCGGCCTCGGCCTCATCGGCGGCGGCGTCGCCCGGCGGCTTTCGCGCGACAATCCTGACTATTCTTTTTGCGCGGCGATGGTGCGCGAGCCGTTCAAGGACCGCGCGTCAATCTTCGCCGATCAGGTGACCAACGATCTTTGGGCGTTTCTGGCGGCAAAACCCGATGTCGTCGTCGATGCGCTCCCCGATGGAACAGCGGGGCGCGCGCTAATCGAAGCGGCGTTCGGTCGCGGCGTCAGCGTGGTGACCGCTAATAAACAGGCGATCGCCGGCGCGATGTCCGATTTGACAAGGCTCGCCGCCGAGACCGGCGCCGACTTCGCCTATTCCGCCTCGGTCGGCGGCGGCGCGCCGTTCATTGAGACCGTCGGCCGCGCGCGCACGGCGGGCGAGGTGAAATCCATTGAAGCGGTGCTCAACGGTACGGTGAATTACATCCTGACATCGCTCGCCGCGGGCGAGCGGTTCGACGACGCGGTCAAGGCAGCGCAAAAAGCCGGGTTCGCCGAACCCGATCCGAGCGCCGACCTTTCCGGCGCCGATGCGCGCGCCAAAATCTCGATCCTTTCCTACGCCGCCTTCGGCGAGGAGATTGACCTTAGCCGGATCGAGGTCGAAGCGCTCGACGCGGCGAAGGCCGCGCGCTTTGCGAGCGAAGGCGGGTGCTGGAAACAATTGGCGCGCCTTGAGAAAACCGCCGGCGGGCTGACTGCGAGCGTGCGATTTGAGCGGCGCGACGACGACCCGTTCTTCGCCGCGGCGAGATGGGAAGCGAATGCGCTACGCCTTCGCCTCCTTGACGGGCGCGCGGTTGAATGCCGCGGCAAAGGCGCCGGGCGCCGGCCGACGGTCGAGAGCATTCTTGGGGATCTCAGCGCGATCGGCCGGCGAGGGGAGGATGCGCGCGCATCTCAGGGCGTCGCGCGCGAAGCGGTTTCAGCGTAAGCTTTGCTCATGGCTGACCGTTCCCAAAACTCGGCGCGCGAAGCGCTTGGCGTCGCACGCCGTCTGATCGTCAAGGTCGGCTCGGCGATTTTGACGGACGAACACGGCGCCGTTCGTGGCCAATGGCTGTCGTCGCTATGTGCCGATCTTGCGGCGCTGCGCGGCGAAAAGCGCGATATCGTCGTCGTGACCTCGGGGGCGATCGCGCTCGGCCGACGGCGGCTTGGCCTTAAAGGCGCGCTGCGGCTCGACGAAAAGCAGGCCGCCTCCGCGGCGG
>MEMM01000079.1:0-4282 GCA_001767925.1 Alphaproteobacteria bacterium RIFCSPHIGHO2_12_FULL_63_12
CGGCATTTTCGCGGGATCAAGACGACGATCGATCCGCTGGTGCCAGTCGCCTGGGTGACCGGCGTTCTCAATCCGACCGGCGTTACCGGCTTCGATCAGGATCCGATGTGTTGCCGGACCGGGAACGGGAGCGGCTACCAGGCCGTCCATTCCGCGATTCACGCCGGCTCGCGGCGGATCATCTTGCTCGGCTTCGACATGCAGGGCGAACACTGGCATGGCGAGCGCGCCGGAGAGGTCGCGACCGACTTCGGCAAGACGATGGCGCCGCATTTCGAGAGTCTGATACCGGCGCTCGAGGCGATGAAGGTCGAGGTGATCAACTGCTCGCCGGATTCGGTGCTGAGGACCTTCCCGCGCGCAGATCTCGCGGCGGTCCTCTGAAATGCCCTTCGCGGCATGCTGCATTCCGCAGTCGGTCTATTACCGACGCGCCGCTTTCGTCGCGGGCCTCGAGAAAAGCGGATTCCGGGTCACCGAAAAGGCAAAACCTGATCCTCGGCCTGGCGATGTTCTGGTCATCTGGAATCGGCATCGCGATATTCGCGCCGCGAGCGCCTATGAGAAGGCCGGAGCGGCGATCATCGTCGCCGAGAATGGCTACATCGGGCGAGACGGCGAGGGCCGTCAGTTCTACGCGCTGGCGCGCTCGCATCACAATGGCGGCGGGACCTGGTTTGTGGGCGAGGAGGACCGCTGGTCGCGGCTCGGCGTCCCGATCAAGCCCTGGCGGGAGAGCGGGGACTTCATCCTGGTGCTGCCGCAGCGCGGAATCGGGCCGCCCGGTGTCGCCATGCCGCGGCCGTGGACCGGCGAGGTCGTCAGGCGGCTCCGGCACGCGACGCAGCGGCCGATCAGGGTCCGGCCACACCCGGGCAAGGAAAAGAGCGACCCGTCACCCGATTTCGTCGACTGCTGGGCGGCGGTGACCTGGGGCAGCGGTGCCGGGATCAAGGCGATCGTCGCGGGCATCCCGGTGTTTCATGAATTCGAGCGATGGATTGGCGCGCCGGCGGCGCGGTTTGGTATCGGCGACCTTGAGAATCCTTTCCTCGGCGATCGCATGCCAATGTTGCAGCGGCTCGCCTATGCGCAGTTTACGATCGATGAGATCTCTACCGGTGAGCCGTTCCGATGCCTATTACAGTTGTGATCTATGAAGAGCGGTCACGGCGACGCTCGAAGATCACCTGCGAAGCGATGAAGGCGGGCATCACGGCCGTCGGCGACCGCGTCCGCTACCAGATGGAATCGGACTACGGCGGGCCGGATGGCGATGTCGCGGTCTTCTACGGCATGGCCGGGAAATGCGGCCGGATCTTTGAGGATTATCGGAAGGCCGGGAAGCCGGTTGTCTACATTGATCTCGGCTACTGGGGTCGGCGCGCCGGTGGCGAGGTCGGGCGCTGGAAGGGCTATCACAAGCTATCGGTGAACGCCCGACATCCGACGGCCTATTTTCAACGCCGGCAGCATGATGCCCGCCGGGCCGAGAAACTCGGTCTTACGATCGCGTCCTGGCGGCCGAAAGGAAAGCACATTCTAGTCGCCGGCATGGGGGCGAAGGCCGCGAATTTCGAGGGTCTCGGCGTCCTCGAGTGGGAGCGGGGGGCGATCCGGGAAATCCGGGAGCGCACCGGCCGGCCGATCATCTTCCGGCCAAAGCCGAACTGCGCGATCTCGAAGCCGATTCCGGGGACGGTCTTCAGCGCCGGCACGCAGCCGCTCGCCGACGTGCTCGCCGATTGCCACGCGGTCGTGACACACCATTCGAACGTCGCCTGCGATGCTCTCCTCGCTGGGGTGCCGACTTTCTGCTGGCAGGGTGTGGCGGCGCCGCTGTCGCTGAACGATCTCCGGCAGATTGAGGCGCCAAATCTTTCCGGCGATCGGCGGCGATGGCTGAACGATGTGAGTTATTGCCAATACCATGTCGGGGAAATGACCGAAGGAGTTGCGTGGCGGCACCTCAAGGATGAGGGGCTCGTTCCGTGATTGTTGATGATCGATTTTGGTCGCATGTAGTCGAGAAATCGACTGGCTGTATGGAGTGGACTGCTAGCCTGATGAGTGCCGGCTATGGACAGGTGCGGCGCGATATCTTGGCGAGAACACTTGGTGTTGGCCCAGTATTTCTAGCGCATAGGTACGCTTGGTATCTCGCATACGGGTATCTGCCACAGAAGTTCCTTTTACACTCTTGTGACAACAAGCGGTGTGTGAACGTAGCTCATCTACGCGAGGGAACGGTTGGGGAGAATTCGCGGGATGCGGTAGAGCGTGGTCAAACTTGTCGCGGTGAAACGCGGCCACTCTCAAAGCTCAACGACCAATTGGTGCAATCCATTAGGTGCGACACGCGCTCAAACGTCGCGCTGGCAAACTTATACGGAGTGGATTCGTCTCTGATATCGCGTGTCCGCAGTAGAGAGATATGGAAGCATGTCGCTTAGGATTCGCTTCTACGTCAGCATCGACTCGTCCGGCCAAATGAAAGAGCGGGTTTTGAGCGTCGCCAAGTCGCTCCGCGACGGCGCAAGAGCTTTCGGCGACGAGGTCAAATTCGTCCACAACGGGGATTTTTCGACGCCTGGCGAAGATGTCGACGTTGCCTGCTGCTGGGGCATCATCGGTAACTCAAGCGAGATCGTTTCTGCCTATCTCACCGCCGGCAAGCGCGTGCTGATGTTCGATAAGGCACTGATCCGGCGTCTCGGCAACGAGCGGCAGGGACACTTCCGTGTCGGTATCGACGGCCCGTCGCCGATCAAATATCTGATGCGGACCCAGAAAAGCTGGGAGCGGTGGGAGTCCCATCGGATCGAGATGAAGCCGCGGCAGATGCTCGAGAAGCGCGGCACTATCGTGTTTTGCGGGTCTTCGCAGAAATATTGCGATTTCTACGGTCTCGGCGATGCGAACGATTATGCCGAAGGTCTGTTCAACCAAGTCCGGGACAAATTGTGCAAGGCGGACCTCATCTATCGCCCGAAGCCGAGTTGGCCAGGATTCAGACAAATCCAAGGGACGAAGCATTCCGGCCCCACTCAGAATCTACTGCAACTTCTCAAGTCGGCGCATGTTTTGATCACTCACGGTTCGGCGGCTGCAATCGAGGCGATCGTTTCCGGGGTCCCGGCGATCACGCTCGGACCGTGTGCGGCTCATCCGGTCGCCGGACATTCGATCGCCGAGAACATCATGGACCCGTTTTTTGTTTCGGACGAGGCACGTTGGCAATGGGCATGTCAGCTCGCATGGTGCCAATTCACCGCTGATGAACTCCGCTCCGGCGAAGCGTGGCAGTTCCTGAAGGGAGAGTTGGAGGCGACGGCTTGATCGTTACCGTCGCTCTCATGCGGCATGGGGGGTCGCACCTGATCCGGCCGATCGTCTCCAATATGGGCGTCGAGCGAATCCTCGAGCCCGGGAAGTTCGAATGCCCGATCGACCAGGCGGAAGGGCCGGTGATCGTCTTCATCCGCGATCCCCGCGACCGCATGGCGGCAACGCTCCGCTGGTGGATGGCAAGGGAAAAGGGCAGGCGGTACGGAACGGAGCCCGACGATCGTCTCGCAGGGATGCTGGTCGACGAGGGCTTCCTTGAGCACATGCTCCAGTGGTCGCGCATCTGGTGCGTCTGGCCGGGAGCGCTGACCGTTCGTTTCGAGGACATGCGGAGCGACGGGCCGCGCGAGGTGGGGCGGATCGCCAATCATCTCGGGATCCCGGTCGAGGATCCAGTCGCCGCCTTCGAGGCGGTCTACGGCAAAGGCCGGACCTATACCGGCAAGCATTCGAATTGGAAGGACTATTTTGGGCCGAAGAGCCTTGCCGCATGGGATGCGCACGGCGGTCCGGAATTGTTGGGGATCATGGGCTATGCCTGAGCCGAGCGAGAAGTATTTCGCCGCGCTGAAGCGCACGCAGAATCATCATGCCCGCCAGAATAAGACCTTCTCCGGCCAGTTCACCTGGAAGCAGCGGAAACGGATCAAACCGCTGATCGAGCGGTTCGGCTGCACTTCGATGCTCGACTACGGATCCGGAAAAGGGAAACAATACGACACGGCCTTCAATCGCGATGCGGACGGCAAGTCGCTGGTCGAGTTCTTCGGCATTCAGCCGACCCTCTACGATCCTGGCGTCCCGAAATATTCCGCCGAGCCGAAAGGCAAGTTCGATCTCGTCATCTGCGTGCAAGTGCTCGGGTCGATTCCGACTGTCGATCTCCCCTGGGTGATCGACCGGCTCTACGGCTTCGCCGACAAGGCGGGGTTCG
>MEMM01000079.1:4395-5315 GCA_001767925.1 Alphaproteobacteria bacterium RIFCSPHIGHO2_12_FULL_63_12
AGTCCGATCCATCTCCGCGCCGTCTTCCGGTCGCCGGAAACCAAGTGGCAGATCGTCGAGCCTGAGGATCAGGGACCGAAGTGAAAGTCTCCGGGCTGCTCACCCACGCCCGCTATGTCGCCGAGCTCGCCCGCATCATCCGCATCGCCTCCAGGGCCATCGCCCATGAAACCCTTCGTATGCACGAAGGAGAGTTCGAGGCGGATGGGCCCGCACGCTCCGATGAGGTCGAGGCCGTGAAGAGGCAGATCGAAGAGATCATGAAGGCCATCGAGTGATCGCAACTCAGATCGTCCGCGATATTCACCTGCCGGCCTGGGACACCCATTTCCGCGGGCAGATCGAGAAGGGCCCGCTCTTCCTCGGCAAAGGGACGTATCAGTTCTCCAAGCTCGAGCGAGCACTCGCTTTCGCCAAGCGCCGCGGGCATGCCGTTGATATCGGTGCCCACGTCGGATTGTGGACGCGAGTCCTTGCGGCAGAATTCACGCACGTTACCGCTTTCGAGCCGATGCCCGACTGCGCCGACTGCTTCGAGATGAACGTCAAGGATCTCCGGAATATCACGCTCCGTCGGCACGCCCTCGGATCGAATGTCGAGGTCAAGGCAAACGGCGGCAAAGTGCGCCTCTCCAACATCGCGACCGATATCGCCAGCGCCAAGGTCGATCCGCATGGCTCGGTCGAGGCGGATATTTTGACCATCGACAGTTGCGGCCTTGTCGGCGTCGACTTCGTCAAGGTCGATGTAGAGGGATTCGAGGCGAATATCATCCGCGGCGGCTACAGGACCATTCGAAGAGACCAGCCGGTCATCATCGTCGAGCAGAAAAGTCGGGTGGAGATATTCGAGACGTCATCGACGGCGGCGGTCGATCTCCTGCAGTCGTGGGGTGCTGATATCGTCGCGGCGATCAAGG
>MEMM01000080.1:0-3441 GCA_001767925.1 Alphaproteobacteria bacterium RIFCSPHIGHO2_12_FULL_63_12
CGCGGAGCCCTGCGCGAACATGCCGTGCCGGTTCGAGAGCGTCTGAAGCGCGAAGCTGGACCGGTCCGTGCCCACGAGGTAGTGCACCGCGTTCGTCTTCCCGATGACGAGTCGGTCCCCCCAACTCAGGAGCACCCGGATCTCGTGCCCGTCGTCCGGGTAGACCTGAATGATGCTGTCCTCCGCGAAGCACTCCGCGAGCCCGATCTCCCCGAAGAAGACGTCCGTGCCGTCGGACAGGAAGCACCGCTCCTTGTGGAACTCGATCAGGCGGGCGTTGTCTGGGGGCTCTCCGTTGTCGAATGAGACCTGGCGGCCGAGATCGTCCGTCACGACGTTGTCGGTGTAGGTCGTATCGAAGTTGTTGTCGATCTGTGCAACGAAGTAGTACTCTCCGGTCTGGTCCCCGAGCGTCCGGTACAGGCGCCGTGACGTCACCTGCCCGGACGTGCTGATGGCGATTCCGCTCCAGTTGATCTTCTTCGAGGCGGCGAGCGCCAAGACCGCGCTCGCGTCGGACGGGTTCGACTCGACCCCGGTCGCATTGTTGTAGAACGTGTAGACCCCGTAGTAGTTCCCCGCTGGCAGGGCCCCGGCCGCGCCCTGCGCGAGCGTGGGCGCGGTTCCGGGGGCCGCGATGCCGGCGTTCTGGATGAACTCGCTCGTGAAGCGCTTCATCGAGCCAGTTCCGCGCCTCACCGCATAGCCGACGTCCTTGTACTGCTTCATCCCCCAGAGATAGTTCTGGGTCGCGTATGCGGTCGAGTCGGAGATCGGAAGATCGACAAGTCCGGTGCCGTCAAGCTTCGACAGTCCGGTCTGTCTCCCAAGGACAAGGGTCCAGGTTCCGTCCGCGTTCTTGAGCGCGAAGATCGACGTGAGGCGTTCTGCGTGTGCCGTCTCGGTCACACGCAACATGCCCTTGCGCCGCACCGCCTTCTTGAGGTACGGATAGAAGTTCTGGTAGTTCGCGAACTGGTTGTCACGCAGATGCGAAGCGGGGATGCCGTCCACGTGGCCCCCGCCAAGGTCCATGAGGTCGAGCTTGAGTTGCTCCGGCATCAGTACCCCTTGTCGAGGTCGATCGAGAGCGGTGTTGGGTTCGAGGCCGACTTCAGGTAGAACTCGCCCGTGTCGCCGACGATGTCGGCGATTTCCTTCCGAAGCTCCTCAAGGGCTTCTCCGGTCTCACCGAGCGCGAGCTTCTGTGCCCACACGACGCACGCGGGGTGCAGCGGGGCGATGATGGGCGGCACGTCCGACCCGGTCGCCATCTCGAGCGTTGGGACCCACAGGAGTTGCCACCCCGCCGCCAGGCTCTCGGCCGGCATCGGAGACGCCAGGAAGTAGCGGCCATGGTGCGCGTACTGAAGCTCCGCCCCCTCCTCGCGTCCTCGAAGCTGGTGCATGTCCGCGCGTGGGACGACCGTGTACTTTCCGGTTGCGCTGTCGAGTTTCCCGAGTTCGATCTCGTACAGCATCCCCTGTGGCCAAGCGTAGAGTTCTTGATCCGCCACGATGGACGCGGTATCCACGTAGATCACCGCCTCGGGGTTCACCTTCAAGACGTACTTCTGCACCTGCTGGAGGCCGTAGTTCAGGAGGTCCCCAAGCTGTGAATCGGTCCACTGGTCCGCCGTCGTCTCCTGGAGACGGCGGCGGAGCAGGAGGATCATGGTCGCGCGCGTCATCGTTTCACCGCCGTCCAGGTCGTGGTGGGCATCGTGACTTGGCTCCAGATGTAGAACCCGCCCGCTGAGCCTGGCGTGAGTCCCTGCGTGTCCACCGGTGCGAAGCCGACTCGGAACGCGGCCACCCTGGCGACGCCAACACGGGCGGTCAGGATCGCTCGATCGTTCCCCGAGAGGGCCATCAGAGCGCGTACCTCCGACGCGGATGCCGCATGCCGGCGAGCATCGCCGGCCATTCCGCGGGCAGGATGATCGTCCGCCCGTGCGTCTTCTGGCGGATCATGGCCGCGAGGCGGGCGATGTCATGGAGCAGCAACGCCGCCCCAACAACCGGGCCCACGATCCCGCCCACGAACGAGGCCCACCCACCCTCTTCTGCGGACCACTCAACGGCCCATTTGAGAGTTGTAACGCGGTTCTCGTCCCCCCCGGTCCCGTTGTACCGCACTCCGGCCTCGGCCGCGTTCACGTCCGCGACGCTCCAGAGGCCGCCTCCTGGGCGGGCTAGATCGGCGGATTCGTAGTCCGTGTAGGAGCCGGCTGGGTTCACGGCGGACCCGTGCGTGTAACTCCCGGAGAGCAAGAGGAAGCTGTTGACGGTGTCACCAGCCGCACCAACCGCCTTCCGGGCCCGTCTTGTGAGGGTGTGGGACCGGACTGCGACCGCCTCGGCGGGCAGGTTTCCTAGCACGAACGACATGCGCTGAAGGTTCGTGGTCGAGAGGATGTAGGTCGTATCCGCGTCATCGGGCGTGATGCACGCCTGCCACTTCGACGCACCAGCGCCAAGGCTCCAGGCCGTATCGGCTCCGTTCGCGGTCGGGATGAGGGTATTGGTTGGCATCTCACAACTGGTTGTGATCGAGGAACGGCGCGAGGGCGCGGACGTACTGCCTGACCCGGACCTCGATCGACAGGTCCGCACCTGCGGTGCCGCTCCCGACCTGGTCGGTATCGACCGTGACCGCATAGCCGGCCGCTGCCGTCGCGCCCCAGATGGGCTTCAGGCACCGCCGCGCATAGGTGCCATCGGGCGCAGCCCCTCCGACGCTCGCCCCATCCGCGATCGTGGGCTTCGTCGTGAATGCCGTCGTGAACGCCGCTCCGTCCCACGAGTTGATGTCCACGATTATGGCCGCGCCAACCGGAGCGGTCTTGACGTAGAGTTGGACGTACACGATGATCCCTGGCTGATGCGGCAGGAACGTCGCCTTCTGGGTCCCGGTCGAGAGTGTGCCCGACTGCGTGAAGTGGTACGTGCCCTCGACCATCGGGCACGGATGGAAGTCGGTGGGGGCGAGGTCTGAGAACATCGCGACCACGTCCCCGAAGTACGCGGCGCCGGCCGACGCGGTCTCGACGTAGACCTCGAGCTTCGTCGCACTGGCGGAGATCGTGTGGACGGCGTACAGCCACTCGACAGCCCCGCCGCCGCTGTGGTAGGTGCCATTCCCGGTAAGCCCGCCGCGCGTCTGCGTCACGCCGTCGTCAACCACCAGCGACGCATGATTTGCGATGCTCGACTTCGCCTTGCACGCGATGACGACCTTGCGGCCCTTGAGTCCGGTCGCGCGCGCGAACGCGGCTGCGGCCAGGAGGGTGTGGGTGAGCTTCGCGGCGGCCGACCCATACGTGAGCTTCGCGGCGAAGTCGCCATACCCCATCACCTGGGTGTCGCCCTGTCCGACCCCGGTACGCGCCACCGCGGCCCCGGCCCCGGAGAGCACGAAGAAGTCCGGCGCGGCTACGT
>MEMM01000080.1:3459-3786 GCA_001767925.1 Alphaproteobacteria bacterium RIFCSPHIGHO2_12_FULL_63_12
TCAAGTTCCCCTGCGGGAGCGTCTGAGCGGTCGTGGTCGAGACGAGCGCGCTCTGAGTCTTAAGCGTTCCGTCTTCGTTCAGGGCGACGTCGAGACGCGCGTCAAGGCTCGCCTTCGAGCCCCTCGCGGTCACGACTTCGTCGGTGATCGCCTTCGGCTTGACGGTCGTGTTCGTGGTCGAGTGGACCTGGTCCTCGATGCTCGCCTTCTGGCTGTCGAGCCAGGACTGGTTCAGGAGGGTCCCGCTCTGACCGTTCCCGCTGTCGTCCGTGTAAGCCGGGTAACTCGCAAGGAGCGCCATGGACCGTCTATCCCTTCAGCCGCGAG
>MEMM01000080.1:3852-8632 GCA_001767925.1 Alphaproteobacteria bacterium RIFCSPHIGHO2_12_FULL_63_12
TCTCGGGCGAGCCGGTCAGACCATGTCATGTCCGGGAACTCCGCCGCGAACGAGACCGCGACGGCGTAGGAACAGATCGGCCTCGAGTCCCACCAGCACAGCGCCTCGGCCCTGATCGGCAGCCCACGCCTGCGAAGCACCTTCCCTAGCAGGTGCAGCCCGATCTTCAGAAACCCGTACCGTCCCCCCATGAACCGTTCGCACCAACTCGCGACCCTCACCTTGTTCTCGAACGTGAGCGCCCGATGCCGGTAGACCGCGACGTACTCGGGCCCGTGCCCGTACGCCTCTCCAAGCGGCCTCCGCACAACCCCAGACGGCAGCGCTTCGCAGATGAGCGGGTGACCGTCGCGCCGCAGACGCGTGATGAGCCCGACGTGATTCACGAGCGTCTCCGGCTCCGACTTGTCGCGCGTGACCTTGCGGATGAGTCGGCCGAAGAACCCGTCTGAACGCACGAACACGACGTCGGCCGGCTCGAGCTCGAGCGCCAGCAGACGCATTCGCGCGCCTCCTCGCTAGGTTTCGGTGCGCGGCCTGACCTGGGGAGCATCCGCCTGCTTCGGTAGCGGGAAGTCGTCCAGGTTCAGGTCTTTCTTGAGCCGCTCGTCCGCCTTCAGGCGCGCGAGCAGTTCCGGGTTGCCCATGACCGTCTCGACCAAGGTGTTGAAGCTCGCCCTCTGGGCGTCCAACCGGACCTTGTCGGAATCCTGGATGTCGCCCTGGAGGAACGACCGACACCGCTCGATCGCCGCGATGCAGCCCGGGTCCGTCGTCCTGTACTCGCCGTCGATGAACTGGGCGAACTGCGTCTCACCCCTGATGAGAGTCCCGGTCGCGACGTCGATCCTGTCCTGAGCGGTCTTGACCTGGATCCTGATGGACCGGAACCGGGAATGATAGACCTTCTCGCCCGGAAGCCGGGCGTCAGGCTTCGCCAGGTCCGCCGTCTGCACCGCCAACGCGACCGGATCCGGCCCGGCGGCCTGTGCTGGCCCGGACTGTCTCTCTGGGAAGCTCATCGGGGACTTCAGGCCCGTGATGATCTCGGGATTTCCCTTCGCCATGCTCTCTCCTGCCTCGCGCACATGCGCTGAGGCTGAATCGGGGGCCGGACAGCCCGGCCCCCGTGTGGTGCGCGCTCAGTTGTACCGGTACTGCATGCCGCCGACGAAGAACACGACACTCGACGCCGCCGCCGAGTTCTTCAGCCGAACCAGGAGCTTCTCGCCCTTCTTGGAGTGGAGTCCGTAGTCGTTGAACGTGTCGAAGACCTTCTCGGCCGTCGTGGCCCCGCCGGCCTGGGACCACAACTGAGTGGTCGTCTCGGCCCCGGCGGTCCCGTGCGTGACCTTGACGCTCCAGACCTCGAGCGTTGAAGTGCCAGAGCCAAACGTGCTCGTGCCCTTCGCCAAGAACGCGACCGCACGCGTCCCGATGAACGGATCCGGGATGAGCTTGCTGTCGCGGTTGTCGATGTACGGCTGAATGGTCCGCATCGTCGTCATGGCCCTTGCGGCCAGGAACGCCGTGTCGGTTTCACGGTAGAGCGGCACCCCGTTCGCGACCTGAGCGGACGTGGCCGCCTGCGTTTGCAGCGTGTTGTCGGCGCTGTCGGCCCGAAGACCGTCGAGGATGACGGCCCGCCAGGCGCTCGTGTTGCAACCGGTGCAGTTCCCGTTGATCGTGTCCACGACTTCGCCGAGGGTGTCGCAAGCGCTGTTCGAGGTGTCGATGATGCCACCGAGTGCCCCCGACACCGGGCACTCGAAGTCATCGACCGCAGCCTCTGAGCCGATCACACCGTCCTTGAACGTCAAGTCACCGGTCGCGTCCGCAACCTCCACTGTGCCGGAACCTGCGGTCCCGATGTACTTGACGAGCAGCACGACGTCTCCGTCATCCGCCGCGATGCCACCAGAGACGGTGTCACCGCTGAGGATTCGAGAGATGGAGTTCGAGACGTCCTGGGCATCCACCGGCATCGGCGCCGGCAGAAGCAGTGGTAGAGCCGCGGCCAGCGCGAACGCGGCCACGATGGCGAGCAGCTTTTTGAAGACGCGCATGTTCATTCTCCTTTCAGTTGCTCACCCCTAGATGGGGAGCCCCTTCATGACGCCGTGGGCCGCTTCGAGCTCGATCTGCGCGCCGAAGTCGGTCATGTACTCGAGCTGTTCGCCGTCGAGCGAGGGATCCTGGCGGTTGTCCAGGAGCTTCGTGTCCCGCCCCTGGTGGTACGCGTACCGGACGTGGTTCAAGTCGAGCAGGAACGCGTAGTCCGCGTAGGCGTCGGTCAAAATCGGGTCCATCACGAGCATGACGGTCCCGTGCGAGGTGTCGTACTGGCCGACCTTGAGGCCGACCCGCTTGTCCACGTTGCGATACTGGATCCGGTCCTTGGCCCAGAACTCGATCTCGGTGAGCCACCGTCTCGAGCAGAACAGGTACTTCGTCGCGTCCCCGCCCCGTTCGTTCGATCCCCCGCGCCCGTACTTCATCGCGAACTCGAGGTACTCGACGAACGCGCGCTCGGTCGGCTTCTGGCTGTTGAGGTCCCAGATGTTCGTCTTCACGAAGTACTCGACCCCGCCCGTCATCGACTGGATCGTGTCGGGCGTGCGCGTGTGCCGCTTGCCGAACAGGAACGCGAGTTCGATCGACTTCGCGTGCTCGATCCCGTGCCACTTCTTCTCCGTGAGCGGGTCCTTCCCGCCGTAGAGGTCCGTGTTCATCTGCCGGCCCGTGAACCCGAACGGGGTGCGGATGATCTCGGTGTAGTTGTACTGGCGATCTTCCTTGATCGACTTCAGGGTGCCGATCGTGGCGCCGTCCTTGTACACGGCGCGCAGGAAGTCGAGTTGATCGCCTGCGAGCATGTCCTGTCCGGTCGTGTCGCCGATCGCGCGGACGACCGTGAGGGCGTCGGTCGCGACGGAGGTCACGAGCACCTGCTCGCCGGTGCGCCGGTTCCGCAGGATGAAGTTCGCCGCGACGCGGTCACCCTGACCGGTCTTGACGTCCAAGGTGGTGGTCGCCGAGGTCTCGGCCCCGGCGAGTTCGACGGTGCGCGGGAACTCGTCCTTCTCGAGCCAGTCGAACGCGTACTGGGTCGTCTCGCGCTTCTTCCTCAGCATCGCCGTCAGCGCCGTGAGCGGCGCCGACGTCGGCATGTAGAGGTGGATCTCGTCCTGAACGTCCGCGATGATTCGCTGCGATACGGTCCCGCCGGGATCGCGATTCCCGGTGACGATGCTCGGGACGTCTCGGGGGATGGGGCTCGGTGTTCCGCCCATGATGGGCCTCCTTCGTTATGGAGCGAAGCCTGCGCCAGGTATGAACTGGCCGGCTTCACGGATGGCTCTCTTGAGTTGCAACTCCGACGTCTGCGCCGGGGTCGCGGGACGGGGGGTCCCGCTCCCGCTGAGAACCTGCGAAGACGCGTCGCGCTCGGCCGACATCCGGCCAAGCACCGGAGCCGCGGTGGATGGAGACGACGAAGGAGCCTGCCCTGCCGCGCGAGCCTGTCGATGTATGAAGTCCCGATACGCGAGCACCGCGTAGTGGACTCCCATCTCTGGCCGGTCGGCTGCTGGGTCGAAACCCATCTGAACGAAAATGCGGGCGATGTGCGGCTGCGCCGCAGGGTCGCGAAGTTCGGGGAAGTACGGCTCCCCAGCCTCGTCCGCCAGGTCGGCCGCGCGCTCGAACAGGTCCGCCGACGCGTACATGCGTTCGGTCACCTGCTGTTGCTCGCGTGCCGGCCTCGTCGCCTCGTCGATCTTCCGTTGCAGAAGGTCCGTGATGTACTTCTCCCGGAGTCCTTCTTTCCAGAACTCCGCGTACTCCGGCCCTCGGGTTTCGTACAACTCCTTGTAGAAGTCCCAGTCCACGCTCTCGTTGAAAGCCTTCTCCGCCTCGGCCGGTGTGCCCGGCCGGACGTCCGAAGGAGATTGCGTGCCCTTGGGTGGTGCGACGGCGGGCCCGCGCCCGCCCTGTGCGGCCTCAAGCTCGGCAATGCGTGACGCGCGCTGCTCGGCCTCGGCCTTCCACTGGTTCGCGACCGTTGCGGCCTGGTCGCGCTGGCTCAGGATGCTCTTGTGCTGACCCCGCAGGGTCCTGAAGTTCTGCTCCGCCTTCTCCTGACTCTCAAACTCGATCCCGGCGAAGTGGAACTTCTGCGCCGCCGGCTCGGCTGGCTCGGCTGGCTCCGGTTCCGCCGGCTCGCCAGGCTCGCTCGCCTGCTCCGGTGCACCAGCGCGCTTGGCCGCATCTGCGGCCCGGTCTTTCGTCTCCTCGTCCGCGATGATTCGCTCGATCGCTGTCCGGTTGTCCGCCGGAATCGGCTTCGCTCGCCTCGGCGCCCCAAGATCCTCCGACACCACACCGGGCAGCCGAGGCCCAACCGAAGAGTCAGATGCCGCGTCCGCGCCAGGAGGGGGAGAAGGGGCGCCGCCAGAATCAGCCATCAGAAAACCTCACAAGTGCTCAGGCAAAGACCAACCTGGCACGATTCCGCTCCCCAGAACATGCCACGTCCAACACGCGCCTGTCAAGCGCCGCGAAAACCCCTCCCCCCCACACCCCCCTACCCGTATGAACTCCGATTCCGTTAGTACTCTCCCGTTCTAACAACAGTAGCCGTATTATATGCTGCGCCTATGCTGATGGTAGGCTCAGCCTATGCTCAGTGTAGGCTGATGGTTGTAGGGTGAAGCGTCACGTGTTCCACGTGAAACCATCAAGCCTAACCCCAATTCTACCAAGGGAATAGGTAGATTTC
>MEMM01000081.1 GCA_001767925.1 Alphaproteobacteria bacterium RIFCSPHIGHO2_12_FULL_63_12
GCAGGTCATGCAGGCATGCGTCGCCTCGATGACGACGGCGACGCCGACCGGCTCCAGCACGCGCTGGATGCAGTCGGCGATTTCGGCGGTCAGGCGCTCTTGAACCTGCAAGCGTTTGGCGAAAGCGTGAACGACGCGCGCGAGTTTTGAAATGCCGACGACGCGGTCGTTCGGCAGATACGCGACATGCGCCTTGCCCATGATCGGCGCCATGTGATGTTCGCAATGCGAATGAAACGGGATGTCGCGCAGCAGAACGACTTCGTCATAACCGCCGACCTGCTCGAAAGTGCGCTGGAGATAGGTTTCGGCGCATTCTTCATAGCCCTTGAAATATTCGAGGAAGGCGTCGACGACGCGCTGCGGCGTGTCGACGAGCCCTTCGCGTTTCGGGTCGTCGCCGATCCAGCGAAGCAGCTCCTCGACCGCCGCCATGGCGCGGCGGCGCTCTTCTTCTGTCCTTTGGCGCGGATTGCCCATTATCGCCTCTCGATCGGAACGACATCGCGCTGCGCGACGCCGATATAGTTGGAGAGCGGGCGCACCAGCTTGTTCGCCGCGCGCTGCTCCATCACATGCGCGGTCCACCCCGTGATGCGGCTGATGACGAAGATCGGCGTGAAGATCGGAATTTCGAAGCCCATCAGGTAATAGGCGGGGCCGGTCGGGAAATCGAGGTTCGGATAAATTCCCTTCTCGCGCACCATCACGTCGTCGAGAATGCGGCTCATCTCCCAGTATTCTTTCGCCTCTTTCGTGCCGATGACGTCGACCATCTTCCTGAAGGCGTCGGTCATAGTCGGCACGCGGCTGTCACCCTTTTTGTAGACGCGGTGGCCGAAGCCCATGATGTTCCGCTTTTCCTTCAACGCCTGCAACATCCACGCTTCGGCCCTATCGGCCGACCCGACTTCCATGAGGAGATGCATGACCGCTTCATTGGCGCCGCCATGGAGCGGTCCCTTGAGCGAGCCGATGCCGCCCGTCACCGCCGAATAGATGTCGGACAACGACGAGGCGATTGTCCGCGCGGTGAAGGTCGAGGCGTTGAACGAATGCTCGGCGTAGAGCGTCATCGAAATGTCGAAGCATTTGACGATTTCGGGCGCCGGAACCTTGCCGAAGCACATATGGAAAAAGTTCTCGCAAAAGCCGAGATCCTTCGTCGCCGGGATCGGCTCCTTGCCGTTGCGGACGCGAAAATCCGCTGCGACGATTTCCGGGATTTGCGCGAACATGCGGATCGATTTGTCGTAGAGGCCGGCGGGCGATGAATCCTCCGCCGTGTTGTCCGCCTGCCCCATGAAGGAAACGGCGGTCCTTAGCGTATCCATCGGATGCGCTTTGGGGTTCAGCATGCGGATCAGCTTCACCATGTCGGCGGAGATGCCGCGCTCTTTCCTTTCAAGCGCCACGAAAGCGTCAAGCTGCGCGCCTGTCGGAAGCTCCCTGTTCCAGATCAGATAGGCGACTTCCTCCCACCGGCATTTCGTCGCGAGATCCTGCACCGCATAGCCGCGATAGGTCAGCGAATTCGTCTCCGGCATCACTTTCGAAACCGCCGTATCGTCGGCGACGACTCCGGCAAGGCCGTATTTCACTTCGTCAGTCATGTTGGTTCCTTTAGCGATCAAGGCAGTAGGCAGTAGGCAGTAGGCAGTAGTCGAGTCGTCAACTGCTCGCGCTTTTCTGGATTGAACGAATCAGCGATCGCAGCATTCGACCTACTTCGTCCGTTCGCGCCAAAACCGCAGTCTCCAACTCCGCGCCGAGCATGCCAACCCGCCGTGAGAGGATCAAATGCGTCTCAAGCTCCTTCACTGATCCCTGAGCGTTCTTCAAAAATTGAACATAGGCGCCTGAACTGTTCCGGCCGTAGCCTTCGGCGATATTGGCTGCTTCAGAGGAAGCGCTCCTGCGGATTTGCGAGGTAAGCCCATAAGTTTCTTCGCGAGGAAAATTCCTAGTCGCCAAATAGCAGTGCTCAGCCAAATCCATCGCTCGTTGCCAGACGAGCAAATCTCGATACGAGGACACTGCCTCCGTTCCGTCCATGAAAAGCGTTCCCTACTGCCTACTGCCTACTGCCTACTGCCTACTGCCTACTGCCTACTGCCTACTGCCTACTGCCTACTGCCGCCTTATCTCTTTCCTCATCCAATCAAAAGAGCGCTTCGGCGTGCGTTTTTGCGTGGTGAAATCCACATGTACGACGCCGAAGCGCGGCTCGTACCCTTCCGCCCACTCGAAATTGTCGATCAGCGACCAGACGAAATAGCCGTCGATGCGCGCGCCGGCGTCGATCGCGCTGGCGACCGCGCCGACATATTTCGAAAGATAATCGATGCGCAACCGGTCGTCGACCTCGCCGTCGGGTCCGACCTCGGCGCGGTCGGCGACGCCGTTCTCGGTGACGACGATCGGCAATTTGTAGCGCGCGTATTCCTGAATGAGCGTTTGCGCGAAAGCCTTCGGCGCAATCTCCCAGCCCATCATGGTTACCGGCGCGCCCTCGGGCGGCTTTGCCTGCGCAAGACCGCCGGGCGCTGACGGATCGCTTTTCACATAGGTCGGCGAATAATGATTGACGCCGAGAAAATCGAGCGGCTCCCGGATCGCTTCAAGATCGCCATCCTTAATGAGGCCGCCGAAAAACGGCGTGAGACCTTCCGGATACGAACCAAGGATCATCGGGTCGGCGAAGGTGCGGTTCCAGAAAAGTTCGTAGAGTGTCGCCGCCGCCTTGTCCTCATCCGAGGGCGTTGCGGGCCGCGCCGGCTGCTGGTTGCAGACGACGCCGATCTGGCCCTTGACGCCGGCGGCGCGGAGCGCGCGCACCGCCCCGCCATGCGACCGGTTCACATTATGCGCGGCGGCGAGATAGGCGCCGAGATCGGCGATGCCGGGCGCATGATAGCCGACCGCATAACCGGCCGTCGTGAAGACGCCCGGCTCGTTGAAGGTCGCCCATCGCGCGACGCGGTCGCCGAAGCGCTCGGCGATCAGCGCCGCATAATCCGTAAACCAGTGGGCGGCGTCGCGATTGGTCCATCCGCCTTTTTCGTGCAGCGCCTGCGGCAGGTCCCAATGATAAAGGCACAGCCACGGCTCGACGCCGCTGGCGAGAAGTTCGTCGATGAGCCGATCGTAAAAATCGAGGCCCTTGTCATTCACGGCGCCTGCCCCGTCCGGCATGACGCGCGACCACGAAACGGAAAACCGATAGGCGTCGAGGCCGAGGCGCTTCATTAGCGCCACATCTTCCTTGTACAGATGATAATGGTCGCAGGCGGCGGCGGGCGTCGAGCCGTCCTTGATCTTGCCCGGCGTCGCCGCGAAGGCGTCCCAGATCGAGGCCCCGCGCCCCTCATCGGCGGCGGCGCCTTCGATCTGCGCGGCCGCGGTCGACGCGCCCCAGATGAAGCCTTTCGGGAGTTTGGGAAGATGCGGCGTCTTCGACATTTCAAGCCCCCCTGTTCATCCGGTAGGCGCGCTCAACCCGTGCGACGCGCGTTTCATAATCTTCATACCATTTTTCGCGCCCGAGCCTTTGCGCGGCGAGATGGTCGGCGTTGCGCTTCCAGTTCGCAATCGCCTCCTCCGAGTCCCAGTAGGATACCGTTATGCCGAACCCGTCGCTTCCCCGCGCCGAGTCAACACCGAGATATCCCGGCATGCTTGCGGCGAGCGCCGCCATTTTTTCCGACATTTCGGCGTAGCCGTCGTCATCGCCCGAAGCGCGGCGCGATGAAAAGATCACGGCGTAATAGGGCGGCTCGGGAAGGGTCATGATCGCGGCGTATCCGTCACCTGAAAATTATACAGCGACTGATCGAACTGGTTGTAATCGTGATAGCGCAGCAGATCATAGAGATCGCGCCGGTGCTGCATGATGTCGAGGACGCCGTTCTGGTCGCCGTCCTTCAAAATGGCGTCGAGCCCCTTTTCGGCGCCGAACATCGCAAGGCGCAAGGTCGTCACCGGATAGATGACGAGATTGAAGCCGAGATTTTCCAGCTCCTTCTTGTTCAGCAGTCGCGATTTACCGAACTCGGTCATATTGGCGAGGATCGGGACCGAAATCGCTTTTCTTACCGCCTCGAATTCCTTTTCGTTCGCCATCGCTTCGGGGAAGATCATGTCGGCGCCGGCGTCGACATAGGACTTCATTCGGTCAATCGACTTGTCGAGGCCTTCGACCGCGCGCGCGTCCGAGCGCGCGATGAGGATAAAGTTCGGGTCGCGCCTTGCGTCCGCCGCCGCGCGCACGCGCTGCACCATCGTCGCGGTATCGACGACTTCCTTGCCGTCGAGATGGCCGCAGCGCTTCGGCATCACCTGATCTTCGATGTGACAGGCAGAAATCCCCGCCTCCTCCATCGTCCTTATCGAGCGCGCCGCCGACATCGGCTCGCCAAAGCCGGTGTCGATGTCGATGATCGTCGGCAGATCGGTGACGCGGGCGATCTGCTGGCCGCGATCGGCGAATTCGGTCAGCGTCGAAATGCCGATATCGGGCAGGCAGAGATCGGCGCTCATCACGGCGCCCGAAATATAGACGCCGTCAAAGCCCTTGCGCTCGATCATCTGCGCGCAAAGCGGATTGAAGGCGCCCGGAAACTGCAACAGTTTTCCGGATTTCAGCTTGGCGCGAAAGTCGGCGCGTTTTTCAGCGGCGTGTTTTTTGGTGAAGAGCATTATCGATCCTTCGTCTTCGTGGCCCATCCTTCGCGACGCGCATCTTCGATGCGCTCCTCAGGATGAGGAGTCATTTTGCTACACATTACCTCCTCATCCTGAGGAGCCGCGAAGCGGCGTCGCGAAGGATGGGTTATAAGCGCCGGCCTTGCCCCGCGCGCGGACAAGTCCCGCAAAGCGTTCGCATCGCCGCGAATGAGCGCCTCTTTCTTTGCGCGACTCCAGCCTTTAATCCGACGCTCATAGGCGACCATGTCTTCATACCGGTCGAAATTCTCGCTGTAGACGAGTTCAACCGGGCGCCGGGTAAATGTGTAAGCGTGTTTGTCGTCCCCCTGATTATGCTCATGGACGCGCCTTTCCGGGTCCTGTCCCCGATGCGAGCCGATATAGTAGCTGCCGTCGGCGCAACGGAGCATGTAAACGAAGCCGACGGGTCGATTGCCTGTCACCCTAGCGCCCTCCGCGGCCATCCTTCGAGACGCCGCGCTGCGCGCGGCTCTTCAGGATGAGGGTTTTTCTTGTTGAAACAGAGCACACCCTCATCCTGAGGAGCCTTCGCAGAGCGAA
>MEMM01000082.1:0-1416 GCA_001767925.1 Alphaproteobacteria bacterium RIFCSPHIGHO2_12_FULL_63_12
TGACCCGCCCGCACCCGGACCTCTGGTATCCCGTCGCCGCGCTGCTCCGCGTGCTGCGCAAGCTGCTGCGCGGCGCAGACCCGCTCGCCTTCGCCGCGCTGGCGCGCGAAGCCCGCACCCAGCTCATCGTCATCACGGCGCTCATCCGCCGCTATATCCATGTGCTCGCCGCCGAAATCATCCTGCCGCCGCCGCAAAACCGTCTGCCTGCGGACCGCCGCGCAGTCCGCGCGGGATCGTCCAGCCGCTATCTCTTCCCGCTGATCGAAACCCCGTCCCGCCCCAGCCGCTCAAGCCCCGGCGAAGACCCGCCGGACTTGCAATGGGCGATCCTGATGGAAGCCGCCGGACGTCTCGCCGCGGTGCTCGCAAACCCCGCGCCGCATGCCCGCCGCCTCGCACGCCAGCTCCGCACGCTGACCGTGCCTGCCCTGCGCGAACTCCCTGTACCCTGGCACATCACAAGGCGCCTCCCGCCCTGGATTGACGTCTTGATCTGCCGCTTTGATGCGGCGGCGCGCCCCGAAGCCTGGGCAGGGCTGGATACATCTTGAGCGCAGAGCCCCACCCTAGCCCTCCCCGTTCCGGGGAGGGGACACCTCGTCTCTCCGTGAAAGCGTACGCAGCCCAACAACGCAACCTGTCCCCTCCCCGGAACGGGGAGGGCCAGGGTGGGGCGAGGCAAAAGATGACCGTCCGGCCTCCCGCCTTCGCTAGGGAGGACAATCGTGCACCCCTCAACCTCCGCTCTTCCCCGCGAAAACGGGGATCGGGTCAGGTGCGAGCGGCGCGAGATCCCCGCCTTCGCGGGGATGAACGGACTGGATCAGTTCTTCCCGAACTTCCTGTCCCGCCCGGCCATCAGCCTCAGCCGAAGCGCGTTCAGCTTGATGAAGCCTTCCGCATCCTTCTGGTCATACGCCCCATGGTCGTCCTCGAACGTCACGATCTTCTCCGAGTACAGACTATACGGCGAGGTCCGCCCCGTCAGATAGGCCGTGCCCTTGTACAGTTTGATGGTCACCTCGCCGGTCACCCAGCGCTGCGAATGGTCGATCGCCGCCTGCAACATCTCGCGCTCCGGGCTCCACCAGAAGCCATTGTAGATGAGCTCGGCATATTTCGGCATCAGCTCGTCCTTGAGGTGGGCCGCGCCCCGGTCCAGCGTCGCCTGTTCGATGCCGCGGTGGGCGACCAGCAGGATGGTGCCGCCCGGCGTTTCGTAGATGCCGCGCGATTTCATGCCGACGAAGCGGTTCTCGAGAAGGTCGAGCCGGCCGATACCGTGCTTCTTGCCATAGGCGTTAAGCGCGGTGAGAAGTGTCGCCGGGCTCATCGCCTCGCCATTGATGGAGACGGCGTCGCCGCGCTCGAAACCGATCTTGATGATCTCCGCCTTGTCCGGCGCATCTTCCG
>MEMM01000082.1:1513-5223 GCA_001767925.1 Alphaproteobacteria bacterium RIFCSPHIGHO2_12_FULL_63_12
GGAGAAGGGGGCATCGCCGCGCTTGTCCTTGGCGATCTCGATGCCGTGTTCCTCGGCGAATTTCAGAAGGTCCGTCCGCGACTTGAAATCCCAGTCGCGCCAGGGGGCGATCACCTTGATGTCCGGGTTGAGGCCGTAATAGCCCAGTTCGAAGCGGACCTGGTCATTCCCCTTGCCGGTGGCGCCGTGGCAGACGGCGTCGGCGCCGACCATGTCGGCAATCTCGATCTGGCGCTTGGCGATCAGCGGCCGGGCAATCGAGGTGCCGAGGAGGTAGACGCCCTCGTAGACGGCGTTCGCCCGGAACATCGGGAAGACGAAATCGCGCACGAATTCCTCGCGCACGTCCTCGATGAAGATGTTTTCCGGCTTCACGCCGGCGGCCAGCGCCTTCTTGCGGGCGGGCTCCAACTCCTCGCCCTGACCCAGGTCGGCGGTGAAGGTGACGACTTCGCAGCCGAATTCGACCTGCAGCCATTTCAGGATGATCGAGGTGTCGAGGCCGCCCGAATAGGCAAGAACGACCTTCTTGGGGGCGATGCGCGGCTTGGCCATGGATATCCTGACAGGTTTTTGGGCGGATTGAGGGGAAGTGTTGCCTTAAAGTCCCGCCCGGCCCCTGACAAGAAGGACAGGAAGGGGGATTTCTATGGTTTACACTATCCTAACGGGTTATATTGAATTCGCGAGATGTGGGCGGCCTTCCGGGCCGCCGAGGGCAAGGTGGCGGTAATGTTGAACGACCCGATGGATCAAGTATCCCGCCGCCAACCGGCCTTGCCGGAAAGCCTGCGTCAGGCCGTGCGCGAAGCGCAGGAAACCGGCCGCGCCGCCGAGGAACGCGCGCATCTGGCGATGCCCTTCCGCGCCCGGCTTCGTGCCCGCGACGCCGTGCGTCCGCAGCCGACCCTGTCGATCCTCACCCATTCGGGCCCGGTCTCCGCCGGCCCGGTCACCCAGCACGCCATTTCCGAAGTCCGCGCCCTGCGCAAGGCACCGGTGCCGGGCCGTCCGGCCAACAAGGCGCCGCTGGTTCCAATCGCCGCCACTGCCGGCGGCCTTGCGGTCATCAAGCCGGGCAGCGGCGCCGGCAACCGGGACGATGATGACGAGGATGATCGCGGCGGCCTGTTCGGACGGATCAGCGACTTCTCGCAATTCGCCTTCGCCGGCCTCGCCGTTCTGGGCCTTGCCGGCCTGTCGGTCATGGCGGCCGAGAATGCACTCGGCAACAAGGCGCCCACGGATGATACCGATGACGACCAGACACTGACGCTCGCCAGCGCTGATCTTGCCGTCCCGGCCGCCAGCGTCTCGGCTGCCGCGGTGGAACAGGCGTCCACGCCGGCCGGGGCCGAAACGACGCCCTGGTTCGATTATCGCGGCACCGCAGACCTTCTCAAATCCCGTCTTGCCCAGCTTGAGGCCGCCGAAAAGGAAGAGGCGCGCCTCGCCTCGGTCGATGCAGACCGCACCGCCGCCGCCGCCATCGCCAATGCGGAAGCCGCGCGCGTCGCCGCCGAACCGCCAGCTTCCACCGGGAGCCCGGCAATCATCGATGCGCGCCTGAAGGATCGTCTGGCTACGGAAGAAGCCATGCGCCAGGCGAAACTTGATGCCGACGCCAGACTGAAAGCCGAACAGGACGCCGCAACGGCCAAGGCCGAAGCTGATCGTCTCGCCGCCGAGGAAGCCGCCCGCGCCGCTGCGGCGGCCGCCGAGCAACAGCGCGTCGCCGAGCTTGAGGCCAAGCGCGCCGCCGAAGTCGAGGCGAAGCGCCTCGCCGACATTGCGGCAAAGCAGAAGGCCGCTGAAGTTGAAGCCAAGCGCCTTGCGGACGCCGAAGCTGCCAGCGCCGCAAAAGCGGCCGAAGCCAAACGCCTCGCCGACCTCGAAGCCAAGCGCGCTGCCGATGCTGAGGCCAAACGGCTCGCGGATCTCGCCGCGAAGCAGAAAGCTGCTGAAGCCAAGCAATTGGCCGACGCTGAGGCGAAACGCCTTGCGGACGCCGAAACCGCGCGCCTCGCAGCGGTCGCCGCCGCTGAGCCGGCACCGCGGGTCTGGACCAATCCGCCCGGCCGCGCTTCGCTCAAGCCGGCGCGTCCGGCTAACACCACCCTCGTTGCATCGGTCGATACTGGTCTCGGCGAACCGGTGACGCGCTCCGCGCCGCCGTCGCTCTCGGCGACGCCGCCGGAAGTGCGCCCGCTGGGCGCTCGTCCGGTCGATGATTTCATCGCAGAACGCGCCGAGTATACTGCCGGCCATACGCTGGATTCCGCGGCGCTCGGCGTACTGAAGTCGGACTTCCTGCGCCTTGTGGAAACCAGCGGCGACGGCACGCACCATGAATTGACCACGCCGGACGGGCGCCCGCTGCTGATCCATTTCGAGAAAACCGTCCCGGTTGATCCGGTCACCGCCAGCATCCAGGCGATCGGTTATTCACCGTCCACGGACGGAATGGTGACGCGCGCTTATATGCAGCAGGCTGAGGTTACCGTGAAGGTGATGTGCCGCGATGTCGCCTATGCCTTCCCGGGCCAGGAACGCGGCCGCTTTGCCGCCTGCGAAGGGGAGAACGGCGTCTGGACGATGGCCCGCGCCTCCACCGTCAACGCCAAGCCGGTCTAGCCGGAAGTCTTCGACTGCGCCGCTGCTCGCTTCAGCACATGGCGCTCGACCAGCCGGAAGTTGCGCTTGTGAGACCGGAAGAACAGGTCGAACGCATCGCCAAGCAAAGGGACCGCTCCGATCGCCGCATCGGTCACCAGGTTTCCAGCGATCCGCGCATGCACATGCCAGGGCAGGCGAAGCCGCATCGACGTTGCCAGCGCCGCCGACCCGGCAAGTAGGGTCACGGCATCACCAAGCACCGGGACGAGGCCGACAATTGCATCTGCACCAAAACGGATACCCATGAGTTCAAACCGCGAATCAAGCAGCCGCGCCATCGCCTGGATAGACTTCAGCTCCTCATCTACCGTCCGCCCGGTTTCAAGCCGGACGGCGCCGAGCACTTCGCGGTCTACCGCCAGCTTTCTTGCCATCGAGCCTGCTCCAAAGTGCGTCCACGCACATGATTGCACAGCCGCGCAAAGCCTGCGACACGAACTCATCATGAACGCGGAACCTGTCTACAAGTTGCTGACCGAAGAAGATTGGCTTGCAGCCGAAGTGTCGGGTGTTACCGCGACTGCGCTCGACCTTGCGGACGGGTATGTGCATCTGTCGACCGGATCGCAGGTGAGGGAAACCGCGCGGCGCCATTATTCCGGCCACCCGCGCGTTCGTCTCCTGCGCTTCCGCCTCGACGGGCTCGGCGACGTGCGATGGGAGACGAGCCGGGGCGGCGACCTGTTCCCGCACCTTTACGGTCCGCTCGAAATCACGCGCGCCGAAGCCGCTATCTGGCTGAAGCCGGGGCCGGACGGCGCGCCCTTGATTCCGGGGGATTTCTGATGATCGCGGAAATCGGTGCGCATTTCCTGAAGATGCTGCCTCCTGAAGCGGCGCACGTGGCAACGGTCCGCCTGCTGAGCAAAGGCGTTGGTGTGCCGGCAAGGGCGCCGGAGATTCCGGCTGGCCTTGCCGTGACATTGCCAAAATCCGGCCTTCGCTTTGCTTCACCGGTCGGGCTCGCCGCCGGGTTTGACAAGAACTGCGACGCGCCCGAAGCGATGGCGAGGTTCGGCTTCGGCTTCGTTGAG
>MEMM01000082.1:5244-5953 GCA_001767925.1 Alphaproteobacteria bacterium RIFCSPHIGHO2_12_FULL_63_12
AATGTCGGCGCCAACAAGGACAGCGATGACCGCGCGCGGGATTATGTGACCGGTATCGAAGCCGTCAGTCCGTATGCAGACTATGTGACCATCAACATCTCCTCGCCCAACACCCCCGGCCTGCGCGGATTGCAGGACAAGGCGTTACTGACGGAGCTGCTCGCGCGCTGCGGCGCGGCGAACAGAAATGGCAAGCCGGTATTCCTCAAAGTGGCGCCGGACCTTGACGATGAGGCGATCGCCGATATTTGCACCGTTGTGCGCGGGGACGGGGCGTGGCTCTCGGGCCTCATCGTCTCGAACACGACACTTGCGCGACCAGCGAGCTTGATGAGTGCAGACAAGGGCGAGGCGGGCGGCCTTTCCGGCGCGCCGCTGATGCATCTGTCTACGGAGGTTCTTGCAAAGTTCGCCCGTGCACTGAAAGGCGAGTTTGACCTGATCGGCGCGGGCGGAATTGCCTCGGCCGCCGATGTGCGCGCGAAACTCGCCGCCGGCGCACACGCGGTGCAGCTTTACTCGGCTCTGGTCTATGAAGGACCAGGGCTCGCCGCCCGTATCAACCGGGAACTGGCGGAGACATGCGCCTGAGCATGCCCGGCAGGTAGACACCGAGCGCTGCCGCGCGAAAGACGTACATCATCAGGAAGGCGGACCACACACCGGCATTGCCGAATGCCGGTCGGAGTAGCATGTCGGCACCAATGTA
>MEMM01000083.1:0-5203 GCA_001767925.1 Alphaproteobacteria bacterium RIFCSPHIGHO2_12_FULL_63_12
CAGGACTGGAGCCGACGAGGCTCTTAACGCTCCCGTCGCGACGCGAGACGACGACGCCATCGATCGACGATGCGACGAGCTCCGCTTCATCGGCGGTGCGTTCGATGAGCTCGATGAACGAGCTCGTGTCGGCTGGGGGCTCGACGAGAAACACAGTCTCCTCAGCCTCTGCTGCCGCCTCGGCCCTGATCGGCTCGACCGTCGACGGATCGAGAGCTGCGGTCGCTGTGCCGCCCTCGACGATCTCTGTGATGAGGTTGACGACAGCGAGATCGATCTCAGTCTTCATGCCGAGATCGACGAGCGCACCAGCGACGGGCATCGAGCCGCGGATGGGCGCCGGTGTCGGCGGACGTCCCGTCACGGTTGGAGCTGAGGGACTCTGGACGACGACGTCTGGAGCGCGACGCCATCGAAGGACGACGCAGCGCGGTAGCGCGTCGGCAGAACGACCCGCTACCTCTTCACGATCGTTCGTCCGCTCGTCAGGCGTGTAGAAGTTGTACCTGACCTCAGCGGTGAGATCAAGCGCATCGAACAACGTCGCGAACGGCGCGCGCCGCGACGTCAATGAGCGAACGAGCCCGCGATCAGCGTTCGGCCTGTCGCCGACGTCGCCCGGATCGATCGTGGTCGACGATGAAGCGACGCTGGTCCGTGGGATTCGCGATGAAACGCGACGCGGGTCGATCATCGGGCCACCGCGAACAGGTCACGGAGAAAGACGCCGAGGCCACGCGGCGTCGAGAGATCGACGAGCGAACCGACGCTGCTGCGATCAACGTACTGTGCAGGATCACCCGAGACGATGTCGTCGGTCGCAGCCGCGTCAGCGATGAGCGTGTCATCGGCGCCACGGATGGTCGTCGTCGGAAAGATCGCCTCGGTTCCACGGGAGTACATCGCAGTCTCCGGATCGACTCGTGACAGCAGCTCCGAGAGAGCGTCACCGCCGAACGAGTCGAGGACGCCGACGGACGAGAGGACGGCAGCGACAGCGCGCTGGACGCCGACGCGGGCCACCGCGGCGGTGTAGCTCTCGGCAGCCGCCGTGACATCCTCAAAAGAGCGGAGGAGGCCGCCAGCGGCGACTGCGGTGAGGACGTCGCCACTAGCCCCGACCAATGAGACAGAACGACGAACGTCGTCAGCGAGGCCGGCGGCCGTCGCGGCTCTATACGTCGCGGCCGCGAGGACCCAATCGAACATCTCGTCACCGACGATGACGGCGGCGAGCGACGGATAGAATGAGACGGCAGAGATGTCGACGCGCTCGAGGTCATTGCGTCCGACGCTCTGGATGAGCGGAGCCGACGCCCGGATGCGCTTGAGGACACGAGCGATGAGATCGGCGGTCGGCTGGACGACGACGATCTTCCCGGACGGGACGACGTCCTGCAGTGCCCTGTTCGTCTGCAGTCCAAGGATCGTGTACGTGAACATCGAGTGTGACGTGACGTCCTGATCCCAGAACACCGACAGCTCCTGCGCTGAGAGTGACGGATAGAACGGCAGGACCCACCGAGAGAGGTAATCGGCTTGCGCTCGGGTCTCATCGTCGACCTCTGTCCGTGTCAGCGTCCGGACGACCGCGACGTCGTCGATCACGTCGACGCGCGTGACGCGTACGAAGTCGATATCGGGCATACGGCGCCAGACGACGAGGCACCCAGGTCGACCGTCGACAGTTGGCCGCTCGACGGTACAGACGACGCGTGGACGTCGATGTGAGAAGTCGAGGCGTCCGAGGAGGGCCTCAGTCTGCGCGGCCGCGATCGAAGCGCCGTCGACGGTGACGTCGGTCGGATACGCTGTGAAGCTCGACATCCCAGGACCGCCCAGCGGAACGAGCGCTCCTGTCATGATGTCGTCGGCGATCTTGGACAACCGACGGACGTCGGCAGCGATCGTCATAATGACCGCGTCCGACCACGTGACCTGCTCGAACGCAGCCCTCGTGATCGTCTGTTCAAGCCGCGCGACAGTCACGAACGGGTTCTCAACGACCGGTTGGCCAAGAGCAACCGCGACGCTGACAACGCTATTGAGTTCCCTGATGCGCGCGTCGACCGCCGACCGAAAAAAGAGCGCCTTGGAGATCGTCTCGCCTTTGTCCCACCACGCCTGTGACCCAACGAACAGCGCTGCGCGCGCGGCGGCCGATGCATAGCGCGACACGGCATCGTCGCCGATCGGGACGGGACGCATCGCGTCCGCGAGGTCGGTGACGGCGGCTCTATCCGACAACGGCGACTCCCGTCTCGACCCATCCGCTGCGCGTCCCGACGCGCGTTCGTGCTCTGATCCTCCACTTCGACGACCCTGTGGGCGGTCGATCGACGAGCCAATGCTGGCCGGTGAACTCCGACGACGGACGGCGCTGTCCGCGGAGCTCAAGCGACAGCGACCGCGACCGGCTCGCCTCACGTCCGACCGACGCGATCGACGTGAACCCCGACCCGTCGTCGCGCTCGACCTCCCAACCGTCGACGATCTCGGAATCGACGGGCGTGTTCCAGTTCAGAACGACGGTGCCGTCGCTACGGATGACGGTGCGGACATCGATCGGGCGGAGGACGGGACGCTCGACGACAATCTCGACGGGCTGCGTGCGGTTGCTGACGAGCCCGCCGGACTGCATCCCAACGACGCGGTAGAGGTACGTCGCGCCGAGCGTCGGCGCAGGCGGTACGTGCTGCGGCCGGTGGTCGCCGACGACATCGTGAAGGACGGTCGCGTCCTGAAGCGGAAACTCTGCCCAAACCTCTTCAGTCGGACGTCGACGCTCGACCTGATAGAGCGAACGGACAGCTGTGTCTGTCAGCTTCTCACGACTTCCAACCATCTCGTACGGATCAATGTTCAGTGTCCCTGCCGCCCACGACACGACCACTGTCGCTGACCCGCTCAAACCGACCTCAAGCACCGCGGACAACCCGACAGGAGCATCGACGATTGGGTCCCTGTGGACGAAGACAGGGCGCGAGAACGACGACCAGCTCTCACAGCCGACACGGTCGATCGTCTTGGCGCGGTATTGATAGACGTGATCGACGGCGACGACCCGGTCGTCGAGCACAAGCGACGCAGATGGTGAGGTCGTCTGGAGGAATCCAACCCACCCGTCTACCTCCGAGAAGAGCCTCGGATCGCGATCGAGCGAGAACGGTGAGCGCGACCCGAACGTCGTCCACGACGGCGACGCTGGTGACGCGAAACGCGGGCCGCCGGCGGTAATGTCGCGGCGCTCGACGACGACAGCCGACGCACGCGGATCATTGGCTCGCGCGGTGATCCTGATGTTCTTTGAGTTTCCATCGAGCTCAGCGTCAATCGTCGGACGAACGACACGGCGCGATCGAATGCGACCGTCCTCAGGGATCTCGACAGAGACGTCGGCCGGCGTCGGTGACTTGTTGCCGAATGAATCGACAGCGTAGACGCGGTACGTCAGCGCAGAGCCCTGCGGCGCGCGGTGATCGTAGATCGTCCCGCCGCCGTTCGCGCTCGACGCGGCGAGCGCCTCGCCGACGAGCGCGAAACCAGCCGCGCTGTCGGCGTCGACGCGCTCGAGGATGAACCCGGGACGGCCGCCGAGCGACAGCGCCCCGATTGGCGGCGGAGCGGACGAGCCGACAGCGTCGACACGTCGAAAGACCTCATATTTCTCAGGAATCTTTCCGACGGGTGATGAGATCGAGACGGAGACGCGCCCGCGATCGTGGCGCACGTGAACCTCAGGCGTCGCTGGCGGATCGAGCGGGAACGTATCGACGTGGACGACACGTGAGCGGACCTGACCGATCGACGATTCCACCGCGACGAAATAGCGGTACCGTCGACCGAACATGACCGTCTTGTCACGGACGCTGTGCCGACCGACGGCTCGACCCGGTGAAAACGACGCGATCTCGACGAAACTCGTCGGTCCGGAACGCTCACCGCGATCAACGTCCCGCGCGAGCCGACCTCGACGGAGCGTCGCCGGATCATCCTCTACGCTTCGATCGCCCAATCTCGACGGATCGACAGCTTGATCGATATCGCGCGAGACACGAAGCCCGGTCGTCGGATCAAGCGCCACATTGTCAACCACTGAAGCGGCGACAGCGTCCACACGGAGGGCTGTCTCGTGCTTCACCTGGGCCTCTACGCCCTTCGACCTGGAGGATCCACGGAGGGAACGAAGAGCGTCGGCTCCGTAGACGCTGAGCGACGGAGGGTCGACACCAGCACGGTCCTCCGACCGCATGACGCGCACGAGACGCGCGGGCTCGACCAGCAAGAACCTAACGTCGACGCACATCGCATCGACGACGCCGGCATCCTTATCGACGACGACGACCGCGGCGACGTCAGTCGGTGGACGAACAGTTGGAACGGGTCGACGACGGGCTGGAGACGGCGTGACGACGGGGACGGCGGCCGGCAACGTCGCCGGCGAGGCCAACAGAGCCGCGATATCAGCGAGACGGTCGCGCGCCAGCTCGGCGGTCTTCGCGGCGGTCGTCGCTGACGTCTTTAGAACCACGATCGACTCCGACGCGACGACGGTCGTCGATGTCGGCGCGATCCTCGTGTATGTGGGTCGAGCGATCCTCTCACCGACCTTTCGAGCCACTTCATCGACGGTCGGCGAGCTTGTCGCCGTGGGCGTTCCGCCCCTTCGTGATGTCAACGACGCACCAGCCTGCTCGAAAGAAGCGCATCGATCTCATCGTCAGTCAGGAGACGAAGGTCAAGACCAAACGAAAGATCGTCATGGAGATCTCTGAGCGGGCGGACAGGTGTGAGACCGTCAGAGCCGCTGACGAAGACCTCGAGACGAACACCAGCAGCCCGACGAACCCCAACGGGCTCAGCGTCGAGGACGAGGGCGGTCGTCGAGACGCTGGAGATGGAGACGTCGACGGGCTGCTCAGACGACAGGACACGACCGTCGGCGGTCCGGTGAACGACGACCGACTGGACACGCTCGCGCTCGACGACGACGGTGCTTCCCGTGACATCTGGCGTGAGACGGAGACGCGGAAGCTCCTGGACGCCAAGAGGAGCGGTGAAGAGCACGTGTCGAGGAGCGCACGGATCGTGCGAATCGACCCTCACAGCGCGCGTCGGCATGAAGAACGGCTCCATGACGAGGCTTTCTTCTGTCTGGCGGTCACGCGACGACGACAGCTCCGCCTGCGTCAGCGAGCCGCTG
>MEMM01000083.1:5244-5820 GCA_001767925.1 Alphaproteobacteria bacterium RIFCSPHIGHO2_12_FULL_63_12
GTGTCAGTGAACCGCTGTTCGACAGGACGGGCGAGTAATCGACCTCGTCGTCGAAGAAAGCGCAATACGCGAACCGAAGCTCGCCCCTGCTGTGCTGTCGACGCCCCTCAGGCGTCAGCGCAAAGTCGATGATCCTATCACGCTTGTCGAGAAATCCTGCCAAGACGGGTATAACTGGTGATCGATGGTCTGCCGGCAATCATGCCGTGGAACTTAACGACCCCGCTCAGCTCCCAATCGCCCTGAGATCATCGACCAGGGTCGCGTCGTCGCCGACGGGATCCTGAAGCAGGACCTCTCTGCTCATCGTCACGAACGGGTTACCCTCCGTCTCGTGCGGAGCGCTGTACGCGCTGACTGGGAAATCGTCGAGGTAGACGCTGACATCAAGCAGCGAGGCGACGTGCGGCGGGATGTCGTCGCTGTCATACCTGTCGACATCGTCTGGAACGAGTGCATCGACGCGCTCGACGGCGGCTTCGACCCAAGCGCCCGCCTCCGCCGCGACGGCGTTGAGCGTCGAGAGAGCGCGCTGGACGGACGCCCACTCACGGGCGGCTGTCGCTGAGACGATCT
>MEMM01000084.1:0-5087 GCA_001767925.1 Alphaproteobacteria bacterium RIFCSPHIGHO2_12_FULL_63_12
CCTAACCCCTCTCCCGCGCGCGGGAGAGGGGAACAAGGGAGGCGCGCCGCGCAAGGAAGGCGAAAAGCCGCTCGCCTCGCCGGCCGTCCGGAAGCGCGCGAGCGACGCCGGCGTCGATCTGCGCCGCGTCGCCGGCACCGGCCCCGCCGGGCGCATCACGCACGAAGATCTCGACACTTATTTTGACGTCGGGTCGGCGGCGCCGCTCGCCGCGCGCGGGCGCGGCGCCGATACGAGCGTCAAGGAAATTCCGGTCATCGGCCTGCGCCGCAAGATCGCGGAGAAGATGACGATCTCGCGCAGCCGCATTCCCGACATCGTCTATGTCGACGAAGTTGACGTCACCGCGCTGGAAGATCTGCGCGCCAAACTCAACACCGGGAAAAAACCGGATCAGCCGAAGTTGACGATCCTCCCTTTCCTGATGCGCGCGATGGCGAAAGCGATCGAGGATCAGCCGCAGGTCAATTCGCTGTTCGACGATGAAGCGGGCGTCGTCCGCCAATATGGCGGCGTTCATATCGGCGTCGCTGCGCAGACCGACGGCGGCCTTGTCGTCCCCGTCGTCCGCCATGTCGAGGCGCGGGGGCTCTGGGACTGCGCGGCGGAAGTCGCGCGCCTCGCCGAGGCCGCGAAAAAAGGAACCGCGACTCGAGAGGAACTATCGGGTTCGACGATCACCATCACTTCCTTGGGCGCGCTCGGCGGCATCGTCACCACGCCGGTCATCAATCACCCGGAGGTCGCGATCGTCGGCGTCAACAAGATGCAGGTGCGCCCGCACTGGGACGGATCGGCCTTCGTGCCGCGCCGGATGATGAATTTGTCGTGCGCCTTCGATCACCGCATCGTCGACGGCTGGAACGCCGCCGTTTTCGTGCAGCGGGTGAAGACGCTGCTCGAAAACCCGGCGATGATTTTTATTGAGGATTAGGGCTCGGACATGAGCGTGTTAACGTCCACCCTCGAACGATTAAGCGCCGAAGGCCGGGTAATCGATGTATTTCGGGATTATTTGAGTGGCGACGCGCTAACTGGCGTGATTTCGCATCACAATGAAGAATTCTTGCTGCTCAGCCTTTTTGACGATTTTGGGAATGAGAATGGCGCAGCGATTATTTTTGCGAGCGACGTTACTCGCGTAAGGTGGGAGAGCAATTCGCTAAATTCAATCACGCAGTTAATTGAGCGGAATTCTTCAGCGCCTTTCATTCCGGTTGTGGATATCGGGAACCTAAAGAATCTGATTCAGTCAGTGCAGAACTCCTGCGGACATGTGACGCTCCACACTGAGCGCATGGATGGTGATGTTTGCTTTATTGGTGAGCTTGAAGAAGTGGATGAAAGCGCTGTGATCATTAAAGAATATGGATCAATCAGCGGCCGCGACTCGGCGAGAATAATGGTGCCGGTCGACGAAGTCACACGAATTGATGCTGGCGGAAATTATGAAAAAAGCATCGCGTTTCTGGCGAGAACGCCACTTAACAGGACTAAATAGGAATTAGTCGATGACCGACCTCACCACCAAACTCCTCATCATCGGCGGCGGGCCGGGCGGCTATGTCTGCGGCATTCGCGCGGGGCAATTGGGGATCGACACGATTGTCGTCGACGCGGAAGCGCTCGGTGGGACCTGCCTCAATGTCGGCTGCATCCCGTCGAAGGCGTTCATCCATGCGGCGGACGAATTCGAGAAGGCGACGCATTTCGCCAATTCCTCCGCGCTCGGCATTTCGGCGGGAAAACCCAAGCTCGACCTTTCAAAGACCGTCGCGTGGAAGGACGGCATCGTCAAACGGCTGACGACCGGCGTCGGCGGGCTGTTGAAGAAGAACAAAGTCAAAACGATCAAGGGCTGGGCGACATTTCTTGACGGCAAGACGGTCGATGTGAAGACCGCCGACGGCGTCACCCGCATCCGCGCGGAGACCATCGTCATCGCGACGGGCTCGGTTCCGGTCGAGCTGCCCTTCCTGAAATTCGCCGGCAATGTGATTTCATCGACCGGTGCTTTGGCGCTGGACGCGCCGCCCAAAAATCTCGCCATCGTCGGCGGCGGTTATATCGGGCTCGAACTCGGTATCGCTTTTGCGAAGTTCGGCTCGAAGGTGACGGTCGTCGAGGCGATGGACCGCATCTTGCCGACTTATGACGCCGAGTTGACGAAGCCGGTCGCCAAACGCCTCAAGGATCTCGGCGTCGTGGTGATGCTTGGCGCGAAGGCGAAGGGGCTTTCCAAAGACGGGAAGGCGCTTGAGATCGAACAGAACGGCAAGACGGAGTCAATTCCCGCCGACAAGGTGCTGGTCACCGTCGGCCGTAAACCGCTGACCGAAGGATGGGGCCGCGAGAAACTCGCGCTCGACATGGACGGGCGGCATTTGAAGATCAGTGACCGTTGCGAGACCTCGATGCGTGGCGTCTACGCGATCGGCGACGTCACCGGCGAGCCGATGCTGGCGCACCGCGCGATGGCGCAGGGCGAAATGGTCGCCGAGATCGTCGCCGGTCACAATCGCCGCTGGGACAAGGTCGCGATCCCCGCGATCTGCTTCACCGATCCCGAAATCGTCGCCTGCGGATTGTCGCCGGAGGAAGCGAAAGCGGCGGGCCACAAGATCAAGACCGCGACTTTTCCGTTCTCCGCGAATGGCCGCGCGATGACGATGGAAGCCGAGGAAGGATTCATTCGCGCCGTTGCACGCGAGGACAATCATCTCATCCTGGGGCTGCAGGCGGTCGGCCGCGGCGCGTCGGAACTGTCCGCGTCCTTCGGCTTGGCGCTTGAAATGGGCGCGCGGCTTGAAGATGTCGCGGGCACGATCCACGCGCACCCGACGCAGGGCGAGGCGTTGCAGGAAGCAGCGCTCAGAACGCTCGGCCATGCGCTGCATATCTGAACGCGGCCTTGCTCCCCCGCTTGCCGGGGAGCTGTCGCGCTTTGCGCGACTGAGGGGGCGCGCCTTATCTGCCGATAAGAAAAATTTCGATGTCCCCCCTCCGTCGCCTTCGGCGACACCTCCCCCGCAGGCGGGGGAGGGGAAGCGCGCGCGACATGGCGTCGCCGTATGAACGACAAGATAAAGAAATCCAAAACCGTAAAGACCCGCAAGAATACTGCAAAAACCCTTGAAATCGGCTGGCGCGAATGGGTCGACTTGCCGGCGCTGTGCGACCGGCGGATACTGGCGAAAATCGACACCGGCGCGAAGACTTCCGCCATTCACGCCTTCCGGATTCGCGAGGTCGAAATCGACGGCCGGCCGTTCGTGCAGTTCTACCTCCATCCGGTCCAGAAAAAGCGGCGGCCGGAATTTTTCTGCACTGCGCCGATCCACGACCGGCGGCTGTTCCGCAGCTCCAACGGCGCCGAACAGATGCGGATTGTCATCATGGCGGTGTTGCGGCTAGGAGACCTTGAGCGTCCGATCGAATTGTCGCTGACCAACCGCGACGACATGGAATTTCGCCTGCTGATCGGCCGCGACGCCTTGCGTAAAAATGTCATCATTCGACCGGCGCGATCTTTCCTTCTCGGCCGGTAATTTCATTCGAGGATACCGATGAAGCTCGCCCTGATGTGTCAAAACGCCGGGCTCTATTCTCACCGGCGCCTGGTCGAGGCGGCGACGGCGCGCGGCCATGAAATAGAGGTCGTCAATCATCTGAAATGCTACATCAACATCACCTCGCATCGCCCATCGGTGCATTATCAGGGACGAGACCTGCCGCGCTATGACGCGGTCATTCCGCGCATCGGCGCTTCGGTGACGTTTTACGGCACGGCGGTTTTGCGCCAGTTCGAGATGATGGGCGTTTATCCGGCGAACGAATCCGTCGCCATTTCCCGCTCGCGCGACAAATTGCGCTCGCTGCAATTGCTGGCGCGCAAGGGGATCGGGCTGCCGGTCACGGTGTTCGCGCACAAGACGTCGAACGCGGAAGAAGTCATCAAGATGGTCGGCGGGGCGCCGGTCGTCATCAAGCTTCTGGAAGGAACGCAAGGCATCGGCGTTATTCTCGGCGAAACCGAACGCGCGGCGGAATCGATTATTCAGGCCTTCGGCGGCGTCAACACCAACATCCTCGTTCAGGAATTCATCAAGGAGGCCGAGGGCGAAGACATTCGCTGCCTCGTCGTCGGCGAGAAAGTCGTCGCCTCGATGAAACGCAAGGGCCGGGAAGGCGAGTTCCGCTCGAACCTCCATCGCGGCGGGTCGGCCGAAAAGATCAAGATCACACCGGCGGAACGCTCGACCGCGATTTCCGCGGCGAAGGCGATGGGGTTGAATGTCTGCGGCGTTGACATGCTGCGCTCGAACCACGGACCGGTGGTGATGGAGGTCAATTCCTCGCCCGGACTTGAAGGCGTCGAGACCGCGACCGGCGTCGATGTCGCCGGACTCATCATCGAATTCATCGAGAAAAACGCCGAGCCGAACAAGACGAAAACGAAAGGGAAGGGGTGAGACGCAATTGGGTACGCTGAGGACAAAGACAAAGGTAAATCAGCAATCCGATGTGCATCGAATTGCCTCTGCAGGGATGTATTTCGCTGCTGCAGAACTTTGCCAGCGAGGATTTAACGTGACGCCGACGGCGCGCAATCAAGCCGGTGCAGATCTTCTACTAACTGACGACAACTGCCAGATTGTGAGAACGATTCAAGTCAAGACAACCGATCAAAGTCTGAAAATTCGACGTGGATGGCTGATCGGGAAACGCGCGGAGAAAACCGTAAGTCCGAGCCATTTTTATGTTTTTGTCATGCTAAACGGCGATAGTCAGCCAGATTACTATATAGTGCCCAGCAAGCATGTTGCCGATAAAATTTCAGGCGCGGCCTCGATGCCGGAATTCCGTAAGATTGTCGCCGAGGAATATAGGGACCGATGGGAGCTGCTCAATCGCTGACGACTGTATTATGCCGTCTATAAGGATTCGGATCGCGCGAGCAGAAGACGCTTCCGAAGTTTCTCATGTCTTGTTGAGATCATACGATACGCTTTACCGCGGTTGGTACCGTCAGGACGTACTCGCTCTCGCCTTGCCTCAGCTGACTCGCGCAAATCCCACGCTGCTCT